>NC_019684.1:1510833-1821666 GCF_000316645.1 Nostoc sp. PCC 7524
ATTTCCATCGCTTTGAAAGTTTTTAATTTACCCAGTTAGGAAGCAGGGGGAGGGGGTAGAAGGCAGAGGCAGCAGAGGCAGCAGGGGAGAAATGTTTACCTCAATGTCCAATGCCCAGTACCCAGTCACCAGTCCCCAATCCCCAATCCCCAATCCATGCCTACCTCCACTTGGAATCGTCATCACGTCCTTTCTTTAGCTGACTTCACTGCTGGTGAATACGATACTGTTTTACAAACGGCTGCGAGTTTTCAGGAAGTGTTATCACGGCGAACAAAGAAAGTACCAGCTTTGCAAGGACAGGTAGTGGCAAATTTATTTTTTGAACCATCTACCCGCACCCGCAGTAGTTTTGAAATCGCCGCCAAACGTCTGAGTGCAGATACACTCAACTTTGCAGCTGCTACTTCTTCCATGACGAAGGGTGAAACAATTCTCGACACCGCGAAAACCTATTTGGCCATGGGAACTGATATTATGGTGATTCGCCATAAAGAAGCCGGAGTCCCAAATGCGATCGCTCAAGAAATGGATCGCCTAGGTGTGAAAGTTAGTGTCCTCAATGCTGGCGATGGACAACATGAGCATCCTTCCCAAGCACTACTAGATTTATTTACAATTTGTAGTCTAATTGACCCAGTTAACCCCAGACTGGAATTATTAAATGGTCAAAAAATTGCCATTGTCGGGGATATTCTGCATTCTCGTGTGGCACGTTCTAATATTTGGAGTTTAATTGCCAGTGGTGCGGAAGTACATTTAGCTGCTCCACCGACTTTGTTACCTAAGTTATTCGGTGAGTATATCTGTGAGGAAGGAACAGAAGTACCTCCAGGTGAACTATTTATTCATTGGCAGTTAGAACCCGCTTTAGAAAATGCTGATTTTGTCATGACGTTACGCCTACAAAAAGAACGTATGACTGCCCATTTATTACCAAGTTTGCGAGAATATCATCAGTTATTTGGCATTACTCGCGCTAAGTTACAACTATGCCAGCCTCACGTTAAAGTTTTACATCCGGGGCCAGTTAATCGGGGTGTGGAAATCAGTTCAGATTTAATGGATGATCCGGAATTTAGTTTGATTCAGTCACAAGTGACAAGTGGTGTAGCTGTACGGATGGCATTGTTGTATTTATTGGGTAGTGGCAAGATTTGAAAATTCAAAATTCGACAAGAAAGACACAAGGTATTAACTCGCGGAAATTTTCCACGCGATCGCGGCTTTCAAACTGTTGCGCTCGTCTATAAACACTTTTGATAGGTTAAGGTTTTGTTAATTTTTTATTTTATTTTTTAAGAGAATTTGTCAATTATACTAAAGATAGATTATTATATACTCAGTAATTATTAATAGATTCACTGAGGGCAGGCGTACCATTTCAGGGAAGTGTACCTTCTGCCTTATTTTAGGTATTCCCTAATTATTTGCAATGAACCCAGCAAACGAACAAGAAGCTCAAAGTAGTGTTCAGGAGCAATCAGGTGGTTTGACACAGCAGTTAATGCTACATCGTATCAGCAACCGCATTCGACAATCATTGGAACTGCAAGAAATCTTATCTGCAACCGTTGCCGAAGTTCGTTTGTTTTTGGGAACTGATCGAGTTAAAATCTACCAGTTTCAAGCAGATGGTCACGGTTTAGTTATTGCAGAATCAATTTGTGAAAATCGCCTTCCTTCTCTATTAGATCTGCATTTTCCAGCCGATGACATTCCACCCTATGCCCGCGAATTGTATTTACGCGCACGTCAGCGCACAATTATTAATTTAGATTCCCATCAAATCGGTATCAGCTCATTGGACTGTGTAGAAACAGGTGAATCTCTGGAGAATCAAGATATTCGCTATCGTCCCGTAGACCCTTGCCATCGAGAGTACATGAGTGCAATGGGTGTAAAATCCTCTGTGGTAGTACCGATTGTCATTGAAGCGACAAATTCCAGTAAGACTTTACAACCATCTTTGGCTACCAGCAACTATCTTTGGGGTTTACTGGTATCCCATCATTCAGAGTCACGGGTTGTAACCGAAGAGGATTTATTGTTTATTCAGTCGGTTGTAGATCAGGTATCGATCGCGATCGCTCAGTCGATTTTACTCGAACGTGTACGCGAACAAGCCCAACAGGAAGCCAATATCAACCGTGTTACCGCATTACTCTACACTACACCTACAGTGCAACTACAAGCAGCATTGGAGGAAGTTGTCAAGGTCTTTCAAGGATCTGGTGGCCGGTTGTATCTGTCTAGTCAAAATTCTCAACAGAATGCGGAAATCTATACCTGCGGTACACAACCACAACCCCTGGATTGGGTAACTGGTAGACCCATTGAGGAAAATATCCTGTGGCAGAAGTATCTTAGATCAGTAGTGACAAAAATTGATGACCAAGCTGATTCTCATACTGCTAGTAAACCCTGGTCGGTGCCATGGATGCGGGCAATGTATGCGCTCAAGGAAGTACCGCAAACATTAGAAACGGAGTCTGATATCTGGGCGATCGCTGACATCTACAAAGAACCTCTGTTTCGTACCCTGACTTTTGCATTTGAATCAACGCAGATTCGAGGTGTACTGATTATCCCACTTTACTTTGGTCAGGAAGTGTTGGGTAGCCTGAGTATTTTTCGAGATGAGGTTGACCAAAAATTGACCTGGGCAGGTTATCACCAACCCGACACACGCCAATTATCCCCCCGCAAATCCTTTGAGGCATGGCAGCAAATCAAAAAAGGTCAGGCACAAGCATGGACAGAGGCTAATATCCGCCTAGCTCAAGCCATGAGTGAACGATTTTCCTCTGCTGTCAAACAGTACCAACTATACAATCAAGTGCAGATTCTCAATGCCAATTTGGAGCAACAGGTAGAAATTCGCACATTGGAGTTGCAGGAATCCATAAGCATCGCCAACCAAAAGCGTACTTTGGCGGAGAAACTCGCCAAGGATCTGGCAATTTTTGCAGAGCAACAGCAGACATTGATGGGTGTGATTACCAAAATTCGGGAATCCTTGGATTTAAGCAAAATATTTCAGGCTACCACTCAAGAAGTCCGCCAACTGCTCAATGCTGATCGTGTGGCAGTGTTTCGCTTTGATCCTAACTCTGATTTTACATTAGGAGAGATTATCTCCGAAGATGTGCGTGCAGGTTATGTTTCTGCGATCGCTATCCCCGTTAGAGATGGTTGTTTTCGTAACTATGGAAAGCCAGAATCTCAGAGAAAGTTTTACATACTGGAGGACATCGAGCAAGCGGATCTTGACCCTTGCTATGTGGCAACTTTGGTGAAATTTCAGATCAAAGCCTACCTGATAGCACCTCTGTTTATTGGTGAAACACTGTGGGGGTTACTTTGTATTAACCAGTGTTCAGCTGCGCGCCAATGGCACAGAAAAGAAAAAGAATTTATCACTCAAATTGCTACACAGTTAGGTGTGGCAGTACAACAGGCAAAACTGCTAGAACAAGCACAGAATATGCAAATAGCAGCAGATGCCGCTAACCAAGCCAAGAGCGAGTTTTTGGCTAGCATGAGTCATGAGTTGCGGACACCCCTCAATGCCATCCTAGGAATGTCTGAATGCCTACAGGAAAACATTTTTGGGGAACTAAATTCATCACAAAAAAAAGCGATCGCCACAATTGAAAGTAGCGGCCAACATCTACTCGCTTTGATTAATGACATTCTGGATCTGGCAAAAATTGAGTCTGGCAAGGTGGAATTGCAGATTGCGCCAGTCTCAATCAACAACTTGTGCAGTTTCAGTCTCAGTTTTGTCAAGCAAATAGCCATTAGCAAAAACATCGAACTAAATCTAGACATTCCTGGGAATGTTGATGAGATTACCTTAGACGAATTGCGGACACGCCAAATACTCATTAACTTATTGAGTAATGCCATCAAATTCACTCCAGAAGGTGGATCGGTAACGCTCAAGGTTTGGCTAGAGGAAGCAGAGGGAGTAAATTCTTCCTTTAATTCCCAGTACCCTCACATCAAATTCTCTGTCAGCGATACTGGTATCGGTATTGCTCAAGCAGACATACCCAAACTGTTCCAATCTTTTGTGCAAGTTGATAGCAGTCTGAATCGTCAGTACACTGGTACAGGTTTAGGCCTATCCCTGGTTAGCCGCTTGGTGGAATTGCAAAACGGCAGCATTGATGTGGTGAGTACCGTTGGGCAAGGGAGTTGTTTCACTGTCACCTTGCCTTATTTTGAAATACCAGACAAGGAGCAGCCCGAAGTCTTACAGCCACAGACAATCTCCGAGGAGCAACAATCTACCCCAGAAGCTAGTTATCTCAGCAGCGATGACATACCGGAACAATTGCTGATCTTACTAGCAGAAGATAATCAAGCAAACATCGATACCTTTTCCGCCTACCTCAGTATGCAGGGATATCAAGTAATTATTGCCAAAAATGGCGAGGAGGCAATCAACGCTGCACAAGAGTACAAACCCAAGATTATCTTGATGGATATCCAAATGCCCGGAATTGATGGACTCGAAACCATACGCCGTATCCGCAATCTCTCAGAACTAGCCCCAGTCCAAATTATCGCCCTAACTGCCTTAGCCATGCCAGGCGATCGCGAGAGATGTTTGACAGCCGGAGCTAACGAGTATCTAGCCAAACCAGTTGTTTTAAAAGAACTCCAAGCCACAATCGACAGATGTTGGAACAGATCACAGAGTGATGGCAGAACGATAATACTCTAATCAAGAAAAAAGGTTTGGCTCATCACCAAACCTCTCTTTAAATCCAGTGCATAACAACATCCCGGATTAATCTACCTATTATTCCCATACCTTGGCATCTCCCCACGGGATGTATGCAAATGTCAGAAAAACTGATATTACATTATTTAAGTATTAACCTATACATCTAAGATAACTTATTTCTGGAAATACAGCAGATTCGATGTTTATGAGGTACAGCCAATAATTGAAAAGTAATAAGTAAATTTTTTACTCATTACTCATCACTCATTACTCATTACTCATCACTCATTACTCATTACTCATCACTCATTACTCATTACTCATTACTCATTACTCATCACTCATTACTCATCACGCACAATTTTGAAGAAGTTGCCAAAATGCCAAAATCTTAAATAGACATCTCCAATCCAAAATATAATGTAGAGATGTAGCAGTGCTACGCCTCTACAAGAATTTCAGATGATTTTATTTTGCCGCCAGCTGTTGCAATGTTTTTAATGCTTCCTCAACGTGACCATTAAAGTTAAACATTGAGTCAAATACATAGCGCACTATTCCCTCTTGGTCGATGACATAGGTAACACGACCAGGGAACAGACCAAACGCTGCTGTTGCGCCGTATAGCTTGCGTACTTGGTCGCCTTTATCGCTTAATAGCGTAAATGGTAGGTTGTACTTCGCTGCAAATCGCTGGTGAGATTCGCTAGAGTCGCCACTAACGCCGATGACTTCAGCACCGACATTTTGAAAAACTTCATACTGGTCACGAAAAGCGCAGGATTCTGCTGTACATCCTGGTGTATCGTCTTTGGGATAAAAATAAAGCACCACAGCTTTTTTGCCGCGAAACTCGCTCAGGCTCACTTTTGAGCCATTTTGAGCAGGCAGGGTAAAATCAGGCGCAGTGTCTCCAACTTTAACTGGCATAGGGGGTAACTAAATTGAATTTGTGTACATTTATTAATTATTTGTCAAAGTGTCGTTACCTGACCTTATATATTTGTTCGGTAATTTGTAAATCTTAATAGCTCACCGACAGCAAGCAGGGTAGTTTAGATACTCATCCAGCTTGACATCCTCCCACCACTAATTCGGAGTACCGAATATAGTGGGGGATTCCAAAGATCGCTCTTTGGGTTTCCTCTTTCCGCGACTCGACTTACTTGGAGGGATTTCTCCACCCAAGCAGAGGTCGATGTCTCCAGAGGCGTTAGTTCCGACGTGACCCGCCGTACTTAATCCTTTTTCTAAGATGTTTCGCGCTGCGTTCCAGTCCCGGTCAAGGGTGAGCATACAATGAGGACAAACATGGGTTCTTGTACTAAGAGATTTCTTAACGACCTCACCACAGTTAGAGCAATTCTGGCTAGTGTAATGAGGTGGTACTGCAACAGTCACCACACCAAACACTTTACCGAAATACTCAACCCATTCACGAAACAGCGACCAGGAAGCATCACTAATCGACTTAGCCAAGCGATGATTCTTGACCATATTCCGCACCTGCAAATCTTCATACGCCACAAGGTCGTTAGACCTCACCACGCACCTTGCTGTCTTAATAGCAAAATCTTTACGCTGGCGACTGACTTTGAGGTGCTTACGCGCAAGTTTATTTCTCAACTTGACTCTATTGTTAGAACCCTTTTTAGTCTTAGACAAACGGCGTTGCAACCGTTTCAAAGACTTTTCGCTTTTACGAAGATGTCTAGGGTTTGCAACTGTTTCTCCATTGCTATCGGTGTAGAAATGGTTCAACCCCACATCGATACCAATAGTTTTACCAGTTGGATCTCGTCTTTCTACTCGTTCTTGGTCAATACAAAACTGGGCATAGTACCCATCAGCGCGACGTACAACCCGCACTCTTTTAAACTGCTTAAGTTGGTAGAAATGCAGGTCACGAGTTCCCCAGAGTTTAAAAGTTCCCGCTTTAAATCCATCCGAGAAAGTGACGTATCTGCGGTCATCAGAAAGTCGCCACCCACAGGTTTTGTAATCAACGCTCCCATGTGTTTGCTCTTTCTTGAAACGTGGATATCCTTTCTTTCCTGGCCTAGATTTCTTGCAATTATCGCAAAAACGAGCAATAGCAGACCAGGCTCTTTCCGCACTAGCTTGACGAGCCATAGAGTTCAATTTAGCAACCCAAGGAAACTCTGTATTGGCAGCAAGTACGGCGCAGAACTTATTGAGGTCGTATCGCCCAATGCCCTTGTTATCCATCCAGTAACGGAGGCAACTATTACGCACAAAACGAGCAGTTCTAATCGCCTCATCCAGCGACTGATATTGTTTGTCTGTACCCTCAAGTTTTGCCTCAAATACCAGCATTTATGTAGACTGTTAGTACACAAAATAGTATATCATCTTGTCAAAAACTCAACTACCCTCTTCCCTAATTTTGCCTACGCTCAATCTTGGTCAGAGGGTGTCTCGTTTTTGACCCACAATTCATCTCACCGCCAAGTCTGCGACTATGGCGGGAGTCTTCTTGCAGAGCTTAGATAAAACTCTACCTATGCGCCTGACTTCACTTGACGTATTTCGCGGTATCACGATCGCGGCGATGATTCTCGTTAATATGGCGGGAGTCGCCGATGATGTCTATCTTCCCTTGACTCATGCTGATTGGCATGGTTGCACACCAACTGATTTAGTTTTTCCCTTTTTTCTGTTCATTGTCGGTGTAGCAATGACTTTTTCTTTATCCAAATATACCCAAGACAACAAACCCACCTCAGCTATTTACTGGCGGATATTGCGCCGCGCTGCAATTCTGTTTATTTTGGGTTTGTTTCTCAACGGCTTTTGGAATCAAGGCGTTTGGACTTTTGATTTCACCAGCATTCGCATGATGGGAGTTTTACAACGTATTAGCCTGAGCTACCTACTAGCTTCTTTGATAGTTCTCAAGTTACCACGCAAAGGACAATGGTTACTAGCTGGTGTGCTACTGATTGGCTACTGGCTGGCGATGATGTATATTCCAGTACCAGATTATGGTGCGGGTGTGTTGACGCGAGAAGGTAACTTTGGCGCGTATGTTGACCGATTGATCATTCCCAAAGCCCATCTATATAAGGGTGATGGCTTCAACTTCATGGGAGACCCGGAAGGGCTGTTTAGCACAATTCCTGCCATTGTAAGCGTTTTGGCTGGTTACTTTACTGGTGAATGGATACGTAAACAGCCAGTACAAACACGGACAAGCGTAGGGTTAGCATTATTTGGGATTGGTTGCTTAATGATTGGTTGGGCTTGGGGTTGGGTATTCCCTATTAATAAAAAACTGTGGACAAGTTCCTATGTCGTCTTTACTAGCGGTTGGGCGTTATTGCTCTTAGCTGCTTGTTATGAATTAATTGAAGTGAGATTAATGCGACGCTGGAGTAAACCTTTTGAAATTATGGGACTAAATGCGATCGCTCTTTTCGTCGCATCAGTTTTACTCATTAAAATCCTAGTCAGAACCAAAACCTACAACTGGATATATCAAGACATCTTCGCATCCTGGGCTGGAACATTCAACGGTTCACTATTATTAGCCCTAGCCACCGTCTTATTATGGTGGACTGTAGCCGTCCTCATGTACCGTCAACGCTGGTTTCTCAAAGTCTAAACTTTGCGCCCTTTGCGCCTCTGCGCGAAACAAATTCCTCCTACTCCTCCGCACCAAAATCAACCTTATCGTAAATATCCCCCAGCAAAACCTGACAAGGTACAGAAACCAGAGACAACATTACATCTGGATCATCATACTCAGAAAAAATCCACTTATTATTTTCAGTTTTGCAATACTGCTCAACGTGGATTTTGTACTGGTCAATCAGAATATACTCCTGAAAACTCGGAATTGACCGATAAGCCGCAAATTTTTCATCCCTGTCATAACTTCTGGTGGATTTTGATAACACCTCAGCAATAAACACTGGATTAATCAAAGTATCTCGTCTTCCTTCTGCAAATTCTAGTTTACCTGCGATCGCCATGACATCAGGATACACATACATTCTTTTTTGAGGAATCCAAAGACGCTGTCTGAGGATAAATACTTGATAAGGTTGAAGTTTAAAAGCGAAAAGTAAGGTAGCACCAAAGTTACCCACAACTGTATTATGCTTTGGCGTTTCACTTGGCACAAGAATAATTTGCCCATCAATATATTCGTGTTTTTCCTCTGAATTCACCTCCATTTCTAGGTATTCTTCAGAGGAAGAATAGCGTTGTTCTTGTGCAATGGTCATGATATTTCCACCCCCAAGGTTGCAAGTTGTTGATTTATCTAAAAAGTAGGGAGAGGGCTAAAGCCCTTACTACAAACTTTTTTACCCTGCTGAGTTAACTAAATACCTCTACTTCTTCCACAGCGTTGATTTGATCAAGAATATGCCAAAGTTCTTGTAACATTGGGTCTAAACCAGTACGAGTTACCGCAGAAATTAAGAAAACTGGAGCGTGAGACAGATGATTTAATTGCGTCGCTAATGCTTCTAAATCTACAGTTTCTCTATCAACAGCATCAATTTTATTTAATACCAAAATTTGCATTTTTTCAGCTAAACCGCGTCCATAGGCGACTAATTCTTGCTGAATTGTGTTGTAGTCTCTGATGATATCATCACTGGTTGCATCGATTAAATGCAGCAGTATCCGTGTGCGTTCAATGTGGCGTAAAAAATCATGTCCTAAACCTACCCCTTCGGCAGCACCTTCAATTAATCCGGGGATATCAGCAAAAACAGTACCGTCACCAGTAGGTTTTTTGACTACACCTAAATTTGGTATTAGGGTTGTAAAGGGATAATCAGCGATTTTGGGACGTGCAGCTGATAAAGATGAAATTAAGGTAGATTTACCTGCATTGGGTAAACCAATAATGCCTACTTCTGCCAAGAGTTTTAATTCTAGACGGAGGAGTTTTCTTTCTCCTGGCAATCCTGGGAGGGCGTATTCTGGGGCGCGGTTACGGTTGCTTAAAAAGTGCTGATTACCTAAACCACCTTTACCACCTTCTGCAATTAGTAGCTTTTGGTTAGGTTCAGTTAAATCTCCGATTAAATCACCTGTTTCGGCATCATAAATTACTGTGCCACAGGGAACTTCGATAATTACATCTTTACCGGATGCACCTGTGCAGTTATTGGGGCCGCCACGTCCGCCATTTTCTCCTTTAAAGATGTGGTTGTATCGAAAGTCTAGCAGGGTTTGTAGGTTTTCCACGGCCATGAAAATAACTGAACCGCCCCGTCCACCATTCCCACCGGAAGGGCCGCCAGCTGGTACGTATTTTTCTCGCCGGAAAGCGACAATCCCATCGCCTCCTTTACCTGCTTCTACTTCAATTTGTGCTTGGTCGATAAATTGCATAATTAGTCAATAGTCAATGGTTAATAGGAAATAGGCAATAGGCAATAGGCAATAGTTATTTACCTGCTGAAATCTTATCTACTGATAATAATGGTGCGTCATTGCTATGAACGCACCCTCAACATTCTATGTTGTATAACTAGACTTTTTTGTCTTAGACCTTCTTGTTGCTATTATGCCAAATTAATGACCAATAACTAATGACTAAATGTATGGTGTCACATCTTCTTTACATTCATCTGCCAAATAGGAGAGGGCGCGGAAACGTAAACCTACGAGTTGTTCATATAGTGGGTTAATTTTACACAATGGCGGAATGTGAACTATTTTACGTCCAAATAGGGTGACATCTCGCTCAAAGGGACATTGAGAAGGAATCATTTTACATAAGAACCGGGCGACTCTGGGATCTTTGACATCTAACCCATCTAACCAGTCGCGTAGAGGGTTGAGGGCATCAGGTGAAGGGGCTGTGAGTGCTGCTGATACTAAAGAATCTGCTTGTTCTTTGTCTTCTAGGGTATGGCTTAGGGCTTGTAGGATGTCTGCTGGTTCGCCTAGGGCTTGGCAAAATTCGTGCAGGACTTGATCTTCGCTAGGGGAATATGTACCATCTGCGATCGCTACCATCACAGCTGTACGGAGAAAATTTTCCCCAACGGGTGTATTTTTACCCAAAACGGCAGCTAATTCTGCTGGTGAAATTACTTCCAGTGATTCCCACTCCAGACAAGGGGCTAATTCATCTTTGGTGATACTAGCAATTAATTGCTGTTCTTGTTCGTCAAAGTTACCGTCAGCCCAAGCTATTGTTAGCAGTCCCCGCAACCAAGCGGCAATTTGTTCACTGCTGTAGGGAGATTTAACAACACTCGTCATAAACTTACGCCTCGTGGTTTTCTGAGTCCATGATAAGCTACTGTTCTTGAGGCTAAACTGTTACAAGGCTAACTAAGCATCTCTTAAGATTTGTTTTGCTTTTACTCTTGAGATGGCGTGATTTCAAAAGTTACATCTTCATATACGTCTGCGATCGCACATCGCAAATCTATACTAGCTAAATGTATTTCTTGTTCTTTCTCGTAGGGGTAAAGTACCCATTGTCCATCTTGGTTACGGCGAAAACAATCAACACTCATGCGATTTTGACTGACTAAAACATATTCTTGCAGTGTTTCCATGTGTCGATAGTCAGCAAATTTATCTCCTCTGTCAAAGGCTTCTGTAGAGGGTGATAGCACTTCGATAATTAAGCAAGGATAACGGATAAAATTATCAAATGCTCTATCTCGTTGATCACAACTGACAATCACATCAGGGTAGTAGTAGATATTGCGTGATTCAATATGCGCTTTGGTGTCTGAGATATAAGTTTGACAACCACTCCCACGTAAATGATTTCTCAGCCTAGAAGCAATATTTAAAGAAATTACAACATGAGTATTACTAGCCCCAGCCATTGCATAAACCTCTCCCTGGCGATATTCGTGCTTAATGGGACTGGTTTCCTCGCCTTTGAGATAATCTTCTGGGGAAATGTAGCTATAACTGGGATTTGCAACCATTTGTCATAACCTGTTGTTTAAGGAGGTTAACATACAATAACATCCTAGTACAAAAGGCAAGAGGCAGGAGCAAGAGGTATACAGGGTAAAAGCTGATTACAGAAGCTTTTTCATCTGTTTTGTCTGAATATTTATGAGCATCAAGCTGTACTACTTTATCAGGACGAAAGTCTATTGGTAACTAAACAAGTTGCGTTCGTTACCAACACAAGTCGTTTCGTGACAAATACAATTGCGTTCGTTACCAACACAAATCGTTTCGTTACAAATACAATTGCGTTCGTTACCAACACAAATCGTTTCGTTACAAATACAACTGCGTTCGTTACCAACACAAATCGTTTCGTTACAAATGCTTGTTTGTTTGTGGCAAACACTGATATTTTCGTTACCCAAACATAACTAAAGTGTATTCATTATGACTTTTTTCTTCCCTCAGCACGCTGCTCAAGGCTCCGCTACTGCTAACCAGTAGGATGCGTCAGTATGAATATTTGTTGATATAGCTAGGTTTTCTCGCACTGACGCACCCTAGATTTTGAATATTTTTTATCAAGAAAGGCAGAGGGCAGAGGGCAGGAGGCAGAAGGAATACTGGCCTCTGTCCTCTGCCGCGACCATTCCCCGAAGGGGTTCCCGCAGGGTAGGGAGCAAGGGTTTAAGACCCCCACCAAATTTTCAATTTGGTGGCTCTTGTTTAGGAGGGGTCGGAATCCCCTTCTAAACAAAACCTTCTGCCCTCTGCCTCCTGCCTCCTGCCTTCTTCAATTGAAAATTCCTTAGCACTCAGCATTCACTACTAAATTTGTGTCAACTGCCTAAATATGTATGCTGATAAATCTAGCTGTTGTTAGATGCTGTGATTCTCTCATCAGCCTTAATCTACAACTGTTGCACCGAGAGATAGAGTACACCTGTGGATGTCATATTAGAGCGATCGCACACCCTCAAACAAGCTGTAGTAAATTTTGTTTTAGATGCGGAAGGGGAACTAGCACAAGCATTAGAAACCTATGCAGCCGCACAGTCACGCCGTGGTAGTGGTGATAATACACAGCAAGATTTAATTATTGACAGTTTTATTGTAGAAGGGAGAGTTGATGATCAGTCTCCCATCGATTTATTTATCGCCAGTCAGCCAGATTTAACCGAGAGCGATCGCCTGCTGCTCAATAACTGGCATCATAGTTTTATGGGTTTATTTGCGATTACCCAAATTGAGAGCGATCGCTTAGAGTTAAGAAACTGGTTAACCGATAAATACTATATTGTTAAACCCAACAATACCCAAACATTACAAGCAATTTCTCGCCTCAAGCTAGAAGAAATCCTCTTAACTCGCATAGCACCTATTACTGATAACTACTGGACATTTTTGGGACAATACACACTTCTAGGTAAACTTGGCAGACCCAAATTAGCCGTAGCTATTGGTAATTTTAAAGAAAACTATAAACATCATCTTTATAGTGATGCTCCAGAGTTATTAGAGGCTGCTTGGCAGTCTGTAGCCCAATACCACGAGGATTTTCTAGACTTTTTTGGTAGTGATGAAATTACCTTACCTGGATATCAACTTAATCAAAAAATTGGTGAATTTCAAGAATTAACCACCGAGAAACGCTTGGCAGCCCTAGGAATTGATCAAAATCAGTCTCTTGGTGAATTAGCCGCAGAAGCTGGTGTGTCAGAAGCAGAGATTCAAGCAGCAGCTAAAGAAACTGGTGCTGATGCTAAATTAGTAGCGCAGATATTTAACAACAAAAGTGGCAACAGTAAAATGGTGATGCCAAAAGTTGATTTACCTGCGGAACTCAAACAAGCCGAACAAGTAACCGCAATTTCTCATCCCCGTTGGGGACAGATGTTTTTACCAACATACAGTAAATTACAAGCACTGTTAACAGCAGCCGATTGGCAAAGTATTGATGGTGCAGAGAAACTAATTCGTCATTACCTTGAGGATAAAAATATTAATGCCTTTATTTGGCAACGTTTAGCCCAAAAATACCCCAAGTCATTAGACAAGGCACTACAAGATTACTTGCAACGCCCAGAATTTAACCTTGCTAATGATTTAGATGCACTCTTGCAAGAATTCGATAAACCCCTCAAGCCAGATTTACCAGAAATTGCCAGTGTACCCCTACATCTACACGAGTTATTTCAAGCAGCTGTGGTAGAAGTACACAAGTCTAAACCCAAGGGAAAGGGTAAGAAGAAGTCAGCCAAAGGTTTTCAATAAATCACCCAGTCCCCAGTCCCCAGTCCCCAGTCCCTATTTTTGAGCCTGAGTAGCTACTGTTAAAACCTGTGGTGGTGACGCATCTGGGGGATAGAGAAAGTCTACCTCTACTAAAGAGCGATCGCCTGTTTTCATGTTTAATACAGCTAATGGTTCCCCAGGCTGGCCTCTCCTCTGCACTAAATGAATAAAATTAGTTTTAGGCTGGCCATTTTCGTCTCGATGTCGTATCCGCACACTGCCCCTAAAGAAGACTTGACGGGCTGGAGTAGTAAAAAAGCGCAGTCCTGGTTGTGTCAGTCGGTCTTCTTTGATGGGGGTTTGTAGCGATATAGTTACAGTCTGGGAAGTAGGAGTATTGTTATATAACGGTAACTTCAAACTATATTGAATCCCGTAATTACCATGCGCCTGATAAGCGGTATCAGGATAACGTACCAAAAGCGGCGCACTCTGAATTTGTTCTGTTCCTAAAGTGCCACCATGCAAGCTACTCAGAGGATAAGAAAATGCTTGTCCTGGTTGGGGAATCGTTAAATACTTAGCTTTGGGAGCATCAACGATAAAAGCCCGCCAATGGGTTCCACGCGCCACACCAGCCACCCGTCCATAAATACGGGGTTTACCAGTTTCTTCTAAAGGTGTGGGTACTCTATCGCGGGGGCCAGATACATCACTATTCTGTAAGAGATTTTCCCACTCTTCTAAAGTCGGCGCACGTTCACTACCATCAGCATTAGTCTTAGCAAACATAGCCAAGCTAGCTGCGTAAACTGTACCATTACTCCGCAGTCGTGCCAAAGTCGAGCGACCATTTAAGGGTGGCGTGAGTCCTCTTACCGGAATCGGCTGGTTGAGTAGCATTTGACTTTCCCCTGGTGGAATCACAATTTGGGCAGGGAAAATATCTTGTCGCCTTCCTCTAAGTACATCTAACATAACGCGATCGCCTGGCCCAGCGAACACATTACCCAAAAGATTCTGACTAAAAGAGGGCAACTGAATAAACGGCGCATCCGGTTGACTTAAATAACTCGCCCCTTGCAACACATTCACTGTCATTGGTTGGGTAGTCGGGTTATGTAAAATTATCCCTAAATATAATGAGCGTAAATCCTCCGGTGGTTCAGCCCTAGCAATGTGATGAGCAAACACATCAAATCTACCGCGAAAGGGAAAATTCAAATGGGCTGATGGTACTTTTTTCCCCTCTGGCGGAAAGGTAGAAAGTAAAATCCCTTCTTTTAAAACCAACTCTGGACTATTGCTATTAAAAGTTGGTATTGCATCCAACTGTCCTGGTAATGGGCGCACTTGTTGCGGCTGTACCACTTCTTCTGGCGGCGGTGTAGCAGGAGTTGATTGAGCAACTAAAAAACTAAGTAACAAAGGCAACATAGTATTAAAAAAATCATCTCCCTTTATAACAACAAAGTATTAGGGGCTAGGGACTGGGGACTGGGGATTAGCTATGAACAATAAATTTTCTCTTGTCTCCCTCATCTCCCTCATCCCCCTCATCCCCTCATCTCTGCCCCTCGGACGGTAATAACTCTACAAAAGTGCCAAATTGTTAATAATTAATAAGAAATCTCTCAGAATCTCTACCAAATTTTCTGGATGCAAAACTGGAACATGGACAAATATACAATGTGCTGCCAGTTTATTTTGTCCTAAGTATTCCAGTACAGAATAATAAAGACCTTCGCAAACAAACTTACCGCAGTCGTCACTAATATCAGTTGCCTTTGCTCCCACCACTAATTGTTTGACATCAATTGTAGTTTGTAAAAAGCTTTCTCCCCGACTTGCACCAAGTTCTACACTTAACTTTTGCCGACTAGCAGCCATGCCACAACAAACAATGTAATCTGGTTGGTACTCCTCTATTTTTGCCATCACCCGGTAACTGGCCAGATCAATATTAACGGGTAACAGGCGCAAAAATTTTAAATCATAGGGGAGTGATTCAAGTTTTATCACTTCAAGTAATAAAACATCCGAGGAATTTGACTGTTGATCATCGAGCCAAGTGTCAAAAGAAGTTAATAGTATTCTTTTCTTCATCAGAAATATTATTTAGAATAGAAAAATACTCCATAAATAATTTACAAGGAACAGGTCAATGCCAGTTATTGCGGTTGTAGACTATGACATGGGAAATTTGCATTCAGTTTGCAAAGGGTTAGAAAACGCGGGAGCCACTCCTAAAGTTACAGATTCCTATAAGGAATTAGCTCAAGCAGATGCAGTTGTCTTGCCAGGAGTCGGCGCATTTGATCCCGCAATGCAACATATCCGAGCGCGAGATTTAGAACAACCGATTAAAGATACAATCGCATCTGGCAAACCCTTCTTAGGCATCTGTTTAGGACTACAAATTTTATTTGAATCCAGTGCTGAAGGAACTCAACCAGGATTAGGAATTGTGCGGGGAAAAGTACGGCGGTTTGTCCATGAACCTGGTATTACAATTCCCCACATGGGTTGGAATCAGCTGCAATTAACTCAACCAAAAAGTATTTTGTGGGAGCATTTGCCCCCTCAACCTTGGGTATATTTTGTGCATTCCTACTATGTTGACCCCATTGAGGCGCAAATTCGGGCAGCAACTGTTACCCACGGTACGCAAACTATCACAGCTGCCATTGCCCATGAAAACCTGATGGCAGTCCAATTTCACCCAGAAAAATCCTCTAACATTGGCTTGCAAATTCTGTCTAATTTTGTTTCCCAAGTACGGGAAAAAATCGCCGCATAATATTAAATTGAAACTTAGAGATTCGTCACTTGTCCTCAGTCATTATGTTTTTGCTACATAATATTGACTATTGACCCTTACAGGTTCGATAGTTGCTTTCCGACGCAAGGCGACAGGAACGCATTATCTCACTATTGACTGTTGACCATTGACAAATGAGTCTAAGAATTTACGGGAATCGCCAAATTAAAACTTTACCAGGGCAAGAAACTCGACCCACCAGTGCGCGGGTTAGGGAAGCAGTTTTTAATATTTGGCAGGGAGAAATAGCAGGTTGTCGCTGGCTAGATTTATGCACCGGGACTGGTTCAATGGGTGCAGAAGCTTTGTGTCGAGGGGCAAATCTAGTAATCGGTATTGAAAAATCAAGTCGAGCCTGTGCCGTTATTCAAGAAAATTGGCAGAAATTGGCACACGATGAGCAGCAATGGCGAATATTGCGCGGTGATGTCATCCAGCAGCTAAAGAACTTATCAGGGCAGCAGTTTGACAAGATTTATTTTGACCCACCTTATGCTAGTGGATTATATCAGTCAGTATTAGAAGCGATCGCTCACCATCAATTATTAGATCCCAACGGTGAAATCGCTGTTGAGCATAATCCCCAAGCATGGACAGATATAGCAATTCCTGATTGGGAGATTTGTCGCGAAAAGGTTTACGGTAACACAGCCCTAACTTTCTACCGCATTGGGGAATCAGGGGAGTAGGGAGTAGGGAGTAGTAAAGCTTTCCCCTTCTCCCTCATCCCCTACTCAGAACTCAATCAACCACCCAACTCATTGGGGCGCTTGTATTGTTTGTAGGCGGCGTAAAACAACCCAGAGAGGGTAACGACAATCAAACCAAGAACAATGCCTGAAAGCAGGGGTTCAACCACTTTAAATCTCCTGTTTACGATTATTCAAAATTCATTTCCTGCTTTTGATTTTACCAAATTGGGGATGAATCCCGCTTCATACAATGTTTTTGGGGAATGGCTAACCAGGACAAAAGTCGTAGATGTGCTTGCAGACAGCATCAAGAACTTTTAAGCTATGTGTAGGAAATGAAAATTTTTGAAAACAACTAGACTTTTACAGCACAACTTTTGGATAACCAGCTTACTAAACCTGAAAATCTGATTCAGCAGATCGTTTTATTGGCTCTAGCGATACTGCTAGTGGTCTTTTTGGGCTTTTTTGGTGTTGAGATGGTGCGAGCCTCCGACCCATATGTCAAGAGTGTTCTGGCATTGAAAGGAGACCAAATACAAGGACACGCTATATTTCAAATCAATTGTGCTGGCTGTCATGGTTTAGAAGCAGATGGGCGAGTAGGCCCTAGCTTGCAAGGTGTTTCTAAACGCAAATCCAAGTATGGACTAATTGATCAAGTCATTAGTGGTAAAACGCCGCCAATGCCCAAATTCCAACCCAGCACTCAAGAAATGGCAGACCTTTTGAGTTATTTGGAGAGTTTATAACCTTGTAGGCAGTTGATATTCAGTTCCTGCTTATTTCCTAGCCATAGAGCGTGTGCTGTATGGTCTGTGACATCATCACCCGTCTCAGGGTGGACGAGAATATCTAACCCCTCACGGTTCAGCATTAGCCAAGGTACGACTTGAGGAAATTGGTTTGGTGAGAAGGCGACTTGATACATGGATTTTGGATGTGGCCCAATAGGCTGATCATGCCAGCGTCCAAGCTGCACTTCAAATCTAGCCCCTAATCCTTCCCGTATCCTATCGGCAATTTCACGAGTCTCGGTATCGTAGTAAACATGAGCGTGAAACCCAGTGATGATGCTGTTTTCTTTCATTACCGTTTTTGCTGAGTTGATCGAATCAGAATTTCAGTCAGTTTCTTGAAAATTAACTTGTGATTGATTGTTGCTGACTGGGTGTTAACTCTACACTGATTTCTGGCAACGAGGGACGGACAGACAAATAAATCAAGGGGCCGAATAGGGGAATGAGAGCAAATAACCAGAAAACCTGCTGATTTTGCCAGTCACGACGCACCATATCATCTCTCAATAATGCCGGAAATAATAGGCAAAGTAGGCAAAAATCTAGACTCATGACATGGATAAAGCGGCTAGTTTGCCACTGTTGGATAAAGTTATGCCAATCTCCTTCACGTAAACCATAAGTGACTAGAATCGTCGCCGCCACAGTGAGAACAATACCAGTCACACGGGAATCTAGCAGCTTAATCAAGGCGTTTTTTGACCCCATAAACTGTTGATTCGGTTCCCGTAAAGCTAAATAGGGTAATAAAGCAAATGCACCAACAGCAAAAGATGCAGTCGCAAATAACCAAGCGGGTAGTTTTTGCCCTCTGCCATCAATAAATAGTAATGCACTATAAATCATAGGCCAGATACCCATGAGGTTGAATAGTGCTATGACTAAGGGATTAATACCTTGCCACTGACCAATAGACAGATTTTTAATTAGCTCCCAGGTATCGGGACTATCGGTCGGCGCAAACACAAAAGCATAAATGATGAATCCTAGCCACAGCACCCCAAAGGCAATTTTTCTGACCATGATTTGATGTAATTAACTGAAGGCTTCTGAGAGATAATCAGCCGCAGCCGTGACAACTGCGATCGCACTTTCGTAATCAAGGCGTGTTGGCCCCAAAACTCCCACACTCCCTAATGGGACTGCACCTCGGCGATAGGTAGAAGAAATCAAGGTACAAGTACGTATCGGTTCTAATGGGTTTTCTGAGCCAATACGCACCGTTACTTTTGGTTTGTTCGTATCTTCCGCCTCTGGCTCCTCAAAGATTAATCGCCATAGTTGCTCTTGTTCTTCTTCCAATAGTTGAATAATTGTTTGCACTTGCTGGAGTTGAGAAAATTCTGGCTGACGCAAAACCTCGGCTACACCCCGCACCATAATCTGTGTCGCGGTTGGTGCTTGTGTGCGGTGAGCTAGTTCTGCTACAGAATCTTTCAGGAACTCCCCATAAAGTTGAAATTCCCGATCTAACTGACTCCAGTCTAAGTTGCTGATTTCTAACAGACTTTGACCCCGTAAGTGACTATTCAAAAAGTTAGAAACAATCTGCAACTCCCGATCAATTACTTCTGGATCAGGTTTTGTTTCTTGTCTGGTTGGGGGCAAATCCATCAGCTTAGAATGGGTTTCATAACCATCCATCACCACAATTAGCATGATCCGTCCCGCTTCAATCTGCATTAATTGCAGATGTCGCACAACGGCTGTATTGGTTTGCGGCATGGTAATCAAGCTAATACACCCACTCAAGCTAGCTAAAATCTGTGCTGCTCCTTGCAAGAGAATCTCTAAGCTCCAATCTTCCCAGTGAAGACGCTCTTGAAGTGACAATTCTACCTTTTTTGTCAGGGCTTCCGTTCGCGTAGCGTCTCGCCAAGAGGGTGTAATTAGCTGGTCAACATAAATGCGATAACCTGAGTCAGAAGGTACTCGTCCGGCAGATGTATGTGGTTGGTACAATAACCCAGATTTTTCTAGTACGCCCATCACATTGCGGATTGTGGCTGAACTAACACCCAGGTCGTACTCCTCGACCAAAGCTTTTGAACCAACAGGCTCTGCCGTAGCTATGTAATGACGTACCGTTGCCCAAAGTATATGCTGTTGTCGATTTGTCAACTGGACTTGCATAGGGTTTCTTTGACAGAAAGCAAACTTTTAATCAAGGTTTGAAAAGATTATTTGAATTAAATGCAAATAAATTAACAATAGTTAATTAAAATCATTAAATATCTAACTCTATTGTAACGACTAACATTACAGTCTTAATCCCACATTTTCGTCTAGCAGGGGTTTAAAGAAAAAATATTGATTTAAAGATGTTATTAAGTTTCTCAGTATTATCCCATAATTATATTAAATAAATTGTATTTGAAGATACTTATTTTTAGTTGATAATTTAGCCTTATTTATGGTATTGCCCATCTCCAGGGAAAATACAGTCTCTATTCACAGTGCTGTTAGTGATAGCGCGGCGTTTAGCCGATGCTGTTACTTAGTAGGGCGCGTCAATACGAATAATTTCTAGGTATTTCCAGGTTTTGTCTGACTGACGCACCCTACATAGGGGATATTTTTTGATTTGGAAGTCCCTAATACTGGGGAATTGAACGGTCAACTAAGATAGAGTAAGCATCAATACCGCCCGAAATATTTTTGACATTGGTGAAACCTTGAGCAAGTAACCACTGGCACATTTGGGCAGAACGGATGCCATGATGACATAGTACAAGAGTTTCAGCATGAGGATTAAGCATAGCCGGAACTTGATCTGCCCACTGGGAAAACTCACTCAGAGGCAGATTTACAAAGCCATTAATACTAGCAAGTGATAATTCTTGGGGTTCACGTACATCTATTAACTGAATACTTGCATCATTTTCAGCCAGACGTTGTGCTAGTTCCTCTACACTAATTTGAGAGATGGGTTGACCAGAAATATTCCCTGTCATGTGGTTTTGATAAACAGTCCAATATCATTTATGGTGACAGAAAACCTGGAACCTAGCATAAGTAATCTTGCTTAAAAGCGCCCTACCAGGGGGAAGGCAATAGGCAATAGGCAACAGGTAACAGGTAACAGGTAACAGGTAACAGGTAACAGGTAACAGGTAACAGGTAACAGGTAACAGGTAACAGGTAACAGGTAACAGGTAACAGGTAACAGGTAACAGGTAATAGGCAATAGGCAATAGGCAATAGGTAACAGGTAATAGGCAATAGTCCTGCTCCCCTGCTCATTCCTAGTCCCCAGTCCCCAGTCCCCAGTCCCCAGTCCCTAATTTTCTGGTTAAATGGCTGTAAACCGTTGTTTTAGATAGGTCTATTGTGAACACACAACGCTCAGTCTCCGGTTTTCTGATAGCTGGTGCGATCGCTTTGGTTGTCATTGCGATCGCAGGCTTTTACTGGTTGTTTGCCAAAAGTCCGGTTAGCCTCATTGCTTCTACCTCCCAGTCTGGTGCTGCTATTTTTGTGTCAAAACTAGCACCAGCGACAGTTTCGTTGTTGGCAAATCCAGAACGCTTACAGGCTTTGGAAAGTGCTGGAGAAATATCTAAACTCAAAACCAGTTTATTAGCTCAAAGTGGTTTAGATTATCGCCAAGATATTCAACCCTGGCTAGGAGAGGAAATTACACTGGCTGTTACCACCTTAGATATTGATCGTGACTCCGAAAACGGTAAGCAGCCAGGATATCTCATGGCTCTAGCCACCAAGAAACCAGAAAAAAGCCGTGAGTTTGTGGAGTTATTATTCTCTAAGCGGGTTTTAGCTGGAGCTAATCTAGCAACTGAAGAATACAAAGGTGCGAAACTTCTCTACGATGACGCACAACCAGAGCTAGAACCCTTAGCTAGTGCAGTAGTTGATGGCTTTGTTTTGTTTGCCAATGATCCTAGAGTGTTGCGTGATGCTATTAATAACGTCCAAGCCCCTGATTTAAATTTGACGAGTTCTCCCCAATACCAAAAAGCCACCCAACAGCTACCTAAAGGCTCTTTAGCTGTAGCCTTCTTCAATCTCCCCATATTGGCACAATGGCAAGGGTTAGATTTACCAGAACCAACCTACGACAGTCAAATTTTTGCTCTGACATTGAATCCTCAAGGACTGTTAGCCGAAACTACATTCTTAGCTGCAACCGAAGTCTCACCCACTTCTGCACCATTATCTCAACTTGTGGGAGCATTACAATATATACCCACCTCAGCCGGGTTGGTGATTTCTGGTTCTCATTTGAGCAATTTGGGTGACAGCGATTTAGCCAAACTCTGGATACAAGCAAAAACAGCCATTTCTGGTTCAGGAACTGATGTAATTTCCCGATTAATCAAACCAATACAAGATGTTGAAAAAAGCTGGAGTATCAACTTAGAACAAGATATATTTAGCTGGGTACAAGGAGAATATGCTCTAGCACTCATCCCCCATGCAGGACAAACAACTCCTGGCTGGATTTTTGTCACAGAAAAACTAGAAACTGTACCAGAAGGAATTGCACGTTTAGATGCGATCGCCTCATCTCAAGGACTAAATACTAATTCTTTACGTTTCAATGAGCAAAAAGTTACCGCTTGGACAGATTTAATTGCCAATACTCAAAAAAACGATACTCCAGAGCATCCATCATTCACTGTTGAAGCCAAAGTCAAAGGCATACATACAACCCTAGGAAATTATGAAATCTTTACCTCTGACCTAGAAACAATTAATGAAGTTTTTACAACCAAAGATAATTCTTTCCTCAAAAACCGTAATTTCCAAAAGACTATTGCGGCTTTTCCCGAATCCAATCAAGGTTATGTGTATCTTGACTGGAACAAAAGCCAAAATTTATTAGAGCGTCAACTACCAATTTTGAAGCTTGTGGAAGTAGTTGGTAAATCCTTTTTTGAGAAACTGCGATCGCTCACTTTTAGTAGTTATGGGAGTGACACAGGAACTCTCAAAGGCGGGATTTTCTTCCAACTTGATCATTAATCAATTAGGGGACACGGCAAATTTCGCCAGTTCCCCTTGTCAAGTCGCTTTTCTACGAGACGCTACGCGAACGCTCCAATTCAAAATTCAAAAAAGGTCATGTATTAACGGGATCTCACTGTGAAATACTGAATTGAATAATTTAAAATTTTTCCTATTGGCCAAAAACTCGTTTAATTAATTATTTCGGTGTCCATCCCATAGAGCATCAAAATCACTCAACGAGGTAGGATGTCATCAAGTTGTAGGTGTAGATTAGGCAAAATCCCAGAAGCGATCGCCTCACCAAGACGGTACTGCTGCTGGTAGTAGTCCTCACCACTCAACTGACAAACTGTAAAAGTCGGTTGTTTCGGTCTACCGATAAAAGCTACCCCACCGAGTCCTCGATAGTCGGCAATCCAGTATTCAGGGATTCCTAAAAGGGCGTATTCTTCAACCTGGCGAGCGTAATCAGTTTCCCAGTTGGTGCTAACTACTTCGACAATGAGTTTGACTGAACGGCCGAGAGTGATTACTGGTTCTTGCTGCCAAAGGGGTTCACTGGAAAGAACAGTTTCATCCAGAACCACAATATCTGGTCTCCGGGCAGTCATGGCATCAGCAAAGGGGCGAATCAGGCAAGTCCTAGGAATAAACCAAGGGAGTTGCGCGTTGGTAATAGCAATACCGATTTTGGTCGCTAGTTTGCCGCCGACAGTTTCATGGGAGCCTGTGGGTTCCATATCAACTAATTCTCCGTCAGCCAGTTCGTAGCGAGGGTTGTCGCAGTATTGGTCAATAAAATCCTCAAAGGTGAGAAGTTTTGATGGTGCATGAGTCATGAAACTGTATCCTATAACAGCGATTTACTGACCTCTGAATGACCAAATGACGCAGATGTTCAGGAAGATTTGATTTACTACATATATTAATCCGCTTTGATTGGTGATAGTGCCTCAATATAGCGATCGCACCTGGAAATATTCCAAGTTCCCATGACGGAGAGGGCAGAAAAGAATCTCAAATTCCTTTATATCAGGCAGCACATTATGAAAGTGGCATACATAAGACACAAATTACCGGAATGGCTTAATTAGAATATGTGTATAAGATCACTACTATAAGAGCCTCAAGGAGGGCTACTATGAAATATTGTCGCCCCCGATTTAATTTTAAAAGCAGTTGGATTTTAGTCTTATTTGGTGCTGTAATTGCTACGCCTGTAATCGCAGAAACACCTAATTTTGGTACATTTAGCTTATCATCAGGGTTTGAACCAGCAAAAGGAATAGTTACAGGCTTTACAGGTGGTTCTTATTCCTTGTCTGCCATCAGTAACCGCGATTGCGATAAAAATGCCTGTATCGGTTTTGCTGATCCCAAACCAGATCACATTATGGTTTTAGAAAAAAACTTTGACAAATTAACAATTACCGTCAACAGTGGTGGCAGCGATACAACTTTATTAATTCAAGGACCAGACGAAAATACGATTCGTTGTGGTGATGACACAGGTAAAAATAAAGACGCTAGCATTGTTGATAAAGGCTGGAAAAAAGGGCCTTATCACGTTTGGGTTGGTACATTTAACCCTGGAGTCAAGCGAAATTACACTTTGACAGTACAGGAAAAATAGATAAATCACTAAAGGTTATAAATCCCATCCATAATTTTTTCCCAATCCCCAATCCCCAGTCCCCAATACTTCGACAAGCTCAGTACAAGTCCCCAATCCCCAATCCCCATTAACGATATGATGGGAGAGTAGCTTGTTGTGCTTTCCGAGGATGCTATCTCGTGCTATCTACAATACGTGCTGACTTTCGTATCATCTTTGAACGTGACCCAGCTGCTCGTAATCTGTTGGAGGTCTTGTTTTGTTACCCTGGTTTGCAAGCCCTACTCTTCCATCGGCTGGCTCACTGGCTACATGGTATTGGTATTCCTTTTATCCCTCGCTTGATTTCTCATATCGCTCGGTTTTTGACCGGAATCGAAATCCACCCAGGCGCAACCATCGGGCAGGGTATATTTATCGATCACGGTATGGGTGTGGTAATTGGTGAAACAGCAATCATCGGTGATTATGCCTTAATTTATCAAGGTGTCACCCTAGGGGGAACAGGTAAAGAAAGCGGCAAACGCCACCCTACTTTGGGTGAAAATGTGGTTGTAGGTGCTGGCGCTAAGGTACTAGGAAATATTCAAATTGGTAATAACGTTCGTATTGGTGCAGGTTCTGTTGTCCTGCGGGATGTACCTTCAAGTTGCACTGTCGTGGGTGTACCAGGTCGAATTGTCTATCGTTCAGGAGTACGTGTTGCACCGCTAGAACATAACAACTTGCCAGATTCAGAAGCGGAAGTTATTCGCGCTTTAGTAAATAGAATTGAGGCATTGGAAGAGCAAATACAAACTCTACAGCACCAACAATCTACAGCTAAAACTCCAGTTTTAGTCAGCTATGTAGTCAAAGATGGTGAAATTTTAGAAGATGCTCCTGTATGTAGCCTCAGAGATAAGGTGATACAGCAGTTTTTAGATGGAGCAGGGATTTAATAGGGATTGGGGATTGGGTAAAAAATTCATGCCTAATCCTTTCCTTCTTTAAGTAATGAGTAATGAGTAATGAGTAATGAGTAATGAGTAAATACCCATTACTTATTACTCATTTAATTTGGTTCACCGATGATGACACCAAAACTGTATGAATAAAAAATGGGTAAATCTCATCAAAGTCAACAGCCTACCCCTACACCCTTTTAGGGATTAATCTCTTTGGTAGACCATATTTCGTTGTCTTCACGGTAATAGAGATGACGATTTTGCGGTTCGCCACGTAATTCTAAGTGATCTACTTGCAGTGGGTTGAGTAGGAGTAGGCAAAAATTGGGTACTGGTTGATGAGGATCTGGTGGCGATGGCTCAAAGGCTGCTTTATCTGCTCTCGATTTACCCGGATGCGGCCAAGCAAATTGTAAACGTGCAGCATCACTTAATTCTTGCCACATAGCAATCCGCGCTGATTGAAAATCAGAGGGGGATGCTTCAGAATCTACTAAAGTCAAGTAACCAGTGAGGCGGAATTGTTCTCGTGTGTTAGGGAAATACCAACAAGCTTCTGCCCAAGGTTGCTGGTTTATCTGCTCAATTTTATCACTACGGTTATCGGTAATAAATTTTAGCTGGTTGCTTTCTGCCAAGAAACCACGAAAGACGACAGTACGATTGGCAGGAGAACCATTTGCTCGAACTGTTGCTAGTTGCAGGTAACGGGCATAAACAAGGCTACGGTTGCGGTGGAGGGCATGGGCGATCGCGCTTCGCCAAGGAGCTAGTGACATGATAAAGTTTTGTTCCAATTTATCCAGACCCAGATTTAGCGCAAAGTCGGACAATTGGCAATCTTTTAGTTAAATCTGATTGCTTGATAGTGCCAATAGTTGATTTGAATTGTTATGTGGGAGAAGCTAAATTTTCTCCATACCCATGATTTTTACAATCAAATACTGTCGATAATTGCAACTCAGTGTATAAACTTTCTGGATAGGAAAAGTCATTATACATCATAAATATAGGTGGCAATTTGTACAGTCATGGCATAGCGTAAAGTGGAAAAATTTTCAATCTTTTATCCTCAATCTACTTGGCGTATAGTCGTAATCTGTTAACAAGCAACAATCCTTTTGATATGGTTCGAGAGCTGGAACTCAAACGTCAGGGTGCAAGGTTTCCCGAAACTGCACCAGCCGCTAATCCTGTATTTTTTAGAACTTATAGCCGCCGCACAGCAGCAGGGTTAAGAGAAACTTGGGATGAAGTGTGCGATCGCACTATCCAAGGTTTAGTGGAGTTAGGTAAACTCTCACTAGAAGAAGCCACTATTTTAGAAAAAACCCAACGTCAACTACAAGCCTTACCCAGTGGGCGTTGGTTGTGGGTGGGCGGTACAGATTGGATCACCAAACCAAAAAACTTTTCTGGCGCATATAATTGCACCTCTACCAATCTCCAAGACTGGAAAGCCTTCGGGTTGATGATGAATCTCGCCATGATGGGTTGCGGTACAGGAGCAGTCATAGAACCACAATATACTAATCAACTGCCTCCCATCCGTAATCGGCTCCATGTGACTGTACAGGGAGAAGTTGGTAATACACCTAAAGATTTACGTCGTGAATATACACAAACCCATATACAAGGCAACAACGTTACTATCTACGTCGGGGATAGCCGGGAAGGTTGGGTGGAATCCTACCAAACTCTCTTAGAACTCTCTACAGACGAAAGATTTACTGATGAAGTACAAGTAATTGTTGACGTTAGCGATGTCCGTCAATCCGGTGAAACCTTAAAAGGCTTTGGCGGTGTGGCAAATCCTGTAAAATTACCTGGACTTTATCAGCGTTGCGCTGCCATTCTCAATAAAGCTTTAGGTAGACGCTTAAATTCTGTAGAATGCTGTTTGTTGATTGACGAAGCTGCTGTAACAATCGTTGCGGGGAATATTCGCCGTTGTCTCCCAGAGGATGCTTTAGTTCATACATCCCACGGTTTAGTTCCTATTAGGGATGTAAAAGTGGGTGACTTGGTGCAAACGCCTTTGGGATTCCGCCGAGTTGTAGATAAATTTGACCAAGGGTTCCAAGATGTCTACGAACTTGAAACCAATGCTACATACCCTAGAGCTACTTTGAACCATCGCCAAGCAGTGTTAGCAGATGCTCAGGGTGGCATTGAATGGAAATACTTTAACAGTTTAGTGGCAGGCGATCGCCTACTGCACAACAAGCAAGTTTTACCAGGGACAGTTACTCATTTACCGACAGATTTTACTGAATCTCGACCCTCTCAAAGTCGCACAGCTAAAACTTTCGTTGTTCCCGAACTCACTGCGGAAGTAGCTTGGCTAATTGGGTTTACACATGGTGATGGTTATGTAGCTCTTGGTCGCAATAAATACGATAAACCCTATGGTCGTGTTGAGTGGTCAATGAACAGCTTGGATGCAGAACTCACAAGTAGAATACAAGCCAAAATTGAAGCTGCTTTAGCTTTATTTGGCTTGAGTGCTGTTCACAGCGTCACCAAAGGCGAAAACACCGCCAAATCTATCTGTTCATCAATTCGCCTAGCTGAGTATTTTCATCGTTACATCAAACAGCCCAATGTTCCCCTGACAGTGCCTAGCTTCATTTTGCAAGGTTCAGTAGATATCCGGGCTGCTTATCTGGCGGGTTTAATGGACAGTGATGGCGGTGTCAACAATCGACCTCCTCATTTAGTGACCTCAGTTTATCGGTTATTTATCAGACAAGTAAGTGTAGTTCTATCCAGCTTGGGTATTGCTGGCAGACTTACTACAACTTATCCACAAAATTCCAGTTGGCAAGTTAAGTACAACTTGACAATTCCCGCACTCAAGGAGCGTTATAACAGCCTCATTGCGCCCCACTCAGCTAAAGGTGAACTACGCCAAGGTTTGAAGATGTATGGTTTCACCGTTCCTGGTGCAATCATGCGGGAAGCTTACACCTACAGCGAAATGCGGGAGATGGGTTTTCAAGGTTCTCGGACTGTAGATGCCAATTATGAACGCTACATTGCTGAGGCGGATATTTCTCTAGATATTCCTGTCACTGTTAAAGGTTTGGGCAGTTACGATCATGTTCAAACTTATGATATTGAAGTGGAAGAAGCGCACTGTTTCTACTGTGATGGATACTTGACGCATAACAGCGCCGGAATGCGCCAGTTCATATCTGATGATGAACAAGGCGCAACTGCCAAAGATAACCTCTGGCAACAAGATGAAAATGGCAACTGGCGTATAGATCCTGAGCGTGATGCTTTACGTATGGCGAACCACACCAGGGTATTTCACCGTAAGCCAACCCTAGAAGAATGTATTAATGCTGTACGTAAGCAATATTACAGTGGTGAGGGTGCAATTCAGTGGGCTGGTGAAGCTGTTGCTAGGGCTAACTGTGATTTGTTAACTACACAAGCTTTGAAAGCTGATTTCATCAAAGCTTACGAACAGGGAGCAGCTAAAGACTGGTTACAAAAACGACACCCTGAAATTGATGCAAAAGAGCTAGAACACCGTCTGGCAAGGTTTGGTCTAAATCCATGCGGAGAAATCTTGGGTAGTGATTTTCACTGCGTAAGTAGTGATACCTTACTGATCACTAAAGATGGAATGCACAAAATTCAGGATGTAGTGGGATGTCAAATTAGCATTTGGAACGGTAAAAACTGGAGTCAAGTGCAACCATTTAAAACTGGTAGTTCTCGCATTCTCTATCGTGTGCGCTTCGGAGACGGTTCATATTTAGATGCAACTGAGTATCACCGCTTCTTTGTCAAAGATAGATTCAGCAAGAGTTATAAAGAAGTCCAAACTAAAGATTTGATGGATACCAGTCGGTATGCTATCCACACTGAACCATTCAAAATTAAGTATGAAGATGGATTAGATATCGATCGCAATTATGCCTACACTTTAGGGCTAGCTGTAGGAGATGGCACAACAGATCAAAAAAATCATGCCAAGATTAGGCTGTATCAAGAGAAAGTTGCTTTGAATGTCGCAGGTAATAAATCTCCTATTAGAGATTATGATTATTCACCTGCATTTACAGATGTCACAGATTTAGGTTTCTCTGGAGGATTCTTAAAAAGCCTAAAAACTAACCCAGAAGCACTGAATGTAATTGCTAGTTGGAACAGACAAGCCATATTGCATTTTATCGCTGGTTTAGCAGATACGGATGGCTCAAATACAAGTAGTAACGGCATCAGAATATATATTTCTGATTATGAGCGAGCATATCGAGTTCAGCTATTACTAACTAAATGCGGTATTCGTTCATCTGTCAATCTTTGCGCGCATAAAGGGTCAGTCACCAATTATGGTATCAGAAGTAGAGATTTATACTACTTGCAAATAACTGAATGTGGTGAAATTCCTTGTCAGCGTTTGGATGTCAGCAAAGGCACAAATGCCAAATATAAAGGTAAATGGCAAGTTGTCAAAAGTGTTGAACAATTACCAGGATTACATGATACTTACTGCTTTAATGAGCCGGAGTACCATAAAGGTGTTTTCGGTAATACTTTAACTGGTAACTGTAATCTATCTGAGATACATCTTAATCAAATTGACCCATTGAACCACAAAGAACAAGAGGAAGCTTTCACGGCTGGGGCGTTATCTGTAGCGTCACTTTTAAATCATCAATTCCAAGAACCACGCTATCAATATAGTCGGGAATTAGACCCAATTGTTGGGGTTTCTTTTACTGGTTTATTTGATTTCTTTGTCCATGCTTTTGGTGTAGATTGGTTGCGGTGGTGGGAAGCTGGTAGACCAGAAACACCCCAAGGATTAGCATTTAAACACCGGGAAGCAGAATACTTAACTTCTTGGAAAGAAATTGTGCAGCGTGTGGTGTGGGATTATTGCGATCGCCACAATATCAAACGCCCCAATCGCTGTACAACCGTCCAACCCAGTGGGACAAAATCACTGTTAACTGGTGCCAGCCCCGGATGGCATCCCCCCAAAGCCCAACGGTTTATTCGCCGCATTACTTGCCGCAAAAATGATCCAGTGGCTTTGGCTTGTCTGGATTACGGTTACAGCATTATTCCTTCCCAGTCAGATAAAGATGAACAAGGGAATTTACTCGATGATCCGTTTGATCCACGGGTGAGTGAATGGCTAGTAGAAATTCCTGTGGCTGTGTCTTGGGCTGATTTACCTGGTGCTGATGTGATTGATATCAGCAAATTTAATGCGATCGCCCAAATGGATTTCTATATGCAAGTGCAGAAATTCTACGTCACTCATAACACCTCTGCAACTATCGAGTTAAGAGAACACGAAGTGGAAGCTTTGGGAACTCGCATCTGGGAAGCCATTCAAAATGATGAAGGCTACATGAGTGCGGCACTACTAGCGAGATTTGACGATCATCAAACCTTCCCTCGTTTGCCATTTGAGCCAATCTCCAAACAGGAGTATGAGCAAATGCTGCAAGCCTTAGCCGCACGCCGCAAAACCGATGATTTCTATGCTGTCTTAAGTCGCTACGATTTCGGCGATTTAATGGAAGTCGGCCCCGCAGGCTGTGACTCTGATAAGTGCATGATGCCTGAACAAAGTCCGAATTAATTCAGCAACAAACGTGAGGGTTTTAGGGGTATAGGGGTTCATGAAAGGATGATTCTGTCCTGATGCCCATGCCCCATGCCCCATGCCCCATGCCCAAATTTACACGTTACGATTATTTAAACAGTGCTAATTTTTGCAACATTTTCAGGAGAGTCTGAATGTTTATCAATGAGTTGTCTCCCCTATTTAAAGAATTGACTCAACATCCAGTTTCCTTTTTGGGTGGATTTGTCTCTGGCGTGTTGAGACTTAACCTTGCAGATGATCCCGTCAAAAGCTGGCTGGATAAACAAGTAGGCTTTAGCGGTTATTCTACCCAAACCACCGAAGCACACAACGGTAAAGCTACCGGGCCTCAATCCATTTCGATTGAATAAATTAATGTGAATACGTAGATAAATATGTAGAGACATAGCAGTGCTACGTCTCTACAAGATCAATGGTGATGCCTCATCAATATTTGTAATCTGGAAAACAAAATTCCTATAACTATAGAAACATATAAGAGTTACTAATTTTATGTTATTGGAGATTGTAAAATCTCTCACTTTGAAGAATGTCACAATCAGTTATTATATGAGCGTATGCGTAAGTTCAGCCGCACTTAAGGTTTAGTTGAAGATAATGCTAGCAATCTGTATGCTGCCCTACAACATTGGCCATCTGTGACGAAAAAAGAGAATATGCAAGGTTTGCAATCTGTTTAATCGCTGAACTAATCGCTCTTAGTTGAAAATTACGTGATCCCACATGACTATCTACGTTGGAAATCTCTCCTACCGCGCTACTGAAGCAGACTTGAGAGCCGTATTTGCAGATTACGGCGAAGTCAAGAGAGTTGTTTTGCCTACCGACCGAGAAACCGGACGTATGCGTGGTTTTGCCTTTGTTGAAATGAATGAAGACTCCCAAGAGGATGCGGCCATCAGCGAATTAGATGGCGCAGAATGGATGGGTCGTCAACTCAGAGTTAACAAAGCCAAACCGCGAGAAGATAACCGACGAGGTAGTTGGGCTAAAAATCAAGAGCTTTAAGCTCAACGGAGTTACTATCATAGCAAATTCTAAGGTACTTGCACAACCCCCAGAAGAATTAAATCTCCTAGAAATAATTCTCAAGGCATTAAAAGTATCAACATCAATCCGACGAGTCGTGTGTAGCAGTCCATCATCATAACTTGTCGGATTTCATTTACTTTGTGCCTCTCTAGGTTTAATACCTTTTGCGCACTAGATAATCACCACTAAGAGTATTTATTTCTTGAAAGATTGCCGATTCAAGGCTGATTAGCAGAAAAATTTTAGAGTAATACTTAGGATCTAAACTTTTTAGATTGTACAAGGCACTAAGTATAGTTACTCAAATTTTTTTTGCCTACAATTGCGATCGCCCCCAGTACAGCAGCCAGAAAAAATCCATTTCTTTAGTTTATCTAAAATCACATCTAAGTTATCAAATTATCTTTCTAAGATAGAGGCAGCAGCTATGAGTTGCCGCGCATCAAATTACTGACCCAACAACAGCCAGTCCCTAGGGAGTACATAAAATGACTAAAGCGTCAGAATCTTTAGACTTGTCTATTAACGACGCTACAGACAAGAGTTTAGATCGTGATTGTACAACCTTATCACGACACGTACTACAGCAACTACAGAGTTTTTCCCCAGATGCACAAGATTTAAGTGCGCTGATGAATCGTATTGCTCTGGCTGGCAAACTAATTGCACGTCGCCTGAGTCGTGCAGGATTAATGGAAGGCGTTCTGGGATTCACTGGGGAAGTCAACGTCCAAGGCGAATCCGTCAAAAAGATGGATGTTTATGCCAACGACGTATTTATCTCAGTGTTTAAGCAAAGCGGCTTAGTGTGTCGCCTAGCTTCCGAAGAAATGGATCAACCCTACTATATTCCCGAAAACTGCCCCATAGGTCGTTATACCCTACTGTATGACCCAATTGATGGTTCATCAAATACCGATACAAACCTCAGTTTGGGTTCCATCTTTTCCATCCGTCAACAGGAAGGAGATGATACAGATGGCCAAGCTAAAGACCTCCTGAGCAACGGACACAAGCAAATTGCGGCGGGATACATCCTTTATGGGCCTAGCACCATGCTGGTCTATACTATTGGTAAAGGTGTTCATTCTTTTACCCTTGATCCCAGCCTAGGGGAATTTATCCTCACCGAAGAAAATATCCGCATTCCCAACCACGGTGCTGTTTACAGCGTTAACGAAGGTAACTTTTGGCAATGGGAAGAATCCTACCGAGAATACATTCGTTACGTCCATCGCACAGAAGGCTATACCGCTCGTTATAGTGGCGCAATGGTGAGTGATATCCACAGAATTTTAGTGCAAGGTGGTGTATTTCTCTATCCAGGCACAATCCAAAAACCAGAAGGTAAATTGCGTCTATTGTATGAATCTGCGCCCCTCGCTTTTTTGATTGAGCAAGCTGGCGGCCGTGCTACTACAGGCTTAGTAGAAATATTAGACGTAGTGCCAACAAAACTGCACCAACGCACCCCACTAATTCTGGGTAGCAAAGAAGATGTTGCCAAGGTGGAGTCATTTATTCAAAACGGTCATTAGAGGCAGGAGGCAGGAGGTAGGGAGCAGAGGAGCAGAGGAGCAGAGGAGCAGAGGAGCAGAGGAGCAGAGGAGCAGGGGAAAAATTCCCACTCAGCACTCACAACTTTGCACTCAACACTCAGCACGTTGCTCAACGCCGCGCTACCCCTAACATAACTCAGCACTCAGTTTATCTCAGCCGGCCGATGCAATAAGTGATGGGCAACGCCAAAATGCAAAAGTTACCATCAAAGCTTTTATTTGATGGTGTTTGCCAAATTCACTTAGAACATCATTCATGGAGTGGAACAAAAGCTATGGCCACCACTAATCATTTATTAGAAATCAAACAATACGGCCAAAGTATTTGGATGGATAATTTGAGCCGAGACATTATTCAATCAGGGGAACTCAAAGACTTAGTTGAGAACAAAGGTATTTGTGGCATTACCTCCAATCCTACTATTTTTGAGAAAGCGATCGCCAATAATGCCATTTACGATGCTGATATAGAAGCAGGCATTCGGGAGGGATTACCAACTTACAAAATTTATGAGTCCCTAGTGTTTGCAGATATCCGTAATGCCTGTGATATCTTGCGTCCTGTATATGAAGCCTCGAATAGACAAGATGGTTATGTGAGTATCGAAGTTCCACCAACCATCGCCCATGATACCCAAGCCACAATAGCTGAAGCCCGGCGTTATTTCCAAGAAATTGGTCGGGAAAATGTGATGATTAAAATCCCTGGTACAGAAGCAGGATTACCAGCAGTAGAACAGGTAATATCTGAGGGTATTAATGTGAATATTACCCTGCTATTTTCTGTCCAAAGCTATATCAACACAGCAGAGGCTTATATTCGGGGTTTAGAAAAACGGATGGCAGAGGGTAAAGATATTAGCAAAATAGCCTCCGTCGCTAGTTTCTTCCTCAGTCGCATTGACAGCAACATTGACGACAAAATCGATGCCAAATTGAAACGCGGTGTTGATGATCAGAATGTACAAGCTAAACTGACAGCTGTCAAAGGTAAAATAGCGATCGCAAATGCCAAGATTGCTTATCAAGAGTACAAAAAAATTATTGCAGATAGTCGCTGGCAAGCCCTAGCCGCCAAAGGTGCAAAAGTGCAAAGATTACTGTGGGCCAGTACCAGCACCAAAGACCCCCACTATAGCGATGTCATGTATGTCGATGAGTTGATTGGCCCAGATACCGTAAACACCCTACCACCAGGGACAATTGACGCTTGTGCTGACCACTGTGATGTAGCTAGCCGTATAGAAACAGGAGTAGACACAGCTTATCAGTTAATAGAGAGCCTCAAAGACCCTGACATCAATATCAATCTCGATACTGTCATGGACGAACTATTAATTGAAGGCATTAACAAATTTGTTCAACCTTTCCAGTCCCTAATGAACTCTTTAGAGAACAAAGTCAAGTTATTGTCACCAGTATAGGGACTGGGGACTCTTAAGAAGCAGGGGAGCAGGGGAGTAGAGGAGCAGAGGAGAAAAATCCCATCCCCAATCCCCAACCCCCAATCCCCAATCCCCAGTCCCCAGTCCCCAGTCCCCAACCCCCAACCTCCCACATAGAATCGAAAACTGTTATGGTTAGTCTCCTAGAAAATCCTTTGCGCGTTGGTCTGCAACAGCAAGGGATGCCCGAACCTCAAATCATTGTCATCTTTGGCGCTTCTGGTGATTTAACCTGGCGCAAACTCGTCCCAGCCCTTTACAAATTGCGGCGGGAGAGACGCATTCCCCCAGAAACTACTATTGTCGGCGTAGCACGTCGTGAATGGAGTCACGAATACTTCCGCGAACAAATGCGGAAAGGTATGGAAGAGGTTCATGGCGGTGTTGATCCCGAAGAACTCTGGCAAGATTTTTCTCAAGGTCTGTTCTACTGCCCTGGAGACATAGATAATCCTGAGAGTTACCAAAAACTGAAAAATCTCTTAAGCGAATTAGACGAAAAACGGGGTACAAGAGGTAACAGAATGTTCTACCTCTCCGTTGCGCCTAACTTCTTTCCGGAAGCAATCAAACAACTAGGGGGAGCAGGAATGCTAGACGACCCCGACAAACATCGTCTAGTTATTGAAAAACCCTTTGGTCGGGACTTGGCATCTGCCCAAAGTCTCAATAAGGTAGTACGGAAATATTGCCAAGAAAACCAAGTCTACCGCATCGACCACTACTTGGGGAAAGAGACAGTTCAAAACTTGCTGGTATTCCGGTTTGCCAATGCAATTTTTGAACCATTGTGGAATCGTCAGTTTGTTGACCACGTACAAATTACCGTAGCGGAAACCGTAGGTGTAGAAGACCGGGCTGGCTACTACGAAAAATCCGGCGCACTGCGGGATATGTTGCAAAACCACCTGATGCAGCTGTACTGTCTCACCGCGATGGAAGCACCCAACTCAATGGATGCTGACAGTATTCGCACGGAGAAAGTGAAAGTTTTACAAGCTACACGCCTAGCTGATGTCCATAACCTGTCACGTTCAGCTATACGTGGTCAATACAGCGCCGGCTGGATGAAAGGTCAACCAGCACCGGGGTATCGGGAAGAACCAGGAGTTGATCCCAACTCCACAACCCCGACCTACGTAGCAATGAAGTTTATGGTTGATAACTGGCGTTGGCAAGGTGTCCCCTTCTATTTGCGGACTGGAAAGCGGATGCCGAAAAAAGTCAGTGAGATTTCCATCCACTTCCGCGATGTGCCTTCTCGGATGTTCCAATCCGCCGCGCAACAAAGAAACGCCAACATTTTGGCCATGCGGATTCAACCCAATGAAGGAATTTCTCTGCGCTTTGATGTAAAAATGCCAGGGGCAGAATTCCGTACCCGTTCCGTAGATATGGACTTTAGCTATGGTTCCTTTGGAATTGCCGCTACTTCCGATGCCTACGATCGCCTATTCCTTGATTGTATGATGGGCGACCAAACATTATTCACCCGCGCCGATGAAGTAGAAGCAGCTTGGCAGGTAGTTACTCCCGCCCTTTCCGTTTGGGATGCGCCCGCCGACCCCGCCGTTGTGCCGCAATACGAAGCAGGTACTTGGGAACCCGCAGAGGCAGAGCTTCTGATTAATCAAGACGGTCGTCGCTGGCGCAGACTCTAAAAATTAGTCATTAGTCATGAGTCATTAGTAACAAGTAATGACTTGATGACTAATCTCAACTTCACAACTGACACACTTGCAAATTCTCTATGACTCCCCAAGCTTCCACAATTTTCTCACTTCAGGCACCCAAGGATATTTCGCTCACCGAAATAGAAGCGGAACTGAATCAGATTTGGCAAAGTTACGGCATCACAGGTGAAGATGGTGCCTTACCTGCGGCAACACGCGCTACTACTTTTACCCTAGTAGTATACGAACCAGAAGAAACTCAGTATCTGTTGGCAGCTTTGGGATTCTACAACGGCCCCATTGATGGCATTTTAGGTCCACAAACAGATACAGCTCTGCGCCAAGTGCAGATTAAATATGGACTGACAGAAACAGGAACAGCCACAGCCGAAACCCTAGCTAAATTACGGGAAGAATTCGCCAAACGTCAAGGTAACGAAATTATTGGGGAAACTCCCAACGGACTAGCTCCCTACAGTTTCAACACCAGCAGTCCCAGAATTGCTGACGAAATTGCCCTCCGTAATCCTTGCCGCATCATTGCCTTGTGTCCCATTGCGGGTGAAGATGAAGGTGTAAAAGCCCAAGTTTCGGCTTACTGCCCAATTCAAAAGCAATCTTCCAGCACCCTTGTCTGCTGCGAATACATTACTCTCACTGGTACTACCGCCGCATTGGAACGCATAGGCGGTATGATTCCGGCCTTATTGATTGGTGGCTTACCCAAGTTTCTGTGGTGGAAGGCTACACCAGACCCCAACAACAGCCTGTTTAAACGGCTAGCAGCAGTTTGTAACAACGTCATTGTCGATTCTTGCAACTTTAACGAGCCAGAAACAGATTTAATCAGCCTGCAAGAATTGGTAGACATAGGTATACCTCTAGCTGATTTGAACTGGCGTAGACTCGCCGCATGGCAAGAGTTAACAGCAGAAGCCTATGATCCTCCCCATCGTCGTGAGGCGCTCACAGAAATTGACCGCATCACCATTGACTACGAAAAAGGCAACCCATCTCAAGCACTGCTATTTTTAGGTTGGCTGGCGAGTCGCCTGCAATGGTTGCCAGTTTCCTATGAAAAAGAAAGTGGAGATTACGATATCATCCGCATTCGCTTTGCCAGCCCAAATCAACGACAAGTAGAAGCGGAATTGGCAGGAGTGCCAGTTGCAGATGTGGGTGAGATTGTGGGTGATTTGATTGCCCTGCGTCTGAGTTCAACCAATCCCAAAGCAGATTGTGGTACTGTCATCTGCTCTGAAACCGGCGGTTGTATGCGGATGGAAACCCACGGTGGCGCTCAATCAGCAGGTTTATTTCAACAAGTCAGTTCCCTGTCAGAACAAAAAGCAGAAGCATTACTCAGTCAACAGGTACAACGCTGGGGTCGTGAAGCACTGTTTGAAGAAAGCCTGACAGTTATCGGTCAAGTATTGAAGTTAGGTGCAAAGAGTTAAGTTTGCTGACAAATAAGAATAGTCTCCGACAACTAAAGAAAGAATCTACAGCCTTCAGATTGCCAGAAATCTCTGAAGGCATTTCTTTGTGTTAAGCAAATGCAAAAATTTTCTAAAGAAACATAGGTGACAGGTGACAGGGAAGAGAGAAGAAGAGTGTTTCTTTCATTTGTAGCGTCGCCATATAGATTAGAACATCAAGCAATCATAAAACCGTTACACTAAGAGACTTTGGAGTCTGTCCCCTGTCCCCTGCTATAACTGTTGTATATTCAGAAATATAAGTAATAGATTTAAGCAAATTTTTTGATAGCTACAGGAGGGCCTGATGGTGACAGCAAAGGAACCGCAACAACAGGTAAAAATTGGCCCAACTCGACTGCTAATTAACAATGAGTGGATAGAAAGCGTTAGCGGTCGCAGGTTTGAGACGATTAACCCAGCCACAGGTGAGGTCATCTGTGAAGTAGCAGAAGCAGATGCGCCAGATGTAGATAAGGCAGTAAAAGCAGCCCGTACCGCCTTTACCAGTGGGGAATGGTCAAAGCTATCAGCTGCCCGTCGGGGTGAGTTGCTTTACAAGTTAGCTGATTTAATAGAACAAAATATTGATGAATTGGCGCGGCTAGAAACCTTAGACAACGGTAAGCCACTGCAAGATTCATTGGGTGATTTGGAATTAGTGATTGCCTGCTATCGCTACTATGCAGGTTGGGCTGATAAGGTACAAGGTAAAACTATCCCCATTGGCGGGTCGTACTTCTGTTACACTCGCCATGAACCTGTGGGCGTAGTCGGTCAAATTATCCCCTGGAATTTCCCCTTGTTGATGCAGGCGTGGAAGCTAGCACCAGCTTTAGCAACAGGTAATACTGTTGTGTTGAAGACGGCGGAACAGACACCATTATCAGCGTTGCGGGTGGGAGAATTGATTGTAGAAGCTGGTTTTCCCCCTGGTGTGGTGAATATTTTATCAGGATATGGCCCCACAGCCGGAGCAGCGATCGCTCGTCACATGGATATTGATAAAGTCGCGTTTACCGGTTCCACTGAGGTAGGGCATCTAATTATGGAAGCGGCTGCCAAAAGTAACCTCAAGCGGGTAACTCTGGAATTGGGCGGCAAGAGTCCCAACATTGTGTTTGCTGATGCTGATTTAGATGCAGCTATTACAGGCGCACACGATGCCATCTTCTTTAACCAAGGTCAGTGTTGCTGTGCAGGTTCGCGGCTATTTGTGGACGAAAAATGTTATGACGATTTTGTCGCCAAGAGTGTAGAAAAAGCCCAAAGCCGCATTGTCGGCGACCCCTTTGATAGCAACACCCAACAAGGCCCCCAAGTAGATAAAGACCAATTCGACAAAGTGATGAGTTATATCGAATCGGGGATGAGACAAGGGGCGCAAATGTTATGTGGTGGTAATCAAGTGGGAGACAAAGGTTTCTTTATTGCCCCTACGGTGTTTGCTGATGTCCGTGACGATATGCAGATTGCCCAAGAAGAAATCTTTGGACCGGTGATGAGTATTATCAAATTCCAAGACATCGAGGAAGTAATTCAACGGGCAAATAACACCATATACGGACTCGCCGCCGCAGTTTGGACACAGGATATTACTAAAGCCCATGCGATCGCTAACAACGTCCGTGCTGGTACAGTATGGGTAAATTGCTACGACGTATTTGACCCAGCCGCACCCTTTGGTGGTTTTAAGCAATCCGGTATCGGTCGAGAACTGGGTGAATATGGTTTGCAACAGTACACCGAAGTTAAAACTGTCACCATCAAGTTGTAAATATTGTTTTGCTCAAGATAAATAGATATCTCCAAAAAAGAATGTAGAGACGAGAATCCCTCTAGCGATGGAACGTCTCTACAAGGTTTCTGGAAAACGCATATTTAATTTCTGGCGATGTCTACTGAATATAACAATCCGATTTGATTTTTGTATCCCTTACGGGAGACGTAGCCAAGGATGGACATTTGGTAAATTTTGATCTAAATAGTTGGCTGAATATCGGCATTAAAAGTAAGCACAAAGGTTTTACCAGTTATCAGTTATATAGCAGAAGGTAATAGGCAATAGGCAATAGGCAATAGTAAATTCCACGCCATGAATAAGTTTGAGCTTTTAATCATGTCCTAATCTAGGGTGTTGACTTTGTACATTTTCAGGGGTTAAAAATTCATGCCTAATCCTTTCCTTGTTTAAGTAATGAGTAATAAGTAATAAGTAATAGGTATTTACTCATTACTCATTACTCATTACTCATTTAATTTGGTTCACTGATGATGACACCAAAACTGTATGAATAAAAAATGGGTAAATCTTATCAAAGTCAACAGCCTAGTCCTAATCTCCTTGTCTACAGCTATAGCAGTTGCCATATAGATGAGGACATCAAGCAATCATCAACCCGTTACACTAGAAGGCTTTCAATTCTGTTACCCTTCTCTACGAGACGCTTTCAGCGAACGGGTTCGCCGGTCGCACCCTTACGGGAAGGCTTACGCCAACATGGGGGAAACCCCCAAGACCGCGCCGGCTCACCTGTCACCTGTCCCCTGTCATCTTATGAATTGGAAACAACTTCTACTAAACCTCCGCCTAATTAAACTGCGACGCTTTTTTGGTTCACTATTCTATCCTATGCAAAGGGATTTATTAGAGCGTCCGTTTCTCAGTTCAAACCAAGTGTTTGCAGAAATTGGTGATATCTTCAAGGCTGAACCTATAGCGAGGGGGGCAAAATTTTACTTTGAAAAAGTTGAACTAGAAATTTATTTTTTAGCTGCTGATTTAGTGCGTGTAAATTGGCAACCTGGAGTACCACCTATTCCTTATGCTATGGCTGGCAAAGATTGGCCAGAAGTCGCAGTGGAATTTCAGGAAATGGGCGATCGCTGGCTGATCTCCACTAAAGTATTACAAGTAATAATTAATCACAATGGTGGTCTCACTTTTCAAAATCACCTAGGCCAAATCATCCGCCAAGAACTACCTCCCCAACTCAAAACTGCCGGCTGGCTGCATCAAGCCAAACTACTTCCTGAAGAACATATATATGGACTAGGCGAACGCGCCGCACCCCTCAACCTGCGAACACCCCAAGATGGTAAACCCTCCACCACCAGTTATTTGATGTGGAATTATGATGCTGGTGGTAGATATGGCCCAGGTACAGACCCGCTTTATCTGTGCATTCCCCTTTACATGGGTTTGCATGAGTCTGGTAGTTACTTGATTTTCTACGAAAATAGCTACAAAGCCACATTTAGCTTCAACGGTTACGCCGCCGCCGACTTTGAGGGCGGAGCTTTGCGCTATTACTTGAGTGTCGGCTCACCAGCGCAATTACTAGACCGTTACACACAATTAACCGGTCGTCCCGCCATGCCTCCCCGTTGGGTACTTGGCTATCATCAGTCACGCTGGGGATATGAAACAGAACCAGCCATCCGCGAAGTCACCCAGGGATTTAAGACTCATAATTTGCCTCTCAGTGCCATCCATTTAGATATAGACTGCCAAGAAGAATTTCGCGCCTTTACTATCGACCCTGACCGCTTTCCCAAGTTAACTGAATTTAACGAAGAATTAGTAGACACAGGAGTACATTTAATTGCGATTGTGAATCCCGGAGTAAAAGCCGACCGCAAAAGTGAATTATTTGAAGAAGGGCGATCGCAAGAAGTATTCTGCAAAACCATCAATGATCAACTCATTATCGCCCCTGTCTGGCCAGGACTGTGTGCTTTTCCTGATTTCACCAACCCCAAAGCCCGCCACTGGTGGAGTCGTCAGTATGAATATCTCTTAGATTTAGGCTTCACCGGTTTTTGGCATGATATGAATGAACCAGGGATTTTCGTCCTCTGGGGAGACCCGTCCCTACCCCAGCATTCCACCCTACATTTTCTCGAAGGTAGAGGCGGCAATCATCTTGAAGCTCATAATGTCTATGGTTTGCTACAAGCCGAGGCTGCCTATGAAGCTTTAAAAGAATACAAACCAGAACTTCGTCCCTTCATTGTCTCCCGTGCAGGTTGGGCAGGTTTACAACGTTATGCCTGGACTTGGACAGGAGATATTGAAACCAGTTGGTCTGGACTACGCATCACCATCACTACCGTATTACACATGGGTCTTTCTGGCATTCCCTACAGTGGGGCTGATATCGGCGGGTTTAAGGGTAATCCCAGCGCCGAACTATATTTGCGTTGGTTTCAGATGTCATGTTTTTTACCGTTCTTTCGTACCCATAGCGCCAACAACGTCAAACCGCGTACACCGTGGGCTTTTGGCGAACCAATTCTGAGTATCGTCAGAGAATTCTTATGGTTACGTTATCGACTTCTGCCTTACCTCTACACCTTAACTTGGGAAACAAACCAAACTGGTCATCCCCTCGTGCGTCCTCTATTTTGGGCTGACAGTAAAAACCCCCAACTGTGGGCTGTGGAAGATGCGTTTTTCTTAGGTGATGCGCTGTTAATTGCTCCTATTGTTGAGGAAGGTGCAACTTCCCGCTCAATTATCTTACCCCAAGGGCATTGGTATCACTTTTGGGATGATGCCCCATTCCCAGGTGGAAATCAAATTGACATTGCTGCACCACAGGAGCAAATCCCTGTGTTTGTCAAAGCTGGTAGTGTGTTACCAATCGAAGAAAATCAACAACTCATCCTCCATATTTATCCCCCTGTGACTGGCGTTGGTGGAGGTAGAGTGTATAGTGATGCGGGTGATGGCTACGGTGCTTGGCGGTTAGATGAATTTTATCTTCAGCGACATGAGCAAAATTTAGAAATTACATGGCAACAGCAAGGAAATTACCCTTTCCCCTACAAAAACGTTAAACTCCATGTTCATGGTTTAGAAGTACAAACAGCTTGGATAGACACTCAAGAAGTTCACTACCAAAACAATTGTTTAGAAGTAGAGCAATTTCAACAAATCATACTGAGTTACAGTCAAAGATAATAACTTGGGCTGGGATTGGGGATTGGGGATTGGGGACTGGGGGCTAGGTAAAAATTCTTTCTCCCCTGCACCCCTGTTTCTTCCTAACCTCTAGTTCCTTCTTTAATACAAACTTTATGTGTGTAGGACATTAGAACGGTTAAACTATTCTGATAAAACCGTTACCTGCCGAAGCGATGAGCCTCTGCATAAATCCCCGATGCTCAAATCCACAAAATCCTGATAATGTTTTATTTTGTCAAGCTTGTGGTTCAGAATTGCTCCTAGAAGGATGTTATCGAGTAGTTAGTCTTCTAGGTGGTGGTGGTTTTGGTAAAACTTTTGCAGTTTATGATACACGTACTCACACAACTAAAGTTCTTAAGGTTTTAATTAACAATCATCCCAAAGCCATCGAGCTATTTCAACGAGAAGCAGAGGTGTTAGCCCTCTTAAATCATCCAGGAATTCCGCAAGTTGAGGCTCATGGTTACTTTGTTTATTTTCCGAGAAACAGCCCAGAGCCATTACACTGTCTAGTAATGGAAAAGATAGAGGGCTTAGATTTAGCGGCATACCTCAAACAAAGAGAATCTCGACCCATTGACCAAAAGTTAGCTTGTCAATGGTTGAAAGAAGTTGTGATCATTCTCCAGCAAGTTCACCAGCAGGGTTTATTTCACCGCGATATCAAACCATCCAATATTATGCTGCGGGCAGATGGTCGTCTGGCACTAATTGATTTTGGCACAGCTCGGTCAATTACAGGTACATATATCGCTAAACAAGCAGTTGGGCAGGTTACAGGTGTAATTTCCGCAGGTTACACACCATCAGAGCAAATTAACGGCCAAGCTGTACAGCAGTCAGACTTTTTTGCTTTGGGTCGGACTTTTATATATTTGCTGACAGGAAAAGAACCCACAGATACGGCAATTTATGACTGTTACAAAGATGAATTAAACTGGCGTAATCAAACAAACATTTTGCCACAGTTTGCAGATTTACTCGATCAAATGATGGCGCGTTTACCTAGTCAGCGTCCTCAAAATACTCAGTTAATTTTGCAAAGGTTAGCAGAGATAGAAACTCAGTTGCAGCCACCTGCAACACTTCTACCCCCAGAACCCAAAAAATGGTCAAGGCGGCGGTTAGTCAAGGTTTTTGGTTTTGGTGGTGTTGGTTTAGTAGGTGCGATCGCCTTATCCAAATTCATCCCAGACTGGACTCTGGTGGTTTCTCAAGTTGGTGATGGTGATTATCAAACCATTACTGAAGCGATTGAAAATGCTCAATCAGGGATGCGGATTTTGGTGCGTCCTGGTGTTTACAAAGAAAGTCTGGTGTTAGATAAAGCATTAACGATTGTTGGTGATGGTGCCACAGCAGACATTATTATTGAGAGTACAGACTCAAATTGTTTACTCTGTAAAACTGACCAAGCAGAAGTTCGCGGTTTAACTTTGCGTGGTCGTGCTGGTGAGAAAAATCAGCAATATTTTACTGTAGATATTCCTCAAGGAAAAATACTTTTAGCCAACTGCCAAATTACATCTGATTCACTGTCTAGCATAGCTATTCACGGCTCTACATCTGATCCCGTGATTCAAAACTGTCAAATCCGTGATGGCAAACAAAGCGGTATTTACGTCTATGAAAATGGACGTGGTACTATCGAAGACTGTGAACTGGTGAATAATTCTACAACTGCAATTACCGTTGATACGGGTGCTAATCCTCTCATCCGTCGCTGTAAATTACACAGTGACAAAGAAGGCGGGATTTTATTCCGCAATCAAGGTTTAGGGACTGTAGAAGATTGTGAGATTTTTAACAACAACTTATCCGGAATAGAAATTAGAGACGATAGCAATCCCCTCATCCAAAGATGCCAAATCCACAATAACAAAGAAGGTGATGGTATCCTGATTCATCAAAAAGGTCGGGGAACAATAGAAGATTGTGATATCTTCAGCAATGGTTTTTCAGGCGTAGAGATAAGAGATGGGGGCAACGCCGTTGTCCGGCGGTGTAGGATTACTAAAAATAAATACAATGGTGTATACGTGCATAAAAACGGTGCAGGTACAGTAGAAGACTGTGATTTGACAGGAAACCTTCAGAACGCTATTTTCGTTGATTCTACTTCTCAGTTACAACGTAGCGGCAATATTGAGTAGTTAAGGAATGTAGGGTGCATCAGTGCGAGAAAACCTAGCTGTACCAAGAAATTATTTATACTGACGCACCCTACTAACCTATTTTTTAGTGTTTCCTAAAGAATAGCGATCGCCTAATCTCGGTACAATCTGAAAGCGATTGTTATATCTCACCATCCCATCATGAGCAACATTCCCGAAGTCGGACAACCAGCACCTGATTTTTCTACCCCTGATCAAAATAACAACCCTGTCAGCCTTAATGATTTTAACGGTCAGTGGCTCATCATTTATTTCTATCCCAAAGATGACACCCCCGGTTGCACCACAGAAGCTAAAGATTTTACGGATTTGCACCCAGAGTTTAGCCAATTAGGAGCCAAAATTTTAGGAGTAAGTCGCGATTCCGGTAAAGCACATTGCAAATTTATCGACAAACATAACTTGACTATTACCTTATTAAGTGACCCAGAACATCAACTGATTGAAGCTTATGGTGCTTGGCGGTTAAAGAAATTTATGGGCAAAGAATATATGGGTGTAGCACGTTCAACTTTCCTAATTTCACCTGATAGCATCATTGCCTATGCTTGGCCTAATGTTAAGGCTAAAGGTCACGCTCAAGCAGTGTTAACCAAATTGCAAGAACTAGCAAAAGCCTAAATCAATTTATATCTTCCACCCTTGTTCATAACCGTAGGGTGGGCAATGACAACAACCTAAAACTTAGGAATTAAGCGAATTTGCGGCATTGTCCACTAGACAAAGCTTTGACTACAATATTAATAACTACCGTGCTTAATTAACTATGGTACAAATCATTCCATCACAGGATATTACTCTTGCCTATTTAAAGCAAAGGTTTTCACTTTATAAGTCTAATGATCAACAGTTTTTTACAGAATGTTTCAATGATTTACCTGCTATCAGTGAATTAGAAAAACAATATTTAGATAGAGTTAAGAATAACTATCTCAGCCTGACAGAAACTTCTCCACTTTTAGAAGATGCAGTCAAATTAGTAGTTTTGTCTCCCTTGCTAGATTTAGCTTGTTTTTATCAGCCTCCATTTTATATTGTTACAGAAAAAAGTATAGATATTACCGAGGAAATATTCATAGATGCAGAAATGCAAACAGAAGTTGAGAAAGAAATTATCAAAGGCAGAATTGATGTATTAGTAATTAAAAGTAAATTATGGTTACTGATAATTGAATCTAAAAGGTCTAATTTTTCTCTAGCCAAGGCAATCCCACAAGCACTTACTTATATGTTAGCTGCACCTGATACTGATGATCCTGTTTATTCCTTAGTAATGAACGGAGAAGACTTTCAATTTATGAAGCTCAGTCAGAAAGATACCCCAATCTATGCTCTATCTGATAGATTTACTTTATATAGACGTGATAACGAATTATATCAAGTTTTACGTATCCTAAAAAAGATAGGTCAAAGTTTCCTCTAATTAAGGTGGTAGGGTGCGTCAGTCTGAGAAAAATTAACTATAACAAGAACTTCTTTATACTGACGCACCCTACATATTGAATATTTTTTATCTGGAAGTCCCTAATCATCTATATCTGTGTGAAAATATGGTTCAATTTATTCAATCTCAAAATGTCGGCATTGCCTATCTAGAAGAAAGATTCGGCATTAAACTTGCTGAAGATGAGGCATTCTTTACAGAATGGTTTGAGAACTTACCAGAAATCACAGATATAGAAAAACAATATTTAGATAGAGTTAAATCTCACTTTATCCGATTGGTGAAATATCCTCCTTTATCGGAAGAAACAGTGAAATTAGTAGTTTTATCTCCATTGCTCAATTTCGCGGGCTTCTATGATGAACCTTTCTTGATTAGAAGCGAGCAATCTATAGAAATTTCTGCTGAGGATGAGGGAGAAATTATTCGGGGTAGAATTGATATTTTAGTGATCCAACAGCAATTTTGGTTATTGATCATTGAATCCAAGCGGTCTAGCTGGTCACTATTAGAAGCTATACCCCAAGCACTTACTTATATGCTAGCTCATCCGAATCAAGATAAACCTGTGTTTGGATTAGTAACAAATGGCAATGATTTTACTTTTCTAAAACTAATTAAAAACTCTAACATAGAGTATGCTTTATCTGATAAGTTTACTCTTTGGAAGCGAGAAAACGAATTGTATAAAGTTCTGGCAATATTAAAAAACTTGAGTCAAATATTGAGATAAATATGTCTACTCATCCTATATATCTTGATTGCCACGCCACCACACCTGTAGATGAACGGGTGTTAACAACCATGCTACCTTACTTTACAGAAAAGTTTGGCAATCCATCTAGTATTAGTCATGTTTACGGTTGGGAAACAGAAGCGGCTGTGAAACAATCACGGGAAATTTTAGCCGCAGCCATTAATGCGACACCCGAAGAAATCATCTTTACTAGCGGGGCAACGGAAGCGAATAATTTAGCCATTAAAGGTGTAGCAGAAGCTTACTTTCAAAAAGGTCAGCATATTGTCACTGTGGCAACTGAACATAATGCTGTACTTGACCCTTGTGAATATTTAAAAAATCTGGGTTTTGATATTACTATCCTGCCAGTTAAACCAGATGGATTAATTGATTTAAAAGAATTAGAAACAGCATTGCGTCCTGAGACGATTTTAGTATCGGTGATGGCGGCTAATAATGAAATTGGTGTATTGCAACCCTTGGCGGAAATTGGCGCAATCTGTCACGATCGCCAGATAATTTTCCACACAGATGCAGCCCAAGCCATTGGTAAAATTCCCCTTGATGTGCAAGCGATGCACATAGATTTAATGTCTATAACCGCCCATAAAGTTTACGGACCAAAGGGTATTGGCGCATTATATGTCCGCAGACGCAACCCCAAAGTCCAACTCGCACCCCAACAGCACGGGGGAGGACATGAACGGGGAATGCGTTCTGGTACATTGTACACACCGCAAATCGTTGGTTTTGGCAAAGCTGTAGAAATCGCCTTAGCAGAACAAGAGACAGAGACTCAACGCCTCACCCAGTTAAGACAAAGTTTGTGGGATCAGCTATCACATTTAGAGGGAATTTATCTTAACGGACATCCCACCCAGAGGTTAGCGGGAAACTTGAATATTAGTGTAGAAGGTGTAGATGGTGCGGCATTATCACTAGGCTTACAGCCAGTTATGGCAGTATCTTCTGGTTCAGCTTGTTCATCCACGAAAACCGCACCTTCCCACGTTCTTACCGCCTTGGGACACTCCGAAAAACTAGCTTATGCCTCTATCCGCTTTGGGATAGGACGTTTCAACACTCAAGCAGAAATTGATTTAGTAGCGAAACACGCGATCGCTACTATTCAAAGTTTACGTAAACAAGCGACTTTGGTATAAGGAATTTGGGGTTAGAGACATGGAAGTAAGTACGATACTTCCGCGTTTATTGCTTAGTTGTTGTTTTGGTATTGATATTCTCACTTTCCAGTCTCAAGCTATTTAATTCACATTAGGCATGATTGAGTAATTGTGAGGATAGTTAAGTAGGTGGGCAGAAAAATTTACAGCTATGTCATTACGAGCGTAACGGAGTGAAGCGACGTAATCGTAAGAGTTATGAAGTGTTTACACTCTCTTATACCAATTCACGAAAAGTATGATACAGATAAATAAGGAATAAATATTAACGAGCAAAGATGGCTGGAGTAACCAAAGTAGAAATAAAAGAGTCAGTAGAGGAATTACATGAGTTGCTCTTAAAACAAAAAACAGCATCAAGTTTTGAACGGATTCAAGCTTTGTATTTGCTGAAAATAGGACAAGTGAAAACAATACAAGATGTAGCGGTGGTAGTAGGAAGGGCAAGGGTAACGGTACAAAGATGGTTAAAAAATTATCAAGAGTCGGGAATCAAGGGTCTATTAACAACTCTAAAGAGTCCAGGGCGACCTGCAATAATTAGCTTACAAGTAAGAGAGCAGCTAGACAAAGAGCTTCAAGAATCGGAGGGATTCAAAAGTTATGAGGAAATCCGAACATGGTTAAAAGCAGTAGAAGGGATAGAAGCATCATATAAAGTAGTACATGATACAGTGCGCTATCAAATGAAAGCAAAGCTAAAAGTGCCGCGAGCAGTAGGTATTAAATACGATAGCGAAGCAGAATCAGAATTTAAAAAAACTGCCACAATACCTAGAAGTAATAAAAAACACGTCATAGCACCAGTAGATAGGCAAAAAACAATGAGATATTGGTGTGGGGACGAAAGCCGTGTGGGATTGAAGACTGAAGCTGGGAGACTAATTACTAAAAAAGGAGTCAAGCCCATCGGCATTATGCAATGGAAGCGGGATAATTTTTACTTATATGGATTAGTGGAACCCTTAACTGGAGAGTATTTTATCTGGGAATTCTCTCATTTGAATACAGCCTGTTTCAATATTTTTTAGAAAAATTTTCCCAGACTTATGCTCAAGATATTCATATTCTTCAGTTAGACAATGGGGCTTTTCATTTAAGTCAGCATCTGAAAATACCAGAAAACATAGTTTTGTTATTTCAACCTCCACATACACCTCAAGTTAATCCAATAGAAAGATTGTGGGAAGAAGTTAAAAGGCATCTAACTTGGGAAAGCTTCTCAAATTTAGATGAATTAAGAGAATTTATCTGGAAGCGATTGGAACAATTAAACACATCAGTTGTTGCTTCTATCACAGGTTGGGATTTTATTCTTGATGCTTTATTTGTATCAGGCTTTTCGTGAATTGGTATTACATAGATGACTTTATTTGCGCCTACCTACTTATTACCTAAAATCAGCAGTCTAACTATTCCAATGTAGAAATAAGTCATCAGATTACTTCTAATAAATGCGCTCATATAAATAACGCTTATAAGCAATCATATTTTACTAATTTGTTTAATTTTTATTGTTTCAAATACCAAAATTAATAATTGCCAATTTGGCTACCACGCAACCTGTAATTCATACATAATAAGTTACCCAAATTGACTAATTAAAGATGTGTTAGCTTTCGTTTTATATATAACAAGTCTTTTCAACGGTCTTGTCCACATTTGAAAAAGCTAGCCAGAATCTCAAAATAATTCCCGTATTTTTATTACCTAATCAAGGTAATTTTCCATTGACATTCTTTGAAAAATAAGAGGATATACGATTATGGACACTTATGTAGGAACACGCGGTAACGATAGGAAACCTCAAGACTTTACCCCACCTCTGCCTCCTTTCCCCAGTGCTATTAGTAACTCTATGGTTTATGGGGATACTGATGGCGAGCTAAATGACAATCAAAGAGGTGGGAACGACCGCATAGAGATTGTTGGGAATGATAACCGTCTCTTCGGCGATGCTGAGATTATGCGCGACAAAGCCAGAGGTGGCGACGATATGCTCACGCTACTTACTGGGAATAGCAACATCCTCATCGGCGATGCTGTTTTTATGTTGGGAAACGCCAGAGGTGGCAACGATAAGCTCACTGCTATTGGGAATGACAATGGACTCATCGGCGATGCTGTTGCTATGTCGGGAAACGCCAGAGGTGGTAACGATAAACTCACCACTACCGGGAATGACAACGGACTTGCCGGCGATGCTAGGAATATGCTCAGCAACGCCAGAGGTGGCAACGATAAGCTCACTGCTACTGGCAATAATAATTTTCTCTATGGCGATGCTGCTGTAATGCGCGACAACGCCAGAGGTGCTAACGATAAGCTCATAGCTACCGGGAATAATAACTCTCTCTACGGCGATGCTACAGATATGTACGACAACGCAATAGGAGGAGATGATATATTAATCGCCTCTGGTGGGGTCAACACCATGTGGGGGGACGCAGAGTTGCTAGGGACTGGAGTAATCACAGGGCGTGATATCTTCGTCGTACAAAAAGGTGTTATCCCCTGCCTAAGTGGTGACATGGACTACAACATCATTAAAGATTTTCGACCAGGAGAAGATCGGATTGGTCTTTCTTTTGGTCTGTTTTTCCACAAACTCTACTTTGGTGTAGACCATTGTAATCATACTACTTTAAATATTTTTAGTGACTCGACTCAAACTGACTTATTAGCAAAAGTAGAGAATGTCACCGCCCTCACACGTAATGATTTTGTTTATTTTTTTGGTTAGATAATGTTTGAAAACTATAAAACTAATGGCGTTGTATGGCTTATTAGTTAGAGGTTGTTTGAAAAGTATTCGGCTGTGACTTTAAGTACATTCAGATCCCCGCGTAAACTACGGCAAGATTTAGTTCCCTCCTCGTTCACCTATGGTGTATACACAAGTCTTGGTGTAGTGCATCTATCCCGCCTCGGAATCAATTCCGAGTCTCATAGCGTAAGTCCTCTCAAGAGGACTCAGGGACTTCCAGATAAAAAAATATCCAAAATGTACGGTGCGTCAGTGCGATAGAACCTAACTATACCCAGAAATTATTCATACTGACGCACCCTACCAAACCGTCAATTTCGGATAATTTATTTTCTGGTCTTCCCTCAACAAAAAATTCCATCCCGTCCACTTAAGTGGACTTTAGCTATAAGAGAGAAACTTTAGTTCTAGGCGGGATATGGGTTGAGCGTGAAAATTTCCGACTTGTGTATACACGGTAGCCCCATTCACGGGAAGGGTTAGGGTCGAGTAACAAATATTTTTGCAAGAGGTCTATTGACTAATAGGGATCAGAATCAAACCTACCCCGCTTCACACTCCGAAAATAATAACCCCTACTAGGTGGATTATTCAAGTCGAAGGTATTACCACTGGGAACACGCCAAATTTTGTAGTCGTGATATGTCAAGGGTGTTCTGGGTTTACATACCTCTGGTGGATGATCTCCTAAAACAAAATAGGCTGCATTCCTCCCCATCACTTTCGCTTTACCATATTTATCTACAACTATCGATGTCTCCTCACTAATGGCGATACCTAAAGCACTCCTAGACACACCATCTTGAATTTGTCGGGCAATAAACGCCATAATGCGCCCCATGCGTTTACGACTATCAAAATGGGTATCAATAATCGTTCCCTGTAAATGATGCCATCGGAAAAAGTTGTAGGTAAAGGTAATATTCTGGTAAGGATCTTCCAAAGCATCCTTAGTTTCAATAGGGTCTTCACAAGCACAAGCATCGTAAATAAAATCACTGAGAATCATTGCCCCGGCGCTAGTGCCACCAATACCGCCACCCCTTTTGTAAACGGACTGGACAGCCGCTTCTAGTTTGGTGTTTTTCCAACTGCGAATGTATTGGCATTGATCACCACCAGCAAAAAAAACTACCCCAGCATTTCTAATTTTGCGTAAAATATCATCTCTGTTAGCATCTTGGCGATTGCTGACTATCAATGTTGCTACAGAGTTCACACCTTTCATGCTATAAATCAAGCGATTGTAGTCATCACTACCATAGGTGCGGATAACTACAACATTGATTTTATGGGGAGAATTAGCACCGCCTCTGACTTGGTTGATCATCCACTGGATAGCTGCTTCTACGTCAGTCCCGCCACCACCTAAGTTAAACACAGGGCCAGCTAAGGTGGGCAGAATCTCGGCAGTGTTGCTATCAAAGTCAAATCTCAGGTATGCTTTCAGGCGGCTAATCACCCTCAACAACATAGTTCCTGTTGCTTTCAAGAACCTGGCTATACTTGGGAATGCCCTTGTCATACTAACCTTCTGGAGCAAACTGCAACTATTGCTTAATTTCGCACTCCCAAGGGTAAAATTCCCAGCGTACAGGGCTGGTGTTGTTTTTTAACGCCAAATAGTCCAAAATAAACTTTGTGTATCTGGTTAACGCGGCATTTTGTTACCAATCAACTTGCGATCGCTCCTCTAATACTTTTTGATAAACAGCATCGGTTTGTTGAGCTAATTTCGGCCAGCTAAAGCGGCGTTCTAAATCTTCATAGGCATTATCAACCAACCATTGGCGATAACCGGGATTTCGCAACACTTCCAAAATTCCCCACGCCAATGAATCGGGATTATTCACCCCGGTAACAACCCCAGTTTTAGTATGCTGCACTACCTCTGGGAATCCGCCTGTATCGGATACCACTACAGGAACCCGCGAGGCGAAGCTTTCTAAAGCCACAATGCCGAAAGGTTCGTAAAGGCTGGGAAAAACAGCACAATCAGCCACAGTTTGGAATTTATCTAAATATTCATCGGTTAGGAAGCCGGTAAAATAACATTTATCCCAAATTCCCAAATCCCAAGCTTGACGTTTGAGGTTATCTGTGTTACCTCCCCCAACAATCACAAACTTGACATAGCCACCCATTTCCCAAAGTACCTTGGGGGCAGCATTCATTAAGACTGAGACACCCTTTTCGTAGGTCATCCGCCCCACATAATAGACAATTTTCTCATGGTCGGCGGCGAACTGGCGGCGAAAATCTTGGGCGTGAAAATCTTCGTGATGTTTTTTCTTTTCGGGGCGGATACCGTTATGAATGACATCGATTTTATCCCAAGGGCTAGCTAAGGTTCGCGCTACCTCTTGGCGCATATAATTGGTACAGACGATAATCCGCCAAGCGTTGTAAGCCAGTAAGTTTTCTTTACCGTGAATATAGTTCTGGACATCGTTGTGAATGCCGTTGTAGCGTCCGTATTCCGTGGCGTGGATGGTAGCAATCAGGGGAATTTTAAAGGTATGCTTGAGAGCGATCGCGGCATCTCCAACTAGCCAATCATGAGCATGGATTAAGTCAAACGGCCCTTCCTCCGCAATTAACTTACCACCATGATGTCCCATACTCTGATTAAAATTGACTACCCAATGAAAAAAGTCATTACTGTGGGAAACTGGGATTCGATGTACGTGAATTCCCTCCACTACCTCATACATCGAAGCATGACCAACCTCTACTGTAATCAAGTGGATCTCATGGCCTAACTTGACTAATTCGGGGTATAACTCTGCCACATGACGCGCGATACCGCCAACTATTCTCGGTGGAAATTCCCAACTTAGTACCAGTATCTTCATGAACTAGACTCCCCAATGCTTTATAAAGATTTAAAAGTATGAGAGTGGCAATTGCAGTAGGTAGATTTACTAAAATTTTCTAATTTTTTTCAGTTTTTGTTGGAAAAGCTGATCAAAAATTATCAATCCTGAGTAGATGAGCAAATACTATATGAAATTTTTTAGGTTAACTGATCCCTACTTAGATAGTATGAAGTCTCTTACCCCCCAATATACGGAACAGGGAACAGAAGACAGGGAATAGTTAGTTCCCGGTTTCCTGCTCCCTATTAAAATTTAATATCTGTTAAAAACAAACTCTAACCTGTCACCTGTCCCCTTCCTCAACTTTGATCTAAACGCAACACAGCCATAAAAGCTTCCTGGGGTACATCAACTGTCCCGACGGATTTCATGCGCTTTTTACCTTTAGCCTGTTTCTGTAACAGTTTCTTCTTCCGGCTGATGTCACCGCCGTAGCACTTGGCAAGTACATCTTTCCGCAAGGCGGGAATATGTTCACTGGCGATGACTTTACTACCAATTGATGCTTGAATGGGGACTTTGAATTGGTGGCGAGGAATCAATTCTTTAAGTTTTTCTGCCATTGAGCGTCCCACACCGTAAGCTTTGTCACGGTGGACAATCATTGCTAAGGAATCCACAGGATCACCGTTGATCATAATATCCAACTTCACCAAGGGATTCTCACGGTAGCCAATCAGATGATATTCCATGCTGGCATAACCGCGCGATCGCGATTTCATCTGATCAAAAAAGTCGGTGACAACTTCCGCCAAAGGTAACTCGTAAGTCAGGGTGGTGCGTCCTTGGGTGAGATATTTCATATCTTTGAACACACCCCGGCGATTTTGCGATAACTCCATCAACGTACCTACGTATGTTTCTGGTGTAATCATTTCTACTTGAACGTAGGGTTCTTCGATGCGTTCGCGATCGTTGGGAGCAGGTAAATGGCTGGGATTATCAATATACAGTTCTTCACCCTTGGTAGTGATTACCTTATAAACCACAGAGGGGGCTGTAATAATTAAATCCAGGTCGTATTCTCTCTCTAACCGTTCTTGCACAATTTCCATGTGCAGCAAACCCAAGAACCCACACCGGAAACCAAACCCCATGGCGCTAGAAGTTTCTGGTTCGTAATGTAGCGCCGCATCATTCAGCCGCAGTTTTTCTAAAGCTTCCCGTAAGTCTTCAAATTGATCAGCATCAATGGGGAACATCCCACAGAAAACCATCGGGTTGGCTTCGGTGTAACCAGGTAAAGGTTCGGTGGCTTTAGCGTTGGCGAGGGTGATGGTATCACCTACCCGTGCATCAGCTACAGCTTTAATAGCGGCAGCTAAATAACCTACTTCTCCAGCGTGGAGTTCATCAACTTGCTTTTGGGTGGGAGAGAGAACGCCTAACTCATCAATTTCGTATTCCTTGCCAGAAGCCATCAGGTGGACGCGATCGCCTTTTTTCAGCTTCCCATCCATCACCCGGAAATAGACGATGACACCGCGATAGGCATCATAGTAGCTATCAAAGATTAACGCTCTTAAACGTTCATCTACGGTATCCGGGGCGGGTGGTACCCGTTCCACAATGGCTTCCAGAATTTCACTAATACCAATTCCCTCTTTCGCCGAGGCTAAAATTGCCCCACTGCAATCAAGACCGATAATTTCTTCAATTTCGCTGATTACCCGGTCTGGTTCAGCCCCAGGTAAATCAATTTTATTGAGAACAGGGATAATTTCTAGATTATGTTCCAGGGCTAGGTAGACGTTAGCCAGAGTTTGTGCCTCTACACCTTGAGAAGCATCAACCACCAACAACGCCCCCTCACACGCCGCCAAACTGCGCGACACCTCATAAGAAAAGTCCACATGACCTGGGGTATCAATCAGGTTCAACACATACTGCTGACCATCTTGAGCTTGATAGTTCATCCGGGCAGCTTGCAGCTTAATTGTAATGCCGCGCTCCCGTTCCAGATCCATGTTATCGAGAAACTGTTCCTTCATCTGCCGGTCTTCAACAGTTCCCGTCGCTTGCAGGAGGCGATCGGCAAGGGTGGATTTCCCGTGGTCAATGTGGGCAATAATACAAAAATTGCGAATGCGAACTGCGGGAACGTCAGTCATATACTAATCTTTGCTGAAGCAGCAACCAAGGTTAAAAAGCGATTTACTTCATGTATTTTAATGCTTTCTTCGCCAAGACGGTATTAAGTGATAGGCAATAGGCAATAGGCAAGAGTTATTAGTTTTTCTCCTCTGCTACCCTGCTACCCTGCTACCCTGCTCCCTTGCTCCCTTGTCTCCTTAAAGATTTTCGACAGACTTTTTAAGAATCTCTATAAAGTCCATTTTTCGGTGCTAGTATTCATCAACCTGAAGCGTACAATAAAAATATAAGTACATAGTGTAGATATGATGGGCGATTGCTAGCCGTAATTGCCCGGATGCTCTAATTTACTGACAACACTTCTAGCTTAGTTTCTAGAACGTTTTATGAACACTGCCACTTGCTACCTGATGCTGTTAGTTTGATGAAAATTCGGGGAACTATGTAAATATAAACTTTTCATATTTTGTCAGTAAACAACCCGAACAGTGAAGATAACTGCTTTACAAAGCTTGTGACAAGAGCGTTTCTGAGTATATAAACCTATGAATATGAAAGAACGAGCTACCGATGCGGAATCAATGCCAGCCGATAAGGTAGAAATTGCTGTCCATCTAGACTCGGATTTACTGGAGCAAATTCAGCACCTTACCAATGATCCCAGTAAAGTGATTGAAGTAGCCATTCGTCAATGGTTGCGGGGTGAAATTCTCAGAGATGATGAACTAACACGCACCCCCCATCGTATCCCCATTCCACCCAGAGGAGAATGGAATGATTAACTTTCCATAAATAGGTTGTAAAGAATCGAACCGAAAAATGTAAAGTTGGTCAATCTAAATTCCAGAACAGTTACAATACGCAATACTCAGTGCGTAAGTGCTGTAATATTTTATGCCAAGCTTTGCCTAGCTTTAGTAAAACTGTTTTGAGTTGCCATTTGTCTATCCAACTCGATTAATGACTATTACTGCCAGCTCCCAATTGCCAAACATATATTCTCAGAATCTGGAATTGATTACTCATAAGGCTGATGGCTTATTACCAGCCCTCGGTGCTGAGTTGGTATATACGCAGGATGGCGTAGGGCGTTATCTGTCGTTTTATTGGCACAAAAGTGACCTTTTGGGATGCAACCCTGAACAAATAGTCACACAATGCAATGAACAGAAAGCTTTTGTACCAGTAGATAGAGTTTCCTATTTGGAAACATTGCATCGGGTGTTGACCAATTTGGTTCCAGAAAGGTGTCAGTGTTGGTTTAGCTGTGAGCAAAATTTATTCGAGTTGGAGTTGGCAATCTGTCCGATTATCCCGCCCTTGGGAACTGCCGCTACTACAGTCTTGGTTACAGGCAGGTTATTACAACTGAAAGTTAATCACCAAGAAGCAAACGTAGTTATTAATCCGCCTACACAGATAGATTTAGCTGTGCGATCGCAGCAACACCAAAGAATCGTCAATAAATTTACCAGAAATATTCGCCGGACTCTAGATTTAGATATCATCTGGCAACAAACAGTTGATAGTCTAGGTAAAGCATTGCGGCTAGAGAGGTGTATTATTTGTCCCTACCAGCCCTCTAGCTCCAAAGTGCGGGTGATAGCAGAGTACCATCAACCAGAACTTCCTTCCCTGCTGGGTTCAGAAATAGATGTGAATACTGAACCAGCCTTTGCTCAGGCGTTAGCCACCTTGGAACCAATTGTGATGGAAATTCCAGGGTATAATGTCTGTCCCCAAAACAAAATTTTAGTAGTGGCTACCTGCTATCAAGACCAAGCAAATGGCTTGATTGCCATTAATTTGCGAGATGAATGCTATCCCCTCACAGATGCAGAATTAGAATTAGCTAAAGAAGTAGCAGATCAGTTAGGAACTGCGATCGCTCATGCTACCCTGTACAAAGAACTAGAAGTAGCCAGACAAAAAGCCGAAGAAGCTTCCCGCCTCAAAAGTGAGTTTCTCGCTAACGTCTCCCATGAAATTCGTACACCTCTCAACGGCATGATTGGCTTTTTAAAGCTGATTTTAGAAGGCATGGCAGACGATGCTGAAGAAAGAAATCAGTTTTTAGCAGAAGCCCATCACCTATCTTTACATCTACTAAATATTATTAACGACATCTTAGATATAGCCAAAATTGAAGCTGGAAAAATGGAGCTGGTTTGCGCTCCCGTTAAGCTAGATGAGCTATTCTCTGATGTGGAAAACTTCATGCGTCCCCAAGCCGAAGCTAAAAACCTCAGTTTCCGGATGCAATTACCGCCTACCTCTGATGACATCATTGTTCAAGGCAACTACCAACGGCTATTGCAAGTCATGCTGAATTTGACGGGTAATGCCATCAAATTTACCCATGAAGGCGGTATTACTATTAGCGCCGATGTTGTCCTGAAAAAAGGTAAATTACCAGAACAGCAGTTTCCTGGCATGGTGAGAGTGAGGGTAGCCGACACAGGTATAGGTGTCTCCCTCGACAAACAAGACAAACTATTTCAACTCTTCTCCCAAGTAGACGGCTCTCGTACTCGCCAGTACGGTGGTACAGGTTTAGGATTGGCAATATCCCAGAAATTGGTAGAGGCTATGGGTGGGGAAGTACATTTTTATAGCCTCGGTGAAGGACTTGGTTCTACAGTCACCTTCACAGTACCCTTATATCAACAACCAGTCATGTTGTCATCTACTGACATGGACTCAGAAAGTTGTTCTTAATAGCCTTGAACTAGCGCGGCGACACAGGCAGCAAAATAGAGAATAAACAATCTCTTCGACTCTTACTCTTATTTGTCACCTGTCACCTGTCACCTGTCACCTGTGTTTCTTAAAGGTTGCCGGGTAAATCCTTCGGATCAATACCTTGAGATTGTAAATAAGCCATGAGCCGTTCTTTTTGCTGACGTTCTTGTTCAGCGCGTTGGCGTTCTTGTTCAATCTGTTCCACAGCCCACAACAACAAGTTACCTGATTCATCCCACCACCGCAACCAGTAACCTGTTCTACCCTCTTTTGTACCGTGCCAAGTTCCTAGAAATAATCCCATCGCCGCTATCCAATGATGACCATTTTCATCGGGCTGCTTTAACTCATAGCGTCCGTTTTCCAGGTGATAAAATTCCAGCAAGCCGCCAGTGGGGTCAAAAATTACGTAAATTGGAACTTGTAAGATTTGCTCGTAGAAAAACCATTTACCCGGCGGGTAGGTGCGCTTAAAAGAATATTCTCCCCCCTCCGTATCAGATAAAAATTCCATGACAACCGCAGGAATATCTCCTTCTAAGTTGGGTGTGTAGCTTTTGCGATCGCCTACAATTTCTTTTACACAAGGAACATACACCCAATCAGGAGCTTTAGCAATAAATTGCCCGTTGACTGTCGCACAAACAGCAAAATTGGAAGCAATTAACATTTGGGGTTGGATGAAACCAGCAATTTCTAGGCTCTCACGCAAAGCACCAGCCAAAATTGGCTGACTTGTATTTTCCACCGGTTCATCCTCAAGCTGAAAATTATCGGGCAATGGTTCCCAAGAAATGTCCAGTTTAGTGATTTGGGCTACCATAAGTAAAGTTTTTTGGGTTTATTTCAGTGTATCAAGGGGTTGGGGACTGGGGATTGGGGACTGGGGACTGGGGAAGCAGGGGAGCAGGGGAGCAGGGGAGATGAGGGAGAATAACTAATAACTCTTGCCTATTGCCTATTGCCTCTTGCCTCTTGCCCATTGCCTATTGCCTATTGCCTAAAAAACCAGCATTTAGATCTAGGATCGATTTAATCAGGCTAAAAAATAACATTTCGGATAATGTGTTTGTAGTAGACTTTAGCACTACTACACATTAATTCGTTATCACCATTGTTAACTTACTAGGTATCACACGATGGAATTAACAGTTGAAAACGTTGAAAAAGTCTTGGATGAAATGCGTCCTTACCTCATGTCTGATGGTGGCAACGTGGAACTCGTAGAACTCGATGGGCCAATTGTCAAACTGCGCCTGCAAGGTGCTTGTGGTTCTTGCCCCAGTTCCACCATGACCCTGAGAATGGGTCTGGAACGCCGTCTGCGGGAAATGATTCCCGAAATTGCCGAAGTTGAGCAAATCATGTAACGGCAAAATCTCAGGGAAATGGGACTGTGTTTTTAATGAATTATGAATACGCAATTGAAATCATTCATAATTTATCATTATTACCCAGTCCCAAATCCTTAATCAGTTCCCATGTCTCACCCACTTTATGTCGCCTTCATTTGGCATCAACATCAGCCGTTGTACAAATCTCCTGGCAACGGTGTTTCAGCGTCTTCAAGTCAGCAATATCGTCTACCTTGGGTACGCTTGCATGGTACAAAAGATTATTTGGATTTGGTGTTAATTCTGGAAAAGTACCCTAAATTACACCAAACGGTGAATTTAGTACCATCCTTAATTCTGCAACTAGAAGATTATATTGCTGGTACTGCTTTTGACCCTTACCTCAAAGCCAGCTTGACACCTACAGAACAGCTGACTCAAGCACAAAAAGAATTTATCATTCAACATTTTTTTGATGCCAATCACCACACCTTAATTGATCCCCATCCCCGTTACGCCGAGTTGTATTACCAAAGGCAAGAACAAGGACAAGCTTGGTGTTTAGCTAATTGGGGATTGGCGGAGTATAGTGATTTGCTCGCATGGCATAATTTGGCATGGATAGATCCCCTGTTTTGGGATGATCCAGAAATTGCGGCTTGGTTAGAGCAGGGTCGTAACTTTACATTAAGCGATCGCCAGCGCATTTACTCCAAACAACGCGACATCCTCAGCCGCATCATCCCCCAACACCGTAAGATGCAAGCAGCAGGACAATTGGAAGTTACCACCACACCCTACACTCACCCAATTTTACCCTTGCTAGCTGATACCAACTCTGGGCGGGTCGCAGTGCCACACATGACTTTACCAGAGTCTCGCTTTCAGTGGGCTGAAGATATTCCTCGTCACTTACGTAAAGCTTGGGAATTATATAAAGAACGCTTTGGACAAGAACCCAGAGGTTTATGGCCTTCAGAACAGTCCGTAAGTCCCGCAATTTTGCCGTATATTGTCAAACAGGGATTTAACTGGATTTGTTCTGATGAAGCCGTCTTGGGATGGACATTGAAACACTTTTTCCACCGGGATGGGGCGGGGAATGTACTAGAACCTGAACTGTTGTATAAACCTTACCGCCTGACAACTCCAGCCGGAGATTTAGCCATTGTCTTCCGTGATCATAGATTATCAGATTTAATCGGTTTTACCTACGGGGCAATGCCCGCCAAACAAGCCGCAGCTGATTTAGTGGGACATTTGCAGGCGATCGCTAGAAAGCAAAGAGAACGTCCCAGTGAGCAACCTTGGTTAGTTACCATCGCTTTAGACGGCGAAAATTGTTGGGAATTTTACCCCCAAGACGGTAAACCCTTCTTAGAAGCTTTGTATCACAGTTTAAGTAACGAACCCCACATCAAACTCGTTACCGTCTCCGAATTCCTGCAACAGTTCCCAGCTACAGCCACCATCCCCGGAGAACAACTCCATAGCGGTTCATGGGTAGATGGCAGCTTTACCACTTGGATTGGCGATCCTGCCAAAAACCGCGCTTGGGACTACCTCACTCAAGCTAGGGCAATGCTAGCCAGTCATCCCGAAGCCACAGAAGAAAATAACCCCGAAGCCTGGGAAGCTTTATATGCTGCCGAAGGTTCTGACTGGTTTTGGTGGTTTGGGGAAGGACATTCTTCCAATCAAGATGCCATCTTTGACCAATTATTTCGTGAACATCTGTGTGGCATCTACAAAGCATTGAATGAACCAATACCACCATATCTTAGACAAGCCGTTGAGGTTCATGAAGCACGGGCAGATCATTCTCCCGAAAGCTTTATCCATCCTGTAATTGACGGTAGAGGTGATGAACAAGACTGGAACAAAGCCGGACGCATAGAAATCGGCGGCGCACGGGGAACAATGCACGTCAGCAGCGCCATTCAGCGTCTTTGGTATGGAGTCGATCACCTCAACTTTTATCTGCGCTTAGATTTTAAAAGTGGCGTGAAACCAGGCCAGGATATACCCACAGAGTTAAATTTGCTGTGGTTCTATCCAGATAGAACAATGCACAACAGCCCTATTCCGTTGGCAGACGTACCGGATACAGCCCCTCTGAATTACCTGTATCACCACCACTTAGAAATTAATTTACTCACCCAATCAGTACAATTTCGGGAAGCTGGAGAACATTATCAATGGCATTGCCGCAGCAGTCGCGCTCAAGTCGCTTTAGAAACCTGTTTAGAATTAGCAGTACCTTGGGCAGATTTACAAGTACCACCTGATTATCCCTTACGCTTGGTTTTAGTCCTAGCTGATGAAGGATGTTACAAAAAATACTTACCGGAAAATGCTTTAATTCCCATTGAAGTACCTTAGTTTGTAGTCAGGACTTTAGTCCTTTTTAAATAGGAAAATGAGGGCTAAAGCCCTCACTACAAGCCTTTGTATCAACCTTTTACACAAACAACTTGTTTGAGTGTGGCTACAACTTCCACCAAATCAGATTGATTCTCCATCACTTGATCTATCGGCTTATAAGCACCGGGAATTTCATCTAAAACACCCGTATCTTTGCGGCATTCTACACCCTGAGTTTGCTCAATTAAATCATCAAGGGTGTAGACATTTTTAGCTTTATTTCTTGACATTAAACGACCAGCACCGTGAGAGCAAGAACAAAAGCTATGAACATTACCTTTACCTTTGACAATGAAAGATTTTGCTCCCATTGAACCAGGAATAATCCCATAGTCTTCTTTATCGGCGCGGACTGCACCTTTACGAGTGACATACACATCTTCGCCAAAATGTATTTCTTTTTCAGCGTAGTTATGATGACAATTTACCTGTAATAAAGGTTTAGTTACCTTGCCTCCGGCTAGATGTTTTTCTATGATGCGTTTAAAACGTGCCATCATTACATCGCGATTGAAACTGGCGTAATTTTGCGCCCATTGTAAATCATGCCAATAAGCCTGAAATTCTGGTGTACCAGCTATAAAATAAGCCAAATCCGGGTCAGATAAATTATTACCCGCCATCTTTGCTAATTCCTTAGCTGTATTAATATGGCATTGAGCGAGATTATTGCCAATGTTCCGAGAACCGGAATGTAACATCAGCCAAACTTGGTTCTCTGTATCTAGGCACACTTCAATAAAATGATTTCCGCCGCCGAGAGAACCCATTTGTTTCATCGCTTTACTTTGTAAGTCTTGCACCCCACGATGCAAGTCTTGAAAATCTCGCCAACGTTGCCAATTGGTGACAGATTTTTCTGCATCTTTATTTTCGTTAAAACCTGTAGGAATTGCTGCTTCAATATCGAGACGAATTTTCTTGAGTTTGCCTTCTAATTGTTCAGCAGTAAATGGTGTTTTAATAGCACTCATACCGCAACCAATATCCACGCCGACAGCAGCAGGAATAATTGCTTCTTTTGTCGCAATTACAGAACCAACTAAAGCACCTTTTCCTAAGTGAACATCTGGCATTAATGCTACGTGTTTAAATACAAAAGGTAGCGATGCCACATTTTTAGCCATCTTGATTTCTTCTGAACCCAAGGGGTGATTTGCCCAAGATAAAACGGGTGATTGTGTCTTAATTTCTAACTTTTCGTAAGGCATATTTTTAGAGGGAGTAGTGAGCGGGGAATGGGGAATGGGGAAGAATGATTATAATTTTTTTTGTATAAACGGCGATTTGTCACGCTTCTCTCAGCGTGAATATAGGTTTGACAAACTATTTATATTACATTTGTAGTACAAGTAGGTTTGAGTGTCAACCTCTGCGCCTACCAGTTAAGTCTGCCAAAAAAAGCAGACATTTGCTAAATAAACTACAATTTGTAAAGACCATGACTCAGCCTCACTTAAATCTATGACGGCACGTCAAAATACTATTTGGGAAAGTTTTTTATCGCCTGTAGTACGTTTTTTTATTGATGAAGAGAAATTGCGGCGTTACGCTGAAAGTATCGATTGGGAGAAAGAAAGCGACAAGTTCCGACGGGGCGATGTGACAATTCCCGCGTACTACATTAACCAAAACTTTCACGGTGTCGAGAGGGGATATCTTAATCCTAGTGCGGCTGTCACCTACGACCCCATTACCGAATACGTCTTACCACCCAATGAAACTTTGGTGCGTCAAGCCTTAATTGATGCGGTGAAAGTCCAACCCCGGCGCATACTTGACTTAGGGTGTGGTACAGGTTCTACAACTTTGTTATTAAAGCAAGCGTTCCCCCAAGCAGAAGTCATCGGTTTGGATTTATCACCCTATATGCTGGTAAGAGCCGAAGATAAAGCTAGAACTGCGGATTTGGATATCATTTGGCGACACGGAAACGCCGAAAAAACTAGCTTCCCAGATGCTGCCTTTGATTTGGTGACGGCTGCTTTACTATTTCACGAAATACCAGTTGATGTATCCCAAACCATTCTCCAGGAATGCTTTCGGTTATTGGTAGCTGGGGGACAAGTGTTAATTCTCGATGGAAATCAGAAAACCCTACGTCAATTAGATTGGCTCAATAATGTCTTTGAAGAGCCTTACATTCGTGAGTATGCGGCGGATAGTATAGATGCGCGGATGGGTGCGGTGGGGTTTGAAGCAGTGCGAACCGAAGAAGTGTGGTGGATACATCAAGTAACTAGCGGTGTCAAACCCATTCCTATAACAGATGCAAGGACTTCAGCAAAAGTCAGACAATATATACCAGCAATAGATAATAATAATTTGGAGGGTCTAGAGTCTCCAGCTTTTGGCATAACGGCATGAGTTTAAAGGCAATTCTGTTTGATTTTAATGGCGTAATCATTAATGACGAGCGCATCCACCTACAACTGATAGATGAAATTCTACTGCAAGAAAATCTGCAACCCCAAAAAGTTAAAGAGCGTCAAGCTTCATTAGGACGCAGCGATCGCGCTTGTTTTCAAGAATTGCTAGCAAGTCGTGGTAGAGTCGTGAGTGAAGAATACTTAACCCAGCTACTCCACCGCAAAGCTGAAGCTTATGTACTGGAACTGGATAAGCTAGAAAAGCTGCCCATATATCCAGGTGTAGAAGACTTGATATATCAGGTGCGTTCCCAGCATCTCAAACTAGCTATAGTCAGTGGTGCGCTGCATCAAGAAATTGAATTGGTATTAGAGCGAGCCAAACTAGCAGAATATTTTACAGTGATCGTGGCTGGGGATGACATCACTACCAGTAAACCCCAACCAGATGGTTATTTACTCGCAGTTGCACGCCTCAATCAGGAGTATCCCGACTTAAATCTCCAACCCCAAGAATGCTTGGCAATTGAAGATACCCCAGCAGGTATCCAAGCCGCGAAACACGCACAAATGCAAGTGTTGGGTGTAGCTAATACTTATCCCTTCCATATGCTCCAGCGTTGCTGTAACTGGACGGTAGATTATCTGACTGACTTAGAACTAGAACGAGTACAACAAGTGTTTTCTGGTAAACAGCCCCTGCCCAGCATGAGTGAATGTTAAAATAAGCTACAGTAGCAGAGGGTTGACATTAACTGTCCTCAAATCAAGACTCAGCACTCAGCACTGTTCGGGGAATTAGCTCAGTTGGTAGAGCGCTGCGATCGCACCGCAGAGGCCAGGGATTCGAGTTCCCTATTCTCCATTTGTACATTAAATAATTATTGTCAGTTTTAAAGAATTATTGTCCAAAAATATGCGGCACAATTTAGCCAGATATACGCTCTCTAATGTTCATATAGTTTCTTTGTGTCTTTTGCAGTCTAGCCTGATATCCACATAATATTGTATAATTTTACTCATTATGCAATAGAATTTCCTCAGCCTCATTGGCTATTGTTTTGCACATAAAGACTCTAGATATGGTTAACCTAGAAGTTGAAGACCGCAAACAATTGATAACTCTTCTCAAAGATATACCAGAACTAGCTACAGAGCGATCGCGTCAGCAAATTTTGGAACAAGCAGATTTAAAACAGTTGTTGCCAATGATTGACATTTCTGGAGCGACCTTTGTTGCAGTTAGTGAAATAGTCAGCTATTTATCTAATTACGGGCGTTTAACTTATGAACAAGAAGCATTAGGACGTTTCTTAAATACTGTGAAAGGCTTTGTGGGAATGCAGCAGCAACACTTTTTAGACAAGCTGCTTACAAAATATGACATGATGACACCAATCGCCGCATTACCAGCGATAAATGACTGGCGAGGAAGAGAAACTGTAGCAGACATATTCGAGAAAATAATTGGAGAAAATACCCTACGCCCAATTTCATTTTTACAGCAGGGGCTTGCAGTTGCAAGGTCAGTGGCCTATATCGGAGTGCGAAGTAGCCAAGGATGCTGGTCAGGGACAGGGTTTCTAGTGGCTCAGAATTTATTATTAACTAACAATCACGTTTTACCAAGTTCAGATTTACTACCAGGTACGATTTTTAGGTTTAATTATGAGGAGAATTTCCACGGAGAAGCTCTTCGAGGTACATTATCTGCAAGGCTCAAATAGGAAAACGTTTTATCTTGCTCTATAGTCAGTTTTATTCTTAGTGCTGCTGGCATTTTCAATCATTTGTTCTTTTCTAGTCTTATGAGTCACGATCTGTGTAGAAAGTCAGGCGATCGCTTTCTATAAAACACCTGATTGTGTGAGTGATGAACTGTCATGTGGCTAGGGTATTTTTTCAAACCTAACTGTTCTGCTCTGACTTGTACTCTCATTGCCACCTGAGCAGGAGTCCGAAAGATTAGATGAGTTTACTAACAGTAGTGGTGGCAGTATATTTACGACCATCATTGTCAGTCACAGTGACAGTCACAATGTAATGATCCACATCGTCATAGATGAAATTGCTAGGATTCTTCATATCTTCCAGAGCAACATTCTCAATAATTAAGAAATTTCGGAACATAGCCGAACCAGACTGACCATCACGGTCAATTTGCACAATTGTGCTGGGGATTTTGGTAAGACTACCATCATTATTAGTTACAGTGCGTGTTGATCCGTTAATCAATCTGACATAACCATCAGCAATAGCATCCGTACCCTGATAACCACCATCTACCAAGCTATCAAGTAGCTGGCTGAGATTGATTTTGTCACTCCCAACTTCAAAGTCGGCAATGCGATGACCCACTTGGTTGAGGTCGGTATAAACAAACTCATCATCCCCTACACCACCAGTAATCGTTTTACTATTCACACCGCCAAAAATCCGGTCATCACCGCTATTACCATTGACAGCAGAGCGGCTACCATCACCACTGATGACTTTATATTCATAGGTAGCAGTGAATGTGCCTGTAGTCGCATCGACTACTGCATTGGAGGTAGTACCATTACCCCAATCAATAGTCACAGTGTAGGTATCTGTTAGTTCTATATCAGCGAATTGACCAGTAATAGAGACTAAATTGCTGCGATCAACTTTAGTTTCAGTGTGTTGGAATATGGTGTTAGGACCTACTGTCTTGACTTGATTCGTTGAGAGGGTGATGCTGATGTTTTTGGGTGCAGAGTCCTCATCGACTGCGCTGATGATAATTTGAGCTTGGCCAGGATTGGTGTAAATGTGGCTGGCAAAGGTGGTGTTACTACCAAAGGTTGCTATCGTGCCGTCGCCCCAATCAATGCGCCATTCAAAAGTGGGTTCATTACCAGGCTCAGTGGCTAAGAAGTTGATGATATAGGGTGTGCCTACTGCGACGTTGATAGTTGGTAGTTTGACACTGCCCTGGATTAAGCTCAATTTGCCAAATTCTAAGAATAGGGTTCCTGCCTCCAGGACAATATTTTGGTTAACATCAAGCTGTTTTGCTGCGGCTAAATTTAAGGTGTGACTGCTCAAAAGCTGATCAGTATCTGAGGTATTCAGCAGGTCGATAATTAAATCTTCTGTTTCACTACTCAAGTCAATGGTACGACTAGCACCAGCCGTGAGTTGAGCAGATGTTTTCAATGTACCAATGTTGGAAACTAAGATATTTCCAGTGGTGGAAGTAATGCTGTCAACAGAAAGGGTACGGTTATTATTACCAATTACACCCAAGCCCTTAATCTTCACATCACCGTAAGCATTGGCTGTGATTTCACCCACATTAACTTCTATTAAACCAATGTTTCCTGTGCTGGCGTTAGTTGTCAGGTTAGCCTTGGCGGCAATCAATTCAGCAATACCATCATTGTCATTGAGAGCAACAATATCACCACCTCCATTAGCTGTGAGGTTGATTTGGCTGAAGTTCAGGGGATTCCCACTATTGTCATAGCTACTGAACAAACCAGCATCAATCTGACCAATGCTCATGTCGCCATTAGCAGTTAGGCTAAAGGTGCGGGCTTGACTGTTGTTCATCAACTTCACTAAGGTAGCGGTGAGTGTACCAGTGGTTGTTAAGGTAAAGTCGCCATTGCCAATTTCCACCGAGGTCAGGTTGAGATTAGTAGCACTGTTATTAATTGCAGCGTTACCTGTACCACCTGCTACTAAGTTGAGGTTCCTGACTTGGGTGTAGAGGTTAACATTACCGTTAACAGTCTTGAGGGCTAAAGTATTGGCACTAATGTTATTGGTATTATTGCGGGTGATGTGATTAGCCGCAACAGTCATCAAGTTACCAGCAGATAAATAAGCAACCTCGTCTAAATCCAGAACTAAATTACCCGTCGCTTTTAAGGTCAAATTATCAGCCGCTTGTAAGCGATCAATGGTGACTGCACCACTGGCTACAACTGTAATGTCATTTCCACTACCTAAACCTCTGACGTTTTGCAGACGGATACTACTGATGGCATTAATGGTAATATCGCCGTTGTTGGTAGTAACTGTCGTGGCGACCTCACTGCTGTCTTTTTTATCTATTGTCAGGTCAATGTTGCCTGTGCTGGTGTTCGTAACAACTAGATTGTTAGTTTTGAGGTTGGCGTTAATACCTGATTTCGCTGTTAGGTTCGTGGTGTTAGCTGTAATTAAACCATGTTGGCGAATATCGTTATTAAATTTGTAGTTATTGATGCTGCCCTGGGAGGCTGTCATGGTGAGTTTACCTGTGTCTAGCCAACTGGAAGGCAAATCAATATTACCAGTAGTTACCCCTGCTCTAATGGTAATGCTACCCGTTGAGCCTGTTTGCAGGTAAGTAAAAGCATCTCCTGAAATGTTACCATTACCACCTACTTGACCAGCATGAGCGGTGATGCTGTTGTTAGCACTAGCAAAACCTGCCAAATTCAAATCATTACCAGCATTGAATCTAATCTGGCTACCGTTAGTACCAATGTTTCCAGCTATGGCATTGCCACTAAAGTTAATGTCACCAGTGGCAGAATTGGTAGTGAGGTTAATTTTGCCATTATTACCATTGGCACGTAATTCACTCAGGTCGGAAACGTTGATATTAGCTGCGGTGATAGAGAGGTTATTTTGGGTAGAAATTACAGCAGGTGCAGCAATGGTGGTACCAATGTCTGCACCGATTGGTAATTTACCCTTCACTTCTACATCATTGCCACTGGTGATGGTAATGTTTGCATTAATCCCAGTAGTGAGAACTTGACCACTAATGTTCACCTTACCACCCGCATCAATGGTAATGCCGTTAACTGCTCGGATGGAATCATTGTCAAATTTACCGAAGGGTCTGTTCTTACCACCGTCTGACCGTTCCACAATCCAAATTGTTTGGTCTTCAGTGATATTTTCCGTACGGTATTTATTCTCGGTTTTGATTTCTACATTTCTAGTAATAAAGTTGCGGGTTTCAAATACCGGGCGGTTATCGTAGATATCTTCATCTTTGCCGGTCCACCGGTATTGTATTGTTTGGCGTGGGTCTTCAATGTCGGTAGTGGTTGATGTCCAATTGTAGAGGTAGTCATACTGGGTTTCGGTAAGATATCCACCTGTCCAAACTCTGTATAGTCGTTCTACTTTGAATGCGCCATATTGATCATTTAGTCCACTAGGATGCACATTAGTCCAACGAATATTGAAAAGTATAACGGGATTATTATTTGGATCGCCATTATATCCAACGTATTGACCACCATAACGTACATCAGGGGTATCACTTGTGTAAAGATAAGCCGCACCTCGTCTTGATGGATCAACCCATCCATGTTCGTAGCCTGTAGCACGCATTCCCGAAGGAATTCTGATAGAAGAAACGGTATTATTAAAGCCTGGTACGTCACCTAAGTAGAAGTAGTCAGTTGTGTAAATATTTAATGCTGCACCACTATAATTCCCGTGAGTATAAACAGTGATGAAGTTATCATTGAGGTCTAGAGAATCTACATCACCGAAGGGTCTATAGGTATACCAACCATCACTATATTGCTCACGAGGAGAATAACCTACAACAACATTGTCACGAATTGCAAATGTGGAATCAAAAGAGAGCGCGGCGGTTTTTGAGAGGTAGCCATCAAGAGGAGCAAAAACGTATCTACCCAGATAATCATAACCTACTTGATTACCCCCCCAATTAGGATCTTGACGATGAACCGGAGTATCGGAACGCTCATTAATTGCATATTGACGATTACCGGTGTTATCGTGGTAACTTACCGCCCAACGTCCCTCACTATTATCATAATCAACAAGCCAAACACCATTTTTGATATCTGGTGTGAAAACTGATCTGTCTTGAGTGTACTTAGCTTGTGCTGTATCCCAATAGTAACCAACCTTTTCATTCCAGTCATATGGACTAGAACTTTGAACCACTCCCAAGACATCTTCTAAGTCAGCTTTTGCACCCACAGGAACACGGATGTATTTATCACTCCAACCATCTACCTGGATGTTAATAATCTCTTTAGCTGTAGTAGATTTCCAACTAGGATTCCAGTCTGTAACTGTGGTGTTGCCATTAATAGTTTGATTTTGCTTGAGATTAGTAAAGCTGAAGTCATAGAGTTTGTAGTACCCCAAAGACTTCATCACGGCATTTTTCTGTTCAGGGCTTAACTCCTTAAAACTATGGTTAGGGTTGGTGGGTTTAGTGGCAAGATAAGCTGCCCAGTTAATGCCATTTGTCGTATAGTCAACCTGATTAATAAACCATTCCCGTTCTGTTTGAGTGGTGGGATTCCAGTAACTATCTTGGGTGAGCGTAGCATCAATAGAGTAGAACTTATTCCCTACTTTGAATAATTCTGTGCCTACTTGAGACACTGTAGTAGTAGGAATCCAGTTGATAACTGCCACTTGAATTGTGCCATCAGCAACCTGCTTAGTACCAACGACAACAGGAACAGTAATGGCACGTTGATTAATCGAGGGGACAGGTACTGGTTTATTACCTCCTACAGTAGAGTCAGCATCAACAGTCACAGTGCCACCCGCTAACAGCGTCACTGTACCTGTGGTAGATTGCAAAGTTCCTTTACCGTTGATGAGGATGTTACCTCCTGTTAACTGAGAACGGGTAACAGTTCCCCGGAGTGTACTTAGTGACCAGTTGGGGTCAACACCAGCTCGGACTGCTAAGTTGCCGTCTGCGTTAACTAAACCACTGATTTCAGCAGCATTGACAACATTAAGGGTAATGTCACGACCAGCACCACTTTCTAAATATCCTTGTATCCAAAGATTATCGGCGATTACTTCTATATCTTGATGGGAATCTACCAACGCACGGGTCAGAGGTGCTTGGCTAAGGGCAATCACGACTTCACCTGTGCCGTGAATTTGAATGGCTGGGTCAGTGACGGATAAACTGCCACTACCATAGGTTTTAATCAGGGCGTTATTGGGACGAATGGAGGACTGGGGATTGCTTTCTTGGTAGTCAACTAGGTAGAGATTATTACCTTTAACTATGACCTGACTTCTTGCGTCTATGATAGTGTCGATGAAGATATCACCAGTGTTGTTTTCACTAATAATGGTAACTTTTTCGGCTCTGACTGCACCATCAATAGCATTGGCTGGTGCGACTTGACCACGCAGAACAATTCCTGCCTCAGCAGAAATATTAATGAATCCTCCAACTCCAGTTTCGAGTGTACCGCCACTCACACGAGTAAGGTTGTCAAGGTCTTCTGTAGTAGAAATAGGTGCGACACGAACAGCTAATTGATTTCCGTCAGCATCCACATATTCACCAACGGCATTGATGTAGAAACCGGAACTGTTAACTAAACGTCCCTGGGTATCTTGATAAATTAATGGTGTGAGCATTAAGCCATACCTTTCGGCGTTTGTGCCACCATCCAAGTTAAGAGTGTCTTCGGCGTACAGGTAGCCGTTAATTAACAATAAGCCTGCACTGTCAATGGTGATATCTGCATTGTTGTCGTAAGCCTGAATTAAACCGTCAATTTCTACTTGACCTTGGGCAGTAATGTTAATGCTGGTGTCGGTGTCATTGGTAAAAGTAAGTGTTTCTGTTTCACCAAAGCGGGCTGTGGTATCACTCTGAATCGAACTGAGACTATTCATCAACAAGTCTAGTTGATTTGTACCACCAGAGACATTGATGTTAATGTTGCCTGTTGCTGCTGCACTACCACCACGAGTGACTATGTTTGTACCATCTGCACCTGCACCTCCAAAGGTAACTAAGTCAGTAGCGTTGAGGTTAATTGTTGCTACTTTACCTGTCCAGGTACGGGTATCGTTGATCAGGTTAGCACCTGCTGCCAGAGAACCGACTACGTTGATGACATCACCTGTAACATTGATGCTACTGTTATCGCCACTGGTGAATAGACGGACTCCAGAACCAATGTTAACTGTACCGCTACTATTGAGACGAAGGTTATTGATTGCTACTAAATCTAAGCCTTGTTGTTGATATTTGCTATCCACAACAACTGTGCGACCCAGGTTAATGCTACCGTTGGCATTGGTTTGATTGATGGTGAGAACTTCACCTGTGCCTTGTACTAATATTTGACCGTTGTAGGCGGAGATGTCATCCCCTGCAACAATACTAATTGACCCTTGGCTAATCACATCGGTCATCAAGGTGGTTGTATCTGTGGCAGCTATGACTAATTCTGTGGTGTTACTATCACCATCACCTTGAGTTTGCCGCAGTACCCCTTCTATGTTGACATTCTTACCTGTGAGGATGATGTCTGCATTGGTGATAATTCTGCCAGAGATACGAGCTAGGGTTAAATCACCATCGGTGGCAGCAATCTCAATGTTGGTCATGTTGGTTTTGTCTTTACCGATGGTGCTGTCGATGATGACATTATTTAAACCTGTGATCTTGAGGGAGCGACTATCAATTTTGCTGGTTCCCAGGGTGTGAATACTGGTTTCTCCAGGAACTATAGTTTTTCCGGCACTGAGTTGAACTTGCTCAGTTGCAGTTAAACTACCGTGTAGTTTTAGGGTGTTGTTAGCAGTGAGGATGATATCTGCATCTGTGCCGCCGGCGATAATATCACCTTTAATTACGCCGTATTCACCCACATTGAGGTTGATGGAACCGTTGATGGTTTCTAGTAAACCTGTGGAGTCGAGGTCGATATCAATACCATCGGGGGATGTACCACTGTAGAGAGCGATCGCACTTTCGGCAATCACTTTTCCTGCTATATATAATTTACCGTTGGTGGCTGTGGGTGAACCAATACTAACCACTGAACCGGAGTGAATGGCTTTGATTGTGTAGGGGAGGCTAGAAGTTAAATCACTGGTTAAGTTGGTGAAGCCTAACAGGTCAGCATTACTTGAACCACTCTGGATTAACTTAAATCCGTAGGAACTGGTCAACATTAACCGTCCTTCCCGAATTTTTACCTTCATGTCTGCATCACTAAAGCCGGTGTAGGCACTACCCACAGGATGAGTCGTGGTATCTTGAGATGTCACAACTGTCCAATTAGCCCCTTGTAGAGCAGTTTGTAAATCAGCTACTAGGTCAGCAACGCTTTGGTTATCTTCGGTGGCAGATTTGGGTAAGGTGACACTGGCTACAATCTCAAAATCTACTCTATCGATGTGTATTTCTAAGGTGACATCTTGACTAACAACACCTGTGGCTAACTCGTAGAAACCAGTCGCTTCAATTTCGTTGGTATGTGCTGGTGCCAAAATAGCCACTTCTCCCGGTGCATTGAGGTTAATTTGGCTATTGGCTTGCCAAGTTTCGATTTGGGTTGAGCCAAACAACACTATACCTTTGCCAGAATAATCTACACCTGCTTCTACAGGATCAATGCCACCAATTAGGTCTATTTGCTTCCCGGCTTGCAGTGTTTGACCAATGCGGATTTGATGGTCTGCTGTAATTGTGATAGTTGAGTCGCCACCGAAGTTATTAGTATAACGCCCCATGTACTTACCGTTGGCATCTCTGACGGGGATTACTTCTCCACCCGGTAACAGTAAACCTTGGATATCTGCATCTTGGACAGATTTGATGGCAATGGAACTATTGGCATTATGGGTAACTAATTCACTAGCAGCATGAATATATGTGCCTGTACCAGAACTGTGTGTACCGCCAGTAACTTCTATGCGGTCATTGGCAAATAAGTAACCACCTGTTTGAATGGGTGTACCTTCTTGGTTGACTGTGTTACCACCAATGAATGCTTGACCTTGGGAGTTAATTTTAATTTCACCGTAGTTACGTGACCAGGTAACTGTTTGGGTGAGCAGATTTCCATCAACATCAAAGGTCTGATTCAACTGACCACCAGCCACCAGGGTTCCCATCATTTCTATGTCACCAGTGCTGTTGATAGTCAACAGTCCACCAGAGTTATCAGAGGTGAAACCTGCGGCTGTGGCACCACCTGCTGGTGTCACCAATACAGCTAAATTATGATCATCGACTCCAGCAACACCGCCATTGATGGTGATGGCTTTGGAAGCTAATAAACCAGTGTCGAGGAAGACTTGCTCTTGGGCTGTTACAGTGATACTAGAATCATCTCCAGCCCAGGTAACGCCAGTTTCATTAATTGTGCCTCCTGCAACTACCGCACCGAAGATATCAACGTCTTTTGCACCTTTGAGGTTGATGCTACTACCGGCTTGCTTGGTGTTGACTCTGGATGTACCGTGGACATAAATACTGGAGCCTTGACTATTAGAGGTGTTTGTGCTGCTGCCATCGGCTCTGTAACCACCGAGAATGTCGATCTTATCCTCAACGGTGAGGAAGCTTTCAATGTAAACCCAACCCTCAGAGCGAATCTTCAGATCGGAATTGCTACCGTTGACGTTGATATTACCGCGCAGAATTACATCATCACTAAATTCTAGGTTGACTGTGGCATCGTCAGCATTACTGGTGAGAGTTCCGACGAGGAAGAGGGAGAAGTTATCTGGTTGTAGTGCTTTGAGGTAGAGGTCATCAGGCAATCCTACACTCAAATAATCATCATAGTTCTGTAGTCGAGAAGTACCTGCCACCAAGTTCATTTGATTGGCTGTGGTGATTGCGCCCCAGATAAACAGACCATTATTCGCGTCTAAATCTAGGGTATCTGCGGTGATTGAGCCGACGCGCATATCACCCGATATGACAGCGATATCTGCATGACCAACTGCGTCTACTTGGTTAACAAACAGGTCGTCCGTTGTTTCTTGAACATAAACATCACCGCCACTGGTAACTGTGAGTTCACCATCATTTACTGAGTCGGTGTTGATTTCTAGAACATCGGTAACTGTACCAATATTACCTATGGTTTCTAAAGTGATATTTCTACCAATGACATCAACAGTGGTGTCTTCTGTATCTAGAATGGATGATCGCGATCGCAATCCCACATCAAATTGAGTGTTAATTTGCCCAACTCTCAGGTGATTTTCTGGGGAGTTGAGGTAAATATCACCTTGTAAAGCTGCGGCATTAATTACACCATCAATATCTAGATAGTTGGTAAATTCACCAATAGAACCTTGTGTGGATTGCAGGTCAATTGCAGAACCTTGAATATTTAACTCGTTGGGCTGGTCGGCTGCGAGGATAGAACCTTGTGCTTGTAAATTGACGCTACCCGTAGAGGAGATAATATTTACCAATATTCCGGCTGTGGGTGCTGCTAATGTGACATTGCCACCAGCATTGACTTGATCAATAAATAAGGTATTTTCTGCGACTTGTTTTAGATGAATCTCACCGATGACTTCGGCACTGAGTTTGCCGTCAGCAGCCAAACTGACTCTTAACGAGTTATCAGTTGTTAATCCCTTAACTGCACCCTCGGTACGTAATAGTAGACCCCCAGAAGTAGTAGTAATAGCGGCTGTGGCATCGGTGCCATTATCTAAGATGTCTCCAGCCGCTTGCAGACGCACATCATTACCAGCATTGAGGTGATTAATCTTCATATTGCCTGAAGATTGTACTGCTACCGCATCACCTGCATCTATGGTGAGGTTATTAGTAACAGTAATGTCAATATCATCAATTAATTGCAGAGTTAAATGCTCAACTACGGCTTTATTCTGCACCAATTGTCCGTTGAGCAGATTGACATTTCTGCCTGTGTCTGTGTCATAACTGGTTCTGACTTTTTCCCACAGACGGAGATTACCATAGACTTGTTGTGATAAATCCAGTGTTGCGTCGTCACCTAGGTACTTGTAAATACCGTATTCAGCCGCTTCATACTGTACTAGGACGGTTTGACCGGTCAAGATAGATACTTTTTGTTCAACTTTCCTCGTGGTTTGAGAGATCAAGTCAATTTGTAGTTCTTGCCATAATGTTGTGTCAGTAAAGTCGGCTGTAGCTAGGTCAACACCTGTAGCATCATCGCCTAGGTAGGTGTAAATCTCGTAGGTTACACCCACCACATCAGAGGCGGTGGCGGTGGAGAGAATTTGCTTATTGGCGGTTGATAAGCTGTCATAACCACCAGAAAAATCAATTGATATCTTATCTGAGATGCTGCCTAACTGGGCATTTGTGCCTGTGGCTTTGACAGTTATATTTCGACCACTAATATTGATATTTTCGCTGCTGCTCAGACTTTGGTTCACCCCTAAGAACTCTGCATTAGGATACAGGAAGCTGTAGAGATTGGGAGACAGTGGATATTGCAGTGATTCTAAGGTGAAAGTACCCGCATCAATTTGTGCTTGTAATAAGGGGTTGATGCTTCTGCCGATGAGTTTGGAACTAACTGACGGATCTTCGATGAAGCTGTCGATGATTGAACCATTGGTAGTTTCTAAATAAATGTCTCCGGTTACAGACTTGATGGATACTAAATCAGTTGTGCCAATTGAAGGTGTACCCAGTTTCATATCCCCTGATGTTTCTAGGAGATAGATGTCACCGTTGGCTTGGGCTGTCACTCCAGTGGTGCTGTTGATGCGAATTGGTTGGTTAGTTGCAGTTCCTATCGCCCCGCTTTGAGCATACAGTTCAATTTGTTGCCCAGTGATCAGGGAATTAGAATTTTCTGGGGTAATTCCATGCTGTGCATTGATAATTACGTTACCACCAGTGGAGGTAATTGTTCCGATCACAAAGCTGCTGCTGGCGTTGTCTACTGAAACTGCTGTGACATCAATATTGCCACCTGCTGTCAAACTCAATGGGTGGGAACTGCCTTCAATATTTGCCTGGAAACCACCACCGACATTGACGTTATTGATTTTACTGAAAATTGCTACGGTTGGCGCAGATGTCACTGAACCATTGGTAGTGGTAAAACTGACGCTACCAGTATCAGGCGTTTCGATGTTGCCCTGTAGGTAGATGTCATTTCTGGCATGAATCTTGATTTCTGGTGTGGCCGAACCCTGGATAAATTCAATATCAATGGGGTTATCGGCTGCTAAAGTGTGGGTGTAATAGTCTTTGAGTCCAGTAATGGTTGTGACTTTGGTGTGATAGGTTTTCTTCCTGAACCAACCACCGCCACTTGTCCAGTTGTCTATAGTTCTGGAGAAATTGACGTAATTACTGTCAAATTTGTTGTTTTGTCTATCTGTAATGCTGCTAGTGCTGGTGGTGTCGGTATCCTCCCATTTACTGGTGTCTGTGAAGTCTTGGAGTGATAATTCTAGGTCAGCGTTGTTGCCTATGTAACGGTATATCTTGTTAGTAGAAACATCCCTCACTAGGGAAGTGTCTTTAATCAGGTCTACGCTGTTATCGTTCCTTTGTTCATAGCTGATCGTGTATATAGGTACACTGATGTAATTGCTATCAAATTTATTATTTAGTCTATCGGTAATACTGCTAGTGCTGGTAGTGCCAGTATCTTGCCACTTACTTGTGTCTGTGAAGTCTTGGAGTGATAATTCTAATTCAGCGTTGTTATCTATGTAGCGGTATATCTTGTTATTTGAAACATCCCTCACAAGTGAAGTGTTTTGAATGAGGGCTACAGTAGGTATGCTGGGTGTAGCGATCGCCAAGGACTCAGACTCTAGCAGGGGTTGGTCATCACGGAAAGTAGTTTGTTCCCAGGCACGTCTTCCAGGATCTTTTGCTAGATCATCCCAATCAAAACCGAAGAGATTGAAGCTTTTCTTTTCAAACTTCTCAACTAAAACCTTTGTTTTCTCTTGTCCCTCTGTCCAAACGTACTGTAAGCCTGTAGTTGGTCGATATTGAATTGTGACGCTGAAGCTATGGGAAATGGGAGAACCTTCCAGGGTGTAGTCAATGTTGGTAGTGCCTTCTCGGCGAGTTCCCGTATATTTGGTTTCTTTAATCTTGCCAGCACTAACAGTATACTCAACCTTTTTGAATTGCTTAGGATCGCTGTTGCTGTATGTGTCAACAAGCGTAATTATGCCTTCTCGGTTGGTAGTCGTGTCAATGCGGTTGAGAATGAGTTTGTAGGCACTTTCATTGTTAATATCGACGCTGGCGTAACCGTTAGCAACCTTGAGTTGACCATTACCTGTACTGAGAATTTGACCTGCTAGAGTAATTCTGCCACCTTGCGGCACAATATCTTCGATGACGATCGCACCCTGTGCCGCATCAAAGTAACCCTTCACTGGTACATTTTCCGTACCAAAACTCACACCAGCCAGGATATTACCGTCATCATCGATCAAGCTTTGGGTAGTTGTACCAGGGTTGAAGTCAGGAGATATTTCCAATTCAACGGTATCGACACCACTTTGGATTAAGCCGTTGATATTGAGATAACGGGCTGTAACTGCGATCGCGCCTTGGGCTAAAATTGCAGATTGATTGCGCTTAATACCTGCATCTAAGTTCTGTCCTCCAACCTTGATACCCAATATTGTCTGTTCTCCAACATTCGACCCCTGGGTATAAGTTTCGGACTTCGGAGTCCCATTGACGTTGTATACTCCTGCCCGCGCTCCATTATAGTCAATGTATTGTCGGGGATCTTGATTGGTGTGCAACCAGTCCTCGGTATTCAGGTTAAAGTCTCTGACTGCCTGAATTGTCACATTTTCGCCTCTAATTTCCCCGGAGACGTTAATACTGCCTTCTTCATTGTTGATGTATAAATCCCCGGCTTCATTGACAACATCACCGATGATATACAAATCCTGGTCAATCTGTGGTATTACCAGATTACCTATATTGTAGGCACTATTGGCGAAGGCATTCTGAACAATACTGATGTTCTTACTTTCTGCAACAAATTTATTCCGTGTTGCGTCTGGGACAAAGCTATTGGCATTCTCATTAATATCTACTTCCCAAGCTGCATCAGTATCATAACTTACTTCAGACAAAGACAATCTCTGGGTAGTATTGCCAATATAGCGGTAGACTTGATCACCATACTTAACTAATGTGGTGTTGGGAATTACATTTACACTAGCGCCACCAACTAGGATGTTGTTGACGTAAACATTTCCAGGTTGCAGGACTGTATACTTACCATCAATAACTGTGACTCGCTTGTTATCACGGATAACGGTGTCGTTGACTGTCAGGGTAAATGGAGACTGATTGAGGATGTCAATTTCTGCACCAGAACGAGCCTTGAGTCTGTTACCTAGCAAGGAAGTGAAATCACCTGCACTCATGCTATCTGCTTCGATAAAGATTGAGCCTGGGGCTGCATAAATATCTGGCAAATTCACAAATAACAGATCCAACCCTCTCTTAATGACTTGGATATTTCGTCCATTGACTTCGATTTTTTCCGATAAACCCAACTCTTTTAATGTGGTATCCAGTTCGGCTAATTGTACCTCATAACGGGCGATCGCTTCAGCCTTAGTTGAGTGATTAGCTATCCACTCCAGAATTTTCTCCCGTTGTTCTAGTAACAAATTACCGACGTTGGCATAGGAGAGGGTGACTGCATCTAAGTCTTGCGGCTTAATAACGTAAAACTTATCTGTGAGTTGTGCTTTTAAATCTTGTGTGACGTTACTTTGGTAAACTGTGTAGGCTTCTTGTTGTTCGGCTGTCAAGGTGGCACCTAGGTTTGTCCATCTAGCCGTGTTTGAGAAGTCCTCATTTTGCAGAATAATTGTATCGGAAGCACCTCCGGTAATGGGCTGGTATTGATAGTAATTACCAACTTCACCTCCTTGGTTAGCATTGGCAACTACCTTGACTACTGTGTCAGTGGAAATACTAAAGGTAATGTTATTTAAATCTAATCGGCTGTATTCATAGGCTGTATCTAACGATAGTCCTAAAGCGGTTTTTTCATCATTGCTCAGTAGCGTTCCCAATTTGGAACTAGGTAACTGTTCTACACCATTTAAGCTCAGAGGCTTAATCTGCACCACTGACTTGTTATTAATCCCGGCTTCAATGGTGGCATCAGTGCCAATATTGACTTGATTTGTACTGTTGACATTTGCCTGAATTGACGGTCTAGAAGCATCGGGAGTCAGAGGAAATCCGTAGGGAGGAATAGCTAAATTGACGAGGGTGCCATCAGTTCTGGCTCGTTCTCCACCTCCTATTCCTTCATTAGCCACTAGGTTGACATCTTCTAGGGCTTGGATATTACTTGTGCCAGTAATGTCTACCTTGTTAGTTTCATTGATTGTGGCATTCAATACTGGAATACTCACACCGAAATAGCTGACTGTAGTAATTTCGGCATTGGCAAAACTATCTATGAGGTTGGGAACTGCAAAACTATCTCTACCTGCATAGAGATGAATATCACTGCCTTTAATAGTTGCATGATCAACTTTAATTTCATTGGTGGCGTTAGTAGTGGTTTTGGCATCTCCAGCATTAACTGAGCCAGCACCTAGAATTAACAGATTGTTGCTGGGAGCGAGACTAGAATCAGTGCGGGACGTGAGATAAACATCGCCAGTTTTATTTTCTAGAGTTGCCCCATTTAAGTTAACTCCGGCTTTGGTATTGGAATCTATTCTGGATAAACCCACGCCTAGAGCATAAACACCGGCACTTTCGATAATTACCTGGTCATAGGCAGTCACTTCATTGAGGGTTTCAATTTGCAGTAGTCCAGGATTGGCGTTTGTGCCGTTGACGGTAATATTAGTGCTGTTACCAATGTTAACTAAAGCTGCAAAGGGATTACTTGATGTACCGATATCTGTACCACTTTCTAGAACTGTCAGCACTCCTGCACCAGCAGAGCCTGATTTGAGGTTGGCAGAGTTTAATAGTCCGATGGGGCTGTTTACAGAGTTCGTATATCTATCTTTAGTCAGGCGGTTGATGGCGTTGATGATGACGTTATCGGCAGTTACCGTGGTGTTAGCACCAATATCTACATTGGCTTTCGAGGTAATTTCATTATCTACACCTGCTCCGTTACCAACTGCGCCTCCGTAGGTATAACTGTCGGCGGAGGAGTCAACATCTTGGGTATGGCTGGAGGTGATAGACAGGGTTTTCACTGTGACTTGGGCATTGTCACCAATTTGTCCTATGGTGGCATAGTCACTGCTGAGAGTGGATTTCGCACCTCCGGCTGCCACTAACCCAGCCCCAGCCGCGACGCTTTCGGCTAACAGGTCATCGGTACTGGTGGCTATAATTCTTAAGGTGTTGGCGGTGACTTCTGTCCCGTCCCCGATGGTGGCTTCTAGTTCATTTACATCGTTACCTCTACCCAAGTTAACGTCAGACACCATTGCTGTTACAGCTAGTCCTCCCAATGCCCCACCGTTGGCGGAACTTCTCGCCCGGTTGTTAGCTGTAGACTTAATTTCAATATCTCTAGTTGATGTTAGTCTTGTTCCTTCTACAAAGGCTTTGACTATCGTTTGGATATTGGCTTTGGCTTCGTTCCCGGCTCCTGCAAAAGTGGAGGCAGAAACACCTGCGGTTAAAGTTTTGTCAATGTTGGCAACTGAATCTGCGTGGACTCTTGTGTTAACTGAGTTAATAGTGGTGGTGATGGGAGTACCACTTGTCCAGGCTGTGGTGGCATCATTATCAACCCAGGCTTGGATGCTGCTGTTAATTTCATTTTCCACTATGGCTACACCCAATGCCCCACTGATAATAGAAGCAGCAATAGTTACTACCGTGGCATCACTGGAGAGGAAAGCATCTTCCTTGGCGAGAATATCAACGTTACCACTGGTGGCATTGACGGTGACAGGCCCAGTAATGTATGCGTCAACTTGATTATTGATTGTGTTGTCCAAACCAACTCCGCCACCACTCAAGGCAAAGCCTTTGACTGTTGCAGCAACCGATGCCACTACCGCCGTGACGTTGCTGATGCTGGCGCGACCAACATCGGCGGAGACTAAGACATTCCCTGTGTTAGCTTGGATGGTTTTAGCCGTGTCACTCTTAATGTAAGCTTGGACACTATTTGCAATTTTGTTGACTACTTTAGATGCCCCTACAGAGACTGATCCTCCTTCACCTATGACAGCAGCGATCGCCGCCCCGACGGCATGGGCTTTAGTCACTTGACTATCGGATGTAGCTGTGATTTCTATGTCAGATCCGGCGGTAGCTTGGGTATTTTCTAAGTAGGCGTGGACGTTGCTGGCCATTTTGCTGGTTGATTCTGCTCCAGAGCCAGCTAAGGCTAAACCAGCAGTGCCTGCGGCGATCGCTACTGAACCGGCAAAGGATACTGTTTCAATTGTTTCTGTGTTGCTGGCATTAACTTTGATGTTCCCGGTTGAGGTGGCTGTCGAATTTTTGATATATGCCAAAATTTCGTTGCCATAGCCTGAGTTATCGGTGATGGAATCATAGCCAATCAAGTTTCTCGCTAAGGAAACACCAATGGACCCTGCTGCTGCTGTAAATCCCCCAGAACCAGCAACGCCAACTGCTCCAGCCAATGCAGAGATGTATGAGGTGTTTCGGGCATCCAGTTTGATATCGCTGGCGTTGCCACCTTGGGTTTCGATGGTGCTGTTATCAACGTATGCTTTGACGCTGTTGTTAATAATATTGGTTGATTCTGCTCCGACCCCAGCCAAAGACAACGCACCTGTCAAGAGACCGGAAGATACGGCAGCACTCACAGATACTGCTACGGCATTGGAGGTGATCCTGGAATTTTCCATCGCTTCTATTGTCACAGAGCCATTTTTGGCTTCTACCTTATCAGCATTCTGAATGTAAGCGTGGACTTGATTGTTAATATCATTATGTGCCGAACTCACCCCTATGGAGGCGGCTACTGAGTTCTGTCCCAGAACTGCGAATCCTACTGCGGCTGCTCCGACTCTGGCTGTAATGTCGCTGGTATCATTGGCTTTCAAGGCGATGCTATTGGCAACAATTCCTGTATCTCTATCTCCGTCAATAAATGCACTGATGACTTGGGCAATTTGATTATCAGCTAGAACACCTGCAACACCAAGACCAACATTGGTGCCACTGGCTTTCGCTGCAATGGCGATCGCTCCTGCACCAATATCGGCGGTGATGCTGCCCGATGCTGTGGCTGTTTGTCTCAAGTTACCACTGGCTTGAATACTGGAATTTTCAATGTATGCCCTGACTTGGTTTTTCTTACCGTCGGAATGATTACCAATGAAGTTTTTTGCTACTGATGCGCCAATCGCTGCGGCTCCTCCTACTCCACCTGCACCTGTGCCGCCTGCTCCGCTACCTGCTACGGCTACTACGTCAGCATCTATTGTGTTGTGGGAGTTGGCAGTCAATGTCACATCCCCAACGTCCCTGATGCTGCTGTCTTTGATGTAGGCGTTGGTATCAGTGAAAATGAAATTGGTGGCTTCTGCTCCACCGCCATTCAAGGCTACACCCGTATTACCAAGGGCTGCTGATATGGCTACTGCGGTGGCAATAGTTTTTATCGTTGCGGCTGACTCTGCACTGATAGATATGCTGTTAGTTGTCACAGGTGCAGATGTAGAAGATGTGCTGCTACTAGGCGGTGCAGATACGCTGGAATTATTAATATAGGCTTGAATGTTGTTCTTAATTTCATTTCTTGCTAAAGCCACACCCACGGCTATTGAGACGGAGGTACCCGTTCCCACTGAGAAGCCTAGTGTGCCACCACCTGCATTGGCAGTAATTTTGGAGGTATCTTGCGCTGTAATGGTTGTTCCTCCTGAGTTAGCAGCTGGGTTGCTGCCACCATTCCCAACTATCTTACTGCCATCAATGTAAGCTTGAATGGTGTTTTTAATATCGTTGGTGGCTTCTGCTCCCACACCATTTAAGGCACCATTCAAGGCTGATGCAATGCTGTTACTAATCGCTCCACTGACTGATGCTGCTACGGCATCAGCGTCAATGGTGGCGTTGGATATGGCTTCTAGTGTTAGTTCACCTGTTCTAGTCTCTACTTTAGTGTCTGCATTTTTGATGTAGGCTGTGACTTCGTTTTCGATATCATTACGTGCCAAACTCACCCCTATGGAGGCGGCTACTGAGTTCTGTCCCAGAACTGCGAATCCTACTGCGGCGGCTCCCACTCTAGCTGTAATGTCGGTGGTGTCATCAGCTTTCAAGGCGATGCTATTGGCAACAATTCCGGTATCTCTATCTCCGTCAATAAATGCACTGATGACTTGGGCAATTTGATTATCAGCTAGAACACCTGCAACACCAAGACCAAAATTGGTGCCACTGGCTGTAGCTGCAATGGCGATCGCTCCTGCACCAACATCGGCGGTGATGCTGCCCGATGCTGTGGCTGTTTGTCTCAAGTTACCACTGGCTTGAATACTGGAATTTTCAATGTATGCCCTAATGTCATTAACTTCCTTTTCAGGAACGATTAACCCTGCCGCGTTTCTTTTCGCTTTGTAGCCAATGAAGTTTTTTGCTACTGATGCGCCAATCGTTACGGCTCCTGCAACTGTGCCACCTGCACCTGTGCTGCCTGCTCCGCTACCTGCTACGGCTACTACGTCAGCATCTATTGTGTTGTGGGAGTTGGCAGTCAATGTCACATCCCCAACGTCCCTGATGCTGCTGTCTTTGATGTAGGCGTTGGTATTAGTGAAAATGAAATTGGTGGCTTCTGCTCCACCGCCACTCAAGGCTATACCTGTATTACCGAGGGCTGCTGATATGGCTACTGCGGTGGCAATAGTTTTTATCGTTGCGGCTGACTCTGCACTGATAGATATGCTGTTAGTTGTCACAGGTGCAGATGTAGAAGATGTGCTGCTACTAGGCGGTGCAGATACGCTGGAATTATTAATGTAGGCTTGAATGTTGTTCTCAATCGTATTTCTTGCTAAAGCCACACCCACGCCTATTGAGACGCTATTTGCGTTCGCACCACCCAAAGAGAAGCCTAGTGTGCCACCACCTGCATCGGCAGTAATTTTGGAGGTATCTTTCGCTGTAATGGTGGTCAATCCAGTATCGGCAACTATCTTACTGCCATCAATGTAAGCTTGAATGGTGTTTTTAATATCGTTGGTGGTTTCTGCTCCTACACCATTCAAGGCGACTGCAATCTTATCACCGATGGCACCACTGACTGACACTCCTACAGCAACAGCATCAATGGTGGCGTTAGATATGGCTTCTAATGTCAGTCCACCCGTTCTTGCTGTGATTGTGGGGTTATTAGTGCCAAGGATATAAGCTTCAACTACATTCTCTACACTGTTGCGCGCTAAACTTGCTCCTATGGTTGCAGCTAGATTGTTGTCTTTTGCTACTGAGGCTGCAATGGCAACTGCACCCACGTTGGCTTCTATTTTTGTGATGTCATTAGCTTTAAGAATGATGTTGTTAGCAGCAATTCCTTTATTACTATTGCCATTGATAAATGCTTGTACTCTAACGGCAACCTTGTTATCTGCTGCTGCTCCCGATAAACTGCCTGTAATGGCTGATGGAGTCGGTCTTATTGAGTAGTCTCTGGGTGGTTGTGCAGGTGGTTGTGCAGGTGGTTGTGCCGGCGGTTGTGCCGGCGGTTGTGCAGGTGGTTGTGCCGGTGGTTGTGCCGGCGGTTGTGCCGGTGGTTGTGCGCCTTTTGCAACTCCTTCAACAAAATTTATTAATGCTCCAAAATACGACAAAGCTCTTGCTGCTGCTACCCCTAATCGACTTCCTCCTAATGCTCCTGCTCCTGTTCCAACATCGGCAGTAATGGTTTCTTCATCTTCTAGTCCAAATGTAGCTGTTTGTGTCAGATTACCACGGGCATTGATCCTAGAGTTATCGATGTAGGCTCTGATTTCGTTACCGTCACCAACGTAATTTTGAGCGACTGATGCGCCGATGGCTAAACCTGAGCTTCCTGATGCTGATATGGTGACTACTGCGGTTGTAATTTGGGATGTATTTTCTGCCTTCAGGGTTAAATCCGTGACACTATCAATAGTGCTGTCTTTAATGTAGGTGTTAGTGTTAGTGAGAATATCGTTTTTAGCATTTGCACCACCTCCACTTATAGAAATTGATTGGCTGCCCGTAGAACTAATACCTGTGGCAGCACTTAGGGCAATAGATACGGCTACACTACGGGCAATAATTGTAGCATCAGAGTCTGCGATGATCTCTATGTTGTTACTGGTTGAAGAGACTTGAGCATTATCAATGTAGGCAGCAACTTGATTGTTAATCTTGTTTTGTGCTAGTGCTACACCTATAGCAATCGATAGTGGTGTCTTAGATGCGCCAGCAATGGCAGATGTTAAAGCTCCACCAGCCACAATGGAGGTGATTGTGGCAGTGTCTATTGCAGTGATAGTTATTTTCTCTTTTCCTTTCACTACTGCACTATCTTTAATAGCCGCTTCCATGGTGTTTATAATGCTGTTATCTCCCTCACCACCTGCTCCAGCTAAAGCTCCACCAAATTTGCCAGCAATTCCACTGACAGCAATAGAGCCTCCTAACGCGAAGCTGTCAATAGTAGCAGAGGAAGTAGCAGATATGGTAACTCCTCCATTTGTAGAATCAACTTGAGTATTTGTACCTTGAATAAAAGCTTGAATTTTGTTTTCTATGTCATTAACCGCTCTTGAGCCTCCCATCGTTGCCGATATAGCAACGGGAGAGCCAGGAATCACCCTCGAATAAGCAACCCCTACACCACCTGCATCAGCTTCAATCTTAGATGTATCTTTAGCTGTAACGCTAATATCTCTACTGGCATCTACATCAGCACTGTTACGAATACTTGCTTCTATCGTATTTTTGATTCTGTTATCAGAAATCGCTCCAAATCCTGATAAACCCAATGAAAGTTTAGCGAAACCACCCGCAAGGTTATTGTGAAAGGAATTACTAGCGTCAGTGTTTGCAATTGCAACAGCACCAGCGATTGATAAGGCATCAATAGTAGCTTCTTCTAATGTAGCTGTAATACTCACGCCCCCTGTTGTGGACTGGACTGTAGATTTATCAATGTATGCCTTGATACTGTTCTCAATATCATTGGTGGCAACGGAAACTCCAATACTAATGGCACCAACACTACCTCCCGTGCCTGACAGTAGCGCAATAGCTACACCACCTGCATCAGCTGTGATTGTCGATTTATCCTTTGCTTCTAGAGCAATATCGCCTATGCTACTGACACTAGAAGAATTCTGAATGGTGGCTTCAATTGCCGTATTTTTAATCTTATTATCAGCCCCAGCCCCAGCCCCGGCAAAAACTCCACCTGATGCTCCGCTTGATCCATCTATGCTGCCACCTATGCTGAGAGCATCGATATCTGCTGTTGAGTAAGCTTTGATGGTGATAGCTCCATCCGTATCAATTTTGGAGTTATCTACATAGCTCTTGATGCTGTTTTCTATTTCATTTAGAGATACCGAAATCCCTACAGAACCTGAGAAGGCAGAAGACTTCTCACTTAAAGCACGGGAAAGAGCAATGGATACTGCTCCAGCATCAGCATCAATCTGGCTATCATCAGTGGCAATCATGCTGATATTACCTAAACTGATGACAGTTGATCTATTATCAATGCCTGTTTCAATGGTGTTGTTAATTTTGTTGCTTGTTCCTACACCAGCCCCACTGATAGCCAGTCCTCTGGATTGGCTGGCGCTAGATGAACCGACAGCCAATGCCCCAGTCCAACCTACGGCAGAGATATGTGTGGTTGAATCAGCTTTGAGGGTGAGATCCCAAGAGGATGTCACCTGAGACTTGTCAATCTTGGCACGAGTTTTTGATGTGAATTGATTCTCTGCTACCGAAACCCCTACTGAGATAGATGTGCCACTGCTTTCTCCCAAGGCTAGAGCTACGGAAATCCCACCAGCATCAGCGTCTATTTCACTGTCATTAATGGCTATCACGTCAATGCCGAAACCTGTGGTGGTAGTGATCACCTCACTATCGTTGTTGATTAAAGACTCAATGGTTTGGTCAATTTCGTTATGTGAACCAGCACCAGCCCCAACAAAACTAAAGGCGCTGGAGGTTGTAGAGGAACCACCAGAACCAGCAGCAGATATACTCACAGCTTGAATTTTTGCTGTTGATTTACTGTTGAGAGATACCTTACTACCAGCCGTTAAACGGGATTTATCAATCTTAGCTTTGGTCTTAGTAGTGATGGTGTTATTGGAGATTGCCGCACCAATACCAAGGGCTGTGGCTGATGTCTGTCCACGAGTTGAGCTGATCGCTAAACCACCTGCGATCGCTAAAATGTAACTATCATCAATTGCACTCAGGGCAACAGCACCAGTAGTGTTAACACTACTGTTTTCTTGAATTAATGCTTCAACAGTGCTATTGATCTTGTTTTGCGAACCTGTACCAGCCCCACTAATACTAAAAGCACTACCACTGACTGAGGAGGCATCAGAAGCAGTACCTCCGATACTTACAGCATATATCTCTGCGTTTGAGGTAGCATCTAAAGTCACCTGTGCTGCCTGAACTGTTGAATTAGTCAAATAGGTGCGAACTTTATTATCGATTTCGTTGATGGCAACAGACACCCCAAAAGCACCAGAACGAGCATTATTCAAATTTCCTCTGACTAGGGAGAGATTTACTGCCCCAGCTACTCCTACAATTTCAGATTCATCTTTGGCTTTTAAAGACAAATTACCTTGTGTCAGAGTAATTGTGGCATTTTGAGTGAAGGTTTCAACAACGTTATCAAAATTATTCCAAGTAAGTGAGACTGCACCTGAAAAAGTATTGATACTAGTGCTAGGTGGATCTGCTGGTGCTACAGCAGCGCCTTCCTGTACTCTTGCACCACCGAGTCCAACTGCCACACCAATCATTCGGCTTTTTTCTTCTGCATTCAGGCTGACATTGCCAACAGTGGTAACATTTGCACCAACAATAAAGGCACGAGTGTTATGTTCAATATCATGTGTACTCACAGCCCCAGATAATCCCAATCTGGTAGTCTGATTTTGTAACTTAATTAATGATAATGCTCCTGATCCTGCACCAAAGTCTGTATCATTTTTGCTGTTGAGAGCAATACCTAGGGCTGTACTGGGTGCCGCAACTCTAACATTGCCAGTGCTATTGATGTAGGATTGAGCTTTTTCATCTACATTTCTAACAGACACACTCCCTGCAACTCCTATTCCAAAGGAGGTGCTAGGATCGCTAAGAAGAGCCGTTGGGCTTGAGCCGATGAAACTACTACCAGTGTCAGCCCTCCTGGCAAGAGAACCGGCCAAGGTAGCTGACACTACATATCCGCTATTGCGAGCATTCAAATCAAGAACACTCCGACCTGCTTTTGGTGGTGTGTTGGTAGTTATATTGATATCCAAGCCAGAACCAGTGTTGAAGTTTTTAATCTCTCCTTTTTCACTGAAAATGGTCAGAGCATCAGCAACCTGTAGATAGGATAGTATATCCGGGATGCTTTCAATCTTGCTATCATCTTCGAGTTCAATTTCATTGCCAATTACTGCACGGGTGTTGCGGATAATTTTTGTGACATCAACAGTTGCTCCTATACCCAAACTACCTGCTGATGCTTGGATAGCCCCTAAGTAGTTAATGCGCTTAATGTCACTATCGGCATCTAGATAAACTGGACCACCTGTAATTTTTGTGTTGCTGCCAATGTGAGCGATAGTTTCACTAGCGTGTACACTGGAACCTCCTGTTCCACTCAAGCCCCAACTATCAACCTGTCCTCCAGATTGGACTAAATTCAGCACAAAAACTTCTTCCTTGGCTGTGACTTCTAGCCCATCACCACCATCCCCCGTATGCACCATTGCACCATCTTCTATTTTGGCGATGGTTGTATTTGTCATTCCCTCCAACATCGCAGATACACCAATGCCCTTACCCGCACGATTACCGTAGATGTTGATGAAGTCCTCTGGAGATTTTTCATAAAACCCTAGAAGTACAACATCAAGCCCTAAATTCAGGGTGAATATGCCGACTACATGGGCATGGGTAATATCAGTGATAGCACTTACTTTGACAGATTGGGTGGTGTTTTTCCGGTTCTGATTAATCCTGGCACCAGAACCAATCATTGCTATAGAATCGTTATCAAATAAATTAACTGCAACAGATAGAGCAAAACCAAATTTTAATAGCTGTTGATTATCTTTGACTTTGCCTTTGTTTTTCGTGACGGTAAAAGTGTTGACAAACTCGTCTAGCCCCAGTTTACCGCCAAAAACCGCACTAAAACCAAGTTCAGTCCATTCTGTGGCAGATAATCCCTTTGTTGGGTCTATTAAGATGGGATATGCCAAAGAAGAGGTGACAGCAAAACTCCCCGCCGCGTCAATGATGGCGTTATCTTCAATGAATGCTTTGACGTTATTAGTGTAAAGCCCCACGGTAAAAGCCATGGCGAAACCACCATCAGAACCACTAGAGGCACCATTACCTCCTACCTGAACGAATTGCTCCACTGCTGCATTGACTACTATATCGGCATCAGAATTTAGAGTACCGCCCACTGTCGCATGGACTTGATGATTGACGTAATTAGCTGAGATTGACAAGCCCAAGCTATATTTAGGAAATCCTTCTACACCCTGTGCCTTCTCCATTGCATCCTTGATGGTTTTAGGATTAATGACAGAAGCTCCTGTACTAGCAGCTAATAGTGCAGCTAAAGGTACATTAGTAATCAAATCTTTGAATCTAGGGTTAGAACCGGAAGTACCCCTAGATTCAGCAACATCTTCAGCAGTGAGGGCAGCATTCACAGAAATCCCTCTAGTAACTGGCAGAGTAGTCAAAGTGTGGTTGCCATTAATCGGCTCTGCTAGTAATGCCTCTTCTATGGTTGTTGCCAGCTTGAATTTATCATTATCAATCCGGACTACGTAATAATATTGCCCGCTATTGAGTTTACCAATGGATTGATTACGGACGGTATTTCCTTGGTAAAGCAGGCGATCGCCTGTTGTCAAACCATGATTGGCAAAGGTAAAGGTTTCCTGACTATCATCAACAACTGCACTATTAGTTGGATCAAATCTCAGGGAACTAACACCATAGTGCCAAGAATGCTCTCCAGTGCCTAAATCAGTTAAATCGATCGCATTACCAGCGATCGCATCTGCGTAAGTATCAGCTAACTTGATGGTGTTCTGGTCTACAACAATCACAAAGTAGCCATTCCCATCCAGTAATCTTTGACTACCAACTACTCCAATTCCTGTGGCATGATTATTAATGTCGTAGGTGATAAATTGCCCTGTAGATAGGCCGTGATTGCTCAGAGTAATTGTGTCATTACTCAGATTCACCACATCGGCATCACTACTTGTAAATGACAATTGTGCTGGTGTTAACTGATTATGAACGAGTTGATGACCCCTTAAAACCAAAAATTCCTGATTACCAGTGCCTAAAGTAGTTAAATCGATATTAAGACCAGCGATCGCATCTGCATAAGTGCTAGCCAATTTGATTGTGTTTTGGTCTATGGCAATGACAAAGTAGCGGTTGTTATCAATTAAACTTTGATTACCAGCTATCCCAATCGGTGTACTGCCATGTTTGTAGGTGATAAATTGTCCTGTAGATAGTCCGTGATTGCTGAGAGTAATTGTGTTATTACTCAAATTCACCACATTAGGGTCATTACTCGCAAACGACAATTTTGCGGTTACTGCCTGAGCAAAATTAGTCAGGTCTATATAGTTGCCAAGGGCAGCATCATCGACGGTTGATGCTAGTTTAACCCTATTGGCATCCACTACAATCACATAATATTCTTGGTTATGGATCAATCCCCCAGTGCTGGCTAATCGGTTGGGATCACCAAGGTAGGTAACAGCCTGACCGTTAATAAAACCGTGGTTGGCGATGTCAATCGTGCTATCTGTAGCAATTGCTTCCAGTTCTAAGAACTCTTGCTCACTGAAGCTATGATTACCACTCGTAAGGCTAGAAGTATCAATGTCAATGGCTTCACCTTTGAGTGCAATTGGTGCTGCTAAGACTGCTTCTCTAGCAGTTTCTGCCAACATGAAGCGGTTAGCATCGATAGCGATCGCATAATAACGCCCCCCACCTCTCAGGTTTTGAATGGGAATATCTCCCGCCAAAAAACTAGGCGTGGTGGTAGTGAAACTGTGCAGAGCATCAGCCGAACCCACGCTTAAATCAATATAATTATCTGCTGCTGCGTCACTTGCACTAAGAGCAATTTTTACCCAGTTGGCATCTTGGACGATGACATAATACTTTTGACCTGCAATCAAAGGTGTATCACTGCCGTTGTACTGGTACTGAATCGGAGTTCCTGTCCTGCCTAAATAGTCTACTTCGTAAGTTAATGCGTCTCCTGTACTTAGTCCATGACCAGGAAGATAAATTCTGTTATTGGTTAAATCTAAATCTGAGGCGATGGTTAAGTTAATCGCTGTACCTTGAGTTGCATCATCAGCAGTAAAAGCCAGTTTGATTGTGTTACTGTCAATTTTGATGATGTGGTAACTGGCGTTTTTGTAGAGTGGTGTATTCAGATCAACAGTAGCATCGTAGTTGGTCGTAGTATCTTCACCCAGGAGAATCGTTAATTCATTTAAGGTAAGTACATCTCCGGTTTGATAGACTGTTCCTGTTGTTACCCTGATTGTATTAGCATTGGCATCAACATTACTGGAATCTGAGTTGAGGTCAATGGCAATACTATTAGTTGCATCTGCCGCAGTCAGTGCCAATTTAATTAAAGTGTTATCGTTGGGATCAGCGATAACATAATATTGCGCGTTGTTATCTATAGGATATTCCAGAATTGTTGGTTGGGCATACAGGGTGTTACCAGAAACCCCTAACCCAACTAATTCTGTATAAGTAATTTCGTCACCAGTGTTGTATTGATGTCCAGTAACTGTAATAGTATCGTGATTAATATCTATAAAATTATTTCTATCCTGTGGCTCAAAACTAATGTTCAGGATAGTTTGTTCTTGGGTTTGTATGGTTTCGTCAATTTCGTAAAGAATTTCATCCCCTGTTTTAAGACCGTGATTCGCTAGAGTAAAAATGTTTTTATCTTGATCTACTTGATTACTATCTTGAGGATTAAATTGCAAAGCACTGGTTTCATAGGTGAAGAATTGCTGACCTGAACCAAGATCAGTGATATCAATTACTGTTCCTTCATCTGTGCCGACTTGGTATTCAATTGCATTTTGATAAGTAAGAGCTAGTTTGATAGTGTTTTCATCTTCCACAACCACAAAGTAGCTAGCACCTGTTGTTAATGGAGTTCCGCCAACGCTGATAGCATTACCACTGTTATTGTTGTAGGTGATCAGTTGACCAGTATATAGTCCATGATTAATAACAGTGATGGTATTATCGTTAGTCTTTACTGCCCTAGCACTATCAAACTCAGGTGTACGGGCTTGTTGGCGTTGATAAGTTGAAAGTATATGTTGATCCCCTACACTCACTGTTAAATCAACTGGAGTGTTAAGTACAACAAAATCTCGTGATTCAGCCAGTTGGATTGTGTCGCTATCAACCACGATGACAAAATACGTACCTTCCGTTTGTAAATCACCAATTTCTTGTTCTTCGGTGGTTTCAGGATCAGCATAATAAATCACTTCCTGTCCGTGGACTAATCCGTGATTGTTGATGCTGATGGTATTTTCATCAGCATTCACAACATCGCTATTACCACCATCAAAAATTAAGGTTTTGAGCGGGCTAAATCCATGTTGAACCTCGTGGTTAACTCGGCTATTATCAATATCAATTACTCCATCTAAGCCACCTTGGACGGTTAAAGCAATGGTGTAATCATCTACTACTAAAACTTCATATACAGCACCATCATTCAGTATTCCTATTGGATCTACATCGGCATTGTAAATAAACTGATCACCTGTTTTAAAGTTATGCTTTTCTGTAAAGGTAATCGTATTAGTGTCAACTCTACTATTCTCGATTGTCTTTATTTCTTCAGCCTGAACTAATCCGCCCGCAGTAATGCTACCATCTACTTTGGCTTCAATTGTAGTTTGATCCACATTGATAGCAGTACCAACTGTTAATTGACCATTAACCCAAATTGTTGCTCGTCCTCTGGCTTGACTATCCACTGCGCCAACAGCATTAACATTGACATTTCCGCCAGCAGTGATACTTGAATTTGTTTCAATAACTGTTTTAGATGTGGTGTCAGTAACTGCAACTGCTGCTGAGAATGCGTTTTTGGTAGCATCGTTACTAGGTAGCGATACACGTTTTAGCAAAGAACTAAAAGCGGCATTGACGTTCCCAAAGACAGTGGCTTCAACTACTGCTGTTGTATTTACATCGGACACCACATCCACATTACCAGCAGCGATAATTGTGGTGGTGCCATCAACTATAGTTTCAGCAACACCTTTTGCATATCCCCCAGCTCCAGCAAATTTCAATGGCAATCCTTTTGCTGATAGCGCCCTTTCTACTACGCTACCTAGCATACTAATTGCTTCAACAGAGCTATCAACAACTGCCTTCGATGAAATCGTTACATTTCCACTGCTATTGATATTTGAATTAGTAATTTTTACATAAGACTCTGACCAGCGAGCTTGCATGGACAGAGGAATACCTATATTTTGAATATTGTAGAGAACTGAGTTATCAAGACCAAAAAACCCAAAAGCTTCTGTTACTTGAGCAGGAATATCGCTGTTATAGGCAATATCTTCAGCCAGGGATGTGATTTCAATGTTGCCTCCTTTTAAGGTGACATCATCCAAGGAAATTTGTGACAGTTGCTTCACCCATCCAAAAATTAGTGGGGCGCGAATGTCTTTATCATAAGTTGTGAGCTTGATTCCTCCTGTGGCAAAACTACTATCATTCTCTACGTGAGCGAAGAATTTTGCACCACTAGCAGTAATTGTTCTAGCAGTTAAACTAATATCGCCAGAATCTCCCGTAGATATAGCTGTATCATAGCTACCATTATTAAAGTCAGTAGCACTAATTTGGCGAGTGAGTAATGTAGCACTGTCACCAATGTTAATATTTTTGGCGGTAATAGTAACTTGGTTGAGTCCGAGTCCACCAATTAAGCCATTAATGTTAACATCACCCAGGTATTCGAGACTATCTTTAAGTTTATCAGAAGCAAATTTATCATCAATTAGTTTGATGGTTAAACTATCAGTAATACCATCGTTATTACCTGTGATTTTAGAGTTGGAAGCAAGACGAAAATCTCCGTCAATTTCTAGCGTGACGTTTCCACTAATTATCAGATTGCCGCCATCAATTATTAACCCACCACTGTAGCTTTGATTACTACTAATATTGGTGTCAGTGCTGATAGTTGCTAAAACTGATTCAAAGCTGTTTAAGGTTGTAATTTGCCAGGGAATTATGGCTTCAATTGCACCAGTTGTATATTCAAACTCCCAGTCTCCACCTAGGTTGGCATTTCCTGTTAAATCATCAGAAGCAGCAACATCAGCTTTGGTAATATCACTCAAGTTTTGCAGGAAACCCTCACCTTGGTCATTTCCGGCTACATTACACCCATAAAAGAGGATATCTCCATCTGCACTGAGGGCATTACCCCACCATGCTAGGTCATTTGTGTAGCGAGATAGTGTACTGGAATTGAGAGTTTCCGAACCTAGTTGGACATTACCTTCGCTTCCATGAGCAAGTATGTGGATGGCAGAGAGGTTTGAATATTGCTGTAAAACTTGACTGATTTGAAATATCCCGTTTTGACTGGGGTCTAATTGAACTACTTCGACATTGCTATTTATATCATCTATTAAGCTCTGATAAGAGGAAATATTAGTGTCGATAAAAAGTATTTCATTAGGATTTGACAGACCAAGATGCTGAGGTTTTCCCAAATGTAGTGTGCTGGAATCTAAAAAATTAAGATTATGTAGGGAATCGTGATTTTCTATCATAAATACTGCGATTAACTGACTTGATAAAAATAGTAGAATCAGAGAGAAACTAGAGAGTGATGTGAGGAAAAGCTCTCAGTATTCGTTCGCCAGAAGAGTGATCCGTTTTTCATTTTGGATTGCCATCATAGATACCTAATGAAGCATCATCTGGCAAAGCCCCATACTTCGGAATACACCCAGCAGCATTAAAAATCTAGGGTGTTCGTTGACAGTTATGAAGAAACAACCGCAAAATTTCTAAGCTTGATGTAGCAGAATTTGATTTTGATACTACATTTAACGACTATACCCATATACAAATACCACAAAAATTAAGTACAAATTCTGAAGAAATTAGTGTTTTTTTCTCTTCTTTAAAGATAATTTATTCTTAATATAGGAATCCTATTTGATGTTTGAAAAAACTCTTTCCGGAATAAGCAAGTAGTAAATAACGAGACTTAAAAATTTTTGAGGCAGAAACAAGGCTTAAACCTATACAGGGCAAGGAAATTACACCGAAGACTCAAAAATGCTTCAAACCCAGATATATCAAGAAACTGAGTAAAAAGATGTCAAAGTCTTTCTGTATATACGTTTGATGTTTTTTTCGGACTACTTTTTGTCTAAGTCCCAATAACAAAAATAGCGATCACTGAATCTATAACAAAAAATATTTGTGCAACTTATCTTTTTGTGATTGTAGCAGCATTTTCCCTCTTCCCTCCTGCTCCCTAACTTATCCCAATTACAAATATTTACGCTGTTCCACTTACGAACCAGGAATCGTTACATCTATCGGTGTTACCTGTGTTGCCAACTGCGTCAACGGCGGTTGAATGGCAGTTTGATTGCCCACTACCAGAGTCACCATATTATCTGGTTTGAGGTATTGCTGTGCGACTCGCTGTACATCAGCTGCTGTGGTTGCTGCTACGGCTTTTTGGAAGCGAAACAAAAAATCGGCAGGATAACCGTAATATTCGTATGTCATCAACCGTAACAAGGTTTGCCCAGGCTCTTGAAATGCGAACACAAAAGAGTTAAGTGTAGACTCTTTAGCCAAAGCTAGTTCTTGTGGTGTTACTCTTTGTTCTTGAATACGCTTGATTTCAGTCTGTAAGGCTTTGATAAACTGTACAGTAGTAGCAGATTTGGTTTGTCCACCAGCAATGAAAAGTCCAGGGTAATCGTAGTTGGGACTCCAAAAAGCTTCTACACCGTAAGTTAACCCTTGACGCGATCGCAATTCATTAAATAAGCGTCCGCCCCATCCATTTAATACCTCATTCAACACACTCAGCGCACCATTATCGGGGTTGTCTAAGCGTCCTCCTAAATGCCCCATGAGAACTGTACTTTGGCTGAGTTGCGGCTGATTGACAAAAAAGACACCACCTGTGTTGGCTGGTGATACCTCTGGTAGTTGGGGTTTAGTGATGTTGGGGTGGGGCTGCCAATCACCTAACTGAGCTTGGATGAGCGATCGCATTTTACTGGTATCAAAGTCCCCCGCAATCCCCAAAATTATATTATTGGGATTGAAATATTGTTGGTAGAACTTCAGCAAGTCTTCACGAGTAATGCGATTTACCGTGGCATACTCTGCCGTGCGCGCATAGGGGCTATCTTTACCATAGATTAATTTACGAAATTCTCTGGCGGCGATACTATTTGGATCGTCATTGCGACGAGCAATACTATCTTTCACTTGATTTTTAGCTAAATCCAACTTTTCCTGAGCAAACACTGGTTCTCGCAACACCTCAGTAAATAGACCAAATACCAAGTCTAAATCTTCACTGAGTGCTGTAAAAGCAGCAGCACCATTAGATTGGGCAATGGCAGTTTCCACCGCAGCTGCCCGTTGTGCCAACAAGTTGTCTAGTTCGTCAGACGAATGCTTTTTAGTCCCTCCAGTTCGCATGACTGCTCCGACAATACTAGCTAAACCAACTTTATCTGCTGGTTCCCAGCGAGTACCTGTACGCACTAACGCTGTACCACCCACAAAAGGTAGCTCGTGATCCTCCGCCAAATACACAACCATGCCGTTTTCTAAAACAAATCGCTCGTACTTGGGTAGTTTAATCTCAGGTAGTGGGGCAAGCTGTAACTCGGTATAATGCTTGGTCGTTGCTGTCACTGCCAGAGTAAAGTTAAAAGTCACAATTAAAAAGGCAACAGCTAAACTCAAAGCATAAAACAACTTCTTGCTCTGGGAAATTTTGAACTTTGAGAGCAGTCTAAACGGCGGTTTGTGCTGCTCAGAATTTCGGTGATTTTCTATTTGCTTTCTACTATTCACCTTGTACCTGTGCATATCTTTAATTCCTTTGCATCTTTTGCATTAACCTGCGGCAAACCTCTGCTCGTCTCACCCCTCTGGCGACAACAGCTTACCAACTGTGCGATTTTCGGGCGTAAAAGTTGTCTTTGCCACTCGCTCAATATCAGCAGGAGTTACTACTGCAATTTCATCTAAATACTTAAACAAATTCTGCCAAGAGCCAGTTTTTACCTCATATGCCGACAATTGCTCAGCCATCGCCATATTGGATTTGAGGCTAGCTAATAAATTCGCTCTTACTTGGTGTTTCACACGTTGTAACTCAGTCACTGCAACAGGCTCAGTTTTTAATTTGTCTATTTCCTTGTGCAGAACTGCTGCCAACTCATCGACTGTGTGACCGGAAGTCGTAGCGGCTGATAAAACTATCAAATTCGGGTATTTGTTGCCTGGCGTACTACTAGCACCAGCTAAATCTGATGCCAACTGCTGCTGTTCTACCAAAGACTTATACAATCGCGACGTACGCCCACAGCATAATAAATCACCAATGATGTCATAAACAGCATCATCTGGATGATTCAGCGCCGGACGGTGATAACCTTCCAAGTACAATGGTTGAGATGGTAAATGCAAGGTCACTTCCCGCATTTGTGTCTGTGGTGGTTCCGTCGGAATTGGGGAAACTGTTTTTTGTTTGGACTTATAGCGTCCAAAGTAATTTTGTGCCAGTTTTTTTACCTCAGCCGGGTTGACATCTCCGACAATGGCGATGGTTAAATTGCTAGCTACATAGTGTGTCTCAAAAAACTGCTGGACATCTTTTGGTGTTAAGTTGCGGAGATCTTCTTCATAACCAGCTATTGGCCGTCTGTAGGGATGAACTTTGAAAGCAGTCTCGAAAAACTTCTCCCACATCACTGCACTAGGCAAATTTTGGTACTGAAGTCGCTCTTCTAAAACGACATCTTTTTCTTGATAAAACTCCCGCCGAAATTCTGGTTCTAGAAACCGCTCTGACTCTAGCGACATCCACAGTTCCAACTTATTAGCAGGAAAGCTGTAAAAATAAAGGGTGGCATCTCTAGAAGTCATAGCATTTAAATTCTGGCCTCCTGCTTGTCTGACAATTTGCCCGAACTCATTTTGCTTAATCAGTTTGGCTGCTTGCAACTTTACTTGCTCAAACTCGGCTTGCAACCGAGTAACCTCATCTTTTTTACCATCGGCTTTTGCTGCTTGAATTTGAGCGTCTAACTGTTCCAAGCGGTCTAATAGGGGTTTTTCTGCTTTATAGTCCTTTGTCCCAATGCGTGTCGTCCCTTTAAATGCCAAATGCTCAAGAACATGAGCCATACCAGTTTTTCCATCTGGTTCATCTACAGCACCCACATCCGCATAAGTGACAAAGGAAACTACTGGTGCTTGATGCCGTTCCAAAACAATAAATTTGAGTCCATTATCGAGACGAAACTCTGTGACTCGCTTAACAGCCTCATCTAAATAAGGTTGTATTGAACTTGAGGTTGCTGGGGTTTGAGTTTTGTTTGTTTGCAGTAGCTTTTGGGGAGTAAATGCTGTCTGAGTCTGGGTTCTGGCGACTTCTGGCACTATTCCCCACCATAGAATTGTTAGGATCATCAAGATTGCAAATAGCCGACGCAATCTGACAGACGCAGTAATTGCAAAAACTGAATTCAGAAGTAGTCTTTTTAGCTTAGATAACAGCATATAACTTTTATCCCGCTATTTTAGTAGCAGTTGGACTAAGCTAATCAGCATTTAACTGGGTTTTTGGTGTTGCTGAATCACGGGGTGATTCTTATCGGTTGGGCATTTTGCTTCTTGTGTTTTCGGGCGTGTCAGATGCCCACTCTCCAAAACCATTTAAATCATCTCGCAAATATGCAAAGCTGGATTTTTATGTATTAGCCAAAATTTAGGAGTCAATACCAGCAAAGTGCTTGCACTCTAAATTGGAAACTTAAAATCAAAAAAACGTCTTTGCTAGAGAAGAATTTATAGCATTACGCAGATCAGCTTATTATCTGTTGTTAGAAGGATGTTTTAAAAGTCCTTTTGTGAGTAGCAAAACATTTTAGATCCCCCTAAATCCACGCCACTGAGGGAGTCGGGAAACCCGACGACAGTTGCCTCTCCAACGCAGTGGTTCCCCTTAAAAAGGGTGACTTTGAATCTATTTCCCCCTTTTCAAGGGCTAGGGGGGATCAATATGTGCTTAAAAACACTGCGAATAACTTTGCAAACAACCTCTAATAGGCAGTGTAAACATACCTCCGACAATCTCCATCCCCCAAATGCTGTATACTTGCCAATACCGTTGCCAAAAAAAGAGTATGAAGAGGTAAGGCTGTCGTAGTAGAGTTATTGTCATCAAGATGGATTACGCGAATAATGAGTTGGGTATTGAAAACACCAACAGCAAACAAAAAACACTAAATAAGTTTACTAACAGTAGTGGTGGTAGTATCTTCACCACCATCATCGTCAGAAACAGTGACAGTCACAGTGTAATGACCCACATCGTTATAGATGAAATTATTGGGATCATTCATATGCTCCACACCAACATTATCAATAATTAAGAATGTTCTGAAAACTGCCGAACCAGACTGACCATCACGGTCAATTTGAAGAATAGTGCTATTAGTAGTAGAACCTTGTACTAAGCGCACATAACCATCAGCAATAGCATCGGTACCCTGATAACCACCAGGTACTAAGTTATCAAGTAACTGACTCAAGTTGATTTTGTCATGACCAACTTTAAAATCCGTAATCCGATGACCCAATTCTCTTATGTCGGTATAAATAAACTCATTACTTCCCCTACCTCCCGTGAGAGTTTTCACCCCAACACCGCCAAAAATGCGGTCATTACCATCAGTACCAACCAAAGCATTACGGCTACCATCACCACTGATGACTTTGTACTCATAAGTAGCAGTAAATGTCCGTGTAGCGGCATCTAATACTGCATTAGAAGTGATACCATTACCCCAATCAACAGTCACAGTATGAGTATCTAATACGCCCACATCAATGAACTCACCATTCATAGATACCACTCTGTTCCGATTCAGTGTTGTCTCATTGAGTTGGAATGCCGTAATTACCGGAGCAACATTAGTTATATTCACCGCCGTACTGGCACTGCCACTATCACCATCTTTATCCGTCACCGTCGCCGTAATCATGTAATCATCAACAGGTGTACCAGTAGGGTTGTCATCAGCGTAGCGATAACTGGCCGCGAAAGTCCGAGTGCTGGCATCCACCGTTGCCACAGAGGCGTTGCCATCACCCCAATCAATCACCACAGTGTGTGTATCCACCACTCCAGTATCAGCAATGATGCCAGAAACTACGACTAATTCATCTTCTGCCACTGTCGTATTTGATAGTATCAGTCCAGTAATGGTGGGAGCCGCATTACTAATCCTGGCGGTAGTCGTGGCAGTATCACTATCACCATCTTTGTCTGTCACCGTGACAGTAATCATATAATCTCGATTATCTTCATACTGATGGGACAGATCAAAATTAGTGGTACCAGCCGCCAAATTGAATGTCTCGGATGAGCCATCACCCCAATCCACTAAAAGAGTGAAACTATCTTGAGTTCCAGGGTCAACAATTCTGCCAGTCAAGCGACTGATACCACCTTCAACGGCGGTTGTCGCTGACAAGTTTTGCAGTTGTGGTGCGGTATTGCTCACCGTCACAGTCTTGGTTGCCGTGTAAGTGCCATCCTCATCAATGGCTGTCACCACAATCACCCGTGTACCATTGTCTGTAAATCGGTGAGTCAGAGACTGAGTAGCCCCAGCAAAAGTTTCGACTGTGCCATCATTCCAATCGACAACCCATTGACTAACTGTGTCATTTCCAGGGTCAGTGGCACTTAAATTCAGGGTGTATGATGCTCCCTCTATTGCTGTATCTGCACCACTAACGATTAATGTGGGGGCGACTTCCAATACAGTGATATCAGTAAACAATTCCGTGGCACCGCCATCTTGATCCTGAATTACACCCCGGATAGTGCTAATCCCGTTATCACTGAGGAATTGGGCAGGAACTACCACAGAACTAGAACTGCTGTTGATAATCTCAAACTGACCATCATTGTTAAAGTCGTAGCTGTAGAGGAAACCAACCGTTGTATCACTGAGGGATGGATCAAATTGGTCGATGAAGGAGACGGTGGTGGTACTACCTTCATTGACTGCACCACTATTAACTAAGTTGGCTGTGGGGGCTGTGTTCATCACCCGGAGATTGACGGCGTTCGATGTGGCTTGTTGGTCGGTGCCGTAGTTGACTCGCACACGGACATTGTAAGTACCGTTATTCTGGATGGGATTGGCAGCTAGTTGTTGTAACTGTGTCCATGACAGGGTGGGATTTTCATCTGTGGCATCCCCGAAAATACCATCTCCGTTAATATCCCAACTATAGGCTGTGGGTGTGCCGACGGCTATGGCATTGAGTGTGAGTGCCTCACCTTCCGCAATGGTATAGGGGCCACCAGCATTAACTTGATTGGCTGAAACTATAACGCTGACTGTCTTCAGCGCGGCAAAGGTGGCATTGGGTGCGGAATCTTCATCAACTGCACCGACTAGGATTTGGGCTTTGCCTGGATTTGTGTAGATATGAGTAGCTGAAGTGGTGTTACTACCAAAGATTTCGATAGGTGTGCCATCGCCCCAATCAATGCGCCATTCAAACACGCGGTCATTACCAGGGTCGGTAGCAGAGAAGTTAATTGTATAGGGTGTGCCTACTGCTACTTCATTGGCACCACTGACTTGGATGGTGGGTGGTGTGTTGATGATGGTGAGGTTAGTCAAGGCGTTGCTGGTGAAGCCGTCAGTGTTGATGGCTTGGACTGCTATTTGATATGTGCCGTCGTCGCCTAATCCGAGGTCTACCAGTTGCTGCCAACTGAGTGTGATGGTGTCGTCACTGAGTTCTCCGAAGCGACCATCGCCGTCGATGTCCCAAGTGACTGGTTCAGATAGTTTGTTCTCTAGTCCTAGGGGTGTAACGTTGACTTGCAGGGTAAGAGATTCACCTTCGGCGATTTGGTAAGGTTCATTGATGAAGTTGATAATGGGGGCATCAATGACGATTACATCTCCCTCGAAGGTGTCGTATTCGAGTATGCCTTTGTCGATGACGTTAACTTTTCCTGCCCTTGGGGTGGGGGGTACTGGTGTGTAGTTGGGGGTTTTGGGGTCGGGGTTTTGGGGGTCGAAGATCAGGGTGTCGCCTTGGGTTTGGGGGACATTGTTGGGGTCGTCTCCGTGGGCGATGGTGGTGGCTGTTCCGGGGAGGTTGCCACCTGAGACACGGACGGTATCACGTTCATCACCGCCAAAGACTTCAGTGCGGCTAAATTCGCCGACGCGTTCGATGTTGATCGTGTCGTCGCCACTTTCTCCCCGGAGTGTGAGGTGCGCTTTGGGGGTGGTGGTGCGGAGTTGGGTGGTGTCGTTGCCTGCCCCTAGGTTGACTATGGTTGTGGGGCTGAGGTCTTGCAATGTGACTATATCATCTCCATCTCCGGTGTTGATTGAAGTTTTGGCTACTATGGGAGACGGGGCTTGGCGCAGGGTGATGATGTCTTCGCCACTGGCTGTGCTGACTCCCAAAGCTTCGATGTTGTCGAAGGTGGTGCGTAGGGTGACTGGTTCGGGGAGGAGGGTGTTGGTATCAAAGATGGCTAGTCCGCCACTGTTGCCTGTGGTGCCTAGGCTGCTGATGTAGGTCTGGCTGCCACTGGTGACTATGGTTGTGGGTGTTTGTAATCCGATGGCTCCGCCGACGTTGTGGCGTAATAGTTGTACGAATTGTAGTTTGTTGTTGCTGGTGTTTTGGTAGAAAACGGCTACGGCGTTGCTGTCTGTGCCACTGACAAGGATGTATTTTCCGTCTGGTGTGACGCTGACATCGCTGGCTCCGAGTAATCCTCGGATGCCGTTGACTCCGTTTTGCAGGGTTTGCACATGGGTAAGGGTGGGGCTGCTGCCGTCGCGTTGGAAGACGGAGAGGGTGTTGCCGTTTTGTCCTGTAATGTAGACGTAGCGGTTGTCTGGGCTGATTGCTAGTCCTTTGGCTCCGTCTAGTCCTTGGGCTGCTCCTGTGATTTTCTGGATAACACTCAAGTCGCTGGTATTGAACACTACTAGGGTGTCACTGCTGCTGCTGACTGCATATAATAGTGAACCGTCTTGGCTGAGTGCTAGGTTGGTGAAGCCACTGATGCCGTCTGGGTTGAGTGCAATCTGAATTGGTGTTAATTTGCCTGTATTGCTGTCACGAGAGGCAACTGCTATGCCATCATTACCAGCAGCATAAATGCGACTGTTATCATTGTTGATGGCTACTGATTCAAATACTTGTTTGCTGTATCCTATAGTTTCAATGAAACCGAGATTACCAGTTACTAAATCTCTTTGGAATATTGATATTTTCTGATCTCCTGGGCTAGCAACATAGATATGTTTGCCGTCGCTGCTCATTACCAGGTCGCTGGCTCCTGCTAACCCATCCATATCTTCTAAACCGTCTTTGAATAGTTGACGTTGGGTGAGTCCGTTAGAATTTATTACCACTAGAGCGTTTTGTGTGGGGTTGACTCCGTATATTTGTTTGCTGTCTGGACTGAGTGCAATTGATTGTAGTCCTGTGATATTTGGTGTCACGTTTAAGTCTGGAAGTGTGGCTCGGATGTAGGCTACTTCTCCATCAATCAGGGTTTTGTTGATGGATGTGATTGGCCCACTAATCGTAGCGTTGACTTTCACTGCATTGCTGGTTGTTACCTGACCGTTGCGGGAATTACGAATTAGTACATTGCTGGGTATGAGTGTTGCCCAGACTGCTCCAGGGTTGAGTGCAGTTAATGTTTTGCTGCCATTGAGTAAGTTTTGGGAAATGGTTGAGGTGAAATTTGTGGGTAAGATTCCCAGTGTTGGGTTCGTTAATACTGTGTCTGTAAGGTTGATAAACAACAGCATATCGAAGTCGGCTGTTTTGCTGCCGCCGCTATAGTTGCCGTAGTCTTGGTTGAAGCCTGTTGGTCCTAAGTCTAATCTGTAGACTGCTACTAGGGCATCTACAGGTGGTTTGTCAATTTCGGGTGTACTGAGGTTGTAGTCTAGTAATCTGCCGTCTAATCCTGAGAGTATGCCGTAGATGTTTGCTCCTTCTGCTACTCCGGCTATGTATGGTGTAATTGTCTGGAAGTTGAAGTAGAAGGAATTTAGATACGGGTTTCCTGCACGCTGTCCGGGTAAGAATGATGTGGTCGCTCCTGTTCTTGTTCCTGGTAGGCTACCTGCATAGGTATTGCTGCCTATGATCAGTCTACCGTCACCGCCGGTTGTAGCACCGCTACCGCCTGAAGTATTCACTGTTGTACTAGCAGCATTTACTGTCGTGCCGTAGAGTTTGACTGTACCACCAGCACCACCAGCACCAGTACCGCCACGGCCACCATCTCCACCATCTCCACCAGCACCGCCGCCTCCGCCGCCGCCACCACTGGAGGGAGAGCCGCTTGATCCGTCTCTTCCACTGTATTCAAATTTATATCCCTGTTCACCTTTAAAGAAGCCTTCTAAACCACTAACAAACGTGGGTTCAGAGCCTGGAGTACCATCGCCTCCTTTCGATAACAAATTAGCCGTATTGATAAAGTTGACTCTTCCATTAGCGAGGATCTCGAAGGCACCACCGCCGCCGCCGCCAGGACCACCAAAGCCACCTTCTTTAGCAATACCGCCGGGGCTGCCCTTAACACCATCTGTGCCATCACCACCAGTCCTGCCACGAGTAAACACAGTGCCGCCACTACCACCACCGCCGCCGCCGCCGCCGCCGCCACCACCACCACCACCGTTACCGCCAGCACCACCGCCGCCGCCAGCACCACCGCCACCGCCACCTGAAATTAATTGACCGTTGATATTGTTAAAGCCAGCAGATCCGTTACCACCTGTAGCACCTGTACCACCATCTCTGCCATCTTGACCATCGCTACCACCTTTACCACCTGCACCATTACTAGCAAATCCACCGCCAGACCCACCATCACCACCAGCACCACCGAAGGCACCAATCGAAGTTTGTCTAAAAATAATACCAGTCGGGGTTAAGACTGGGATTGCGATTGTTTGTTTTCCACCAGCACCACCAGCACCACCAGCACCACCAGCACCACCACCATTTAAGTTATTAATTCCTCCCAGTCCATTTTCACCAGAATAGCCATTACCACCATCTTTACCGATCTGACCAGATCCGCCTGTAGCTCCATTTTTTCCTCTACTGCCACCGGAACCCTCACCTCCGCGACTTCCACCATCTCCGCCACTTCCACCGTCTCCACCAGGAGTGCGCTCTAGATAAGCATCGCCACCAAAACCAAATTGTCCACCTCTACCACCGCCGATACCTGGGTTAATTCCACTACCAGAGAAGTCGAATGTGGCATTGGTGCCAACATTGACATCATTGCCAGCGAGTAGAGAGAGTCCACGACTACCTACACCTGTGACTCTACTGTTGTTGGCAAAGTTGATGTCACCCGCAAAGCGGAACTGGGCTATGTTGCCATTAATTACTGATGTGAAAAGTGAATTATTGCTGATTACGCTGTTATTAACTCGAATTTGAAGTCTATCTGTATCAAATACGATATTGCCAGCGAGGTAGAGTACAGGCACAGATTCAAGAGTAATTGCAGTTGTATTGGGGAACCACTCTTTAGCAACAATATTGTCTACTAAGGTTGTACCTGGCTGCCAAGAAAGAGATTTCAGCGCCCCAAAACTGGTGGGGAAGTTGAAGGTTTGAAAACCAGTATTACCTTCCACGGTAACTGCGTGTGTGACTGTGCCACCATTCATAGTGGTGCCAGTGAAGGTTAGATTCTGGGTTCCTGGTGTGGTTGCAGCTAGAGATAAAGAGTAAAGTGCAAAACCTGCACCTGTGGCTGAGGTGAAAGTAAAGGTATCGTTACTAGAGCCAGCCTTAGCTGCTGGACTGATACTATTGTCAATTACAACTGTTCCATTGCTTACCAATTGGAATCCTGCTTGCTCAAATTTATTAGGTGCAGTGAGTGGTTTGTCAAAGTTGATGACAACATCATAATTGGTGAAAGTGTCAAAGCCCACAGGCTCTAGTACACTCAAGCCAGAGCGTAACTCGACGCGATCGCCATCAATGAATCCTTCAATATTGTTAGTAGTCTCAGTCACTACATTTAAGGTATCAGCCTGAGTTCCTCCCAAAATCCGAGTCAGTTCCGCACCTTCGGTATTAATCACGGAAATTGTTGTGGTGTCGGGGACAATCTTCGCTTCCAGCACTGCCCCATTCCTGAGTGTCCAGTCTACAGGCTGACTGGTGTTAGTGCTATTGTCTACAACCAAGGTTTCTATATCTAGGTTGAGATTCGTGAACTGCTTGTCTGTGGGTATACCATCGATAATCACAGTGACTGTATCTTCACCGAGTTCACCGGAGATATTAGTTTCGGGACTACCGATGCTGCGGACAGTAATGGAGTCATCACCGTCATCACCTTTAACTGTGACTACTGTGTTGGGTAGAGTCGTGTTGATGGTGAAGTCATCGTTACCTTTGCCCAACTTGAGTTCTAATTGCTCAATGGTACTCAAGACAATATCACCTGTGGTTAAGTTCTCAACTATACCTGTGTTTGCTTGTGTACCATCCCGTAGCAGCCCACCAATAATTGCCGCCGTTTGACTGGAGCGATCTACAGTTACTTTATCGAAGCCGCTACCATCACCATTAATAGTGATGTTTGCATTGGTATTCTGGATGGTAACTTGATCATCTCCATCACCAATGTTGATTTTTACTGGTGCAGAAGCATTTTCTACTGTTACTAAGTCACTACCTCCACTGCTGTTTAATGTGAGTGCTGTTGTGGTGTTGAGGATGGTGAACTCGTCATTACTATCACTTTGGGTAACGATGAGGGAAGCAATTTCCTCGAACTCAATCAAACCAGATACATCTGGAGCAGTGATGATGTTAGTATCAAGGGTCAAATCACTGGCAATTTTGGAGTTAACAGATAGGATATCTTCACCTAATCCCCCTTCTACCATGAGCCTAGCTGCAATCCGTGGAAGTTCATCTTCTACTGTGAGATTGTCATTACCTGCTCCAGTATTGATGATTGTCTCAGTATTAATTGCATTGACGATAAACTGATCATTACCAGAGCCAAGGGAGATGTTTAACCGCTCCAGACTGCCATAGATAATGCCGCGTTCTTGGTTGATTACTGTTTGGTCTGTTGCACCCATTCCCAACCCGATTAAGCGATTGGTATCTAGGATACCTGCGTTATTAGTAATATCACCTTGATCGTTGATATTGAGGGTATCAGTACCAGTCCCCCCTCTAATCTCCAGTAGTCCAGCAATTTCGTTGATTTGGTTGGTATTGTTACCAATATTGATGATGTCATTACCTGCACCTGTATCAACCAATGTCAATGTGCCATTTTGGGTGCTGTGAATAGCGAATTCATCACTACCTGCCCCTAGGGTGATATTAAGATTTTCGATGTTGGCATATTCAATACCCAGAGCCATGCCCAAGCCTGTAACTTGATTGTTGGTGAGTGTGCCGATATTAGTTTTGGTGTCTCCTGTATCGTCTAGTTCTAGTCTGTCTGTGTTGGCACCGCCACGTATAATCACTCGTCCCCGAATTGTATCTAGGAGTCCACCAGTGTTTGATGTTGGGGTGGCTTGGCTACCGATGTGGATTTTGTTATCGCCATCGCCTGTTTCTATAGTGGTTATCACTCCATCTTCGACGTTGGTTAGGCTAATGGTGTCACCGTCTGTTTCGCCTTGAATGAGTACGGTATTAGCTTTGATTTTTCCATTCAGTTCTATAGTTGTACCCACACCGATGTCTGCGTTACCCCAATCACCATTGATGGTGACTGACGTTGCGGCTGCGATGACGTTCCGTCCGCCGTAGGCGATCGCACTTCCTGTTCCTAGGTGTACGTTGTCTCCAACTAATAGGCTAATTGCACCTTCATCGGCTCGGATACTAGAACTAGCACCTAAAACTAAGTCTTGTCCTGGGTTCAATAAATCTGGCAGCATCAATTTGATATTGCCTTGCAAGGATAAAACTTTATTGATGCTCAAGCTACCGTCGATATCAGTGATGATGATGTCTGCTGCGGCTGTGGCTGTCAAACCATTAGTGTCTGTGGCATTAATTTCTAAGGGGTTGGTATTACTACCAATGCTACCTTTGAGGGCGTTGAGGTTAATTTTTTTGGCGCTGATGTCGGCTGCGGTGGTGTCGTTGCCGTCTAGTATTGAACCGTTGACTGTCAGATCTACATTACCTAGGGTAGAAATGATTTCGTCAATGAGTAAGTCGTCGGCAAATTCGTTGATGAAGATGTCGTTGCGGGCGATCGCTCTGAGTAAACTAGACTTGGTGCGGATACGGTTGCTATTGCTGCCTATGCTGCCGTTATTGGCTAAGAGAGTTAGGGTTGTGGTGGCGATTTCGGCGCTGGCTCTGGTAGAGAGGATGTTTCCGCCTTGGTTGATAATTTTTGTGCTGCCGTAGGGGTTGCTAATTACTCCATTGAGGCGAATATCTGCGTTACTGGTATTTTCAATATTGATTTGTGTCTTGCCGGGGCTTTGCTCAAATTTAGGACTAAATCCTGCTCTGTTTTTGACGTTGACAATTACCGTTGAACTGAACTCTGTAGATGGATTAAGTACATCAATGGCATTTATTCTGAGATTCTTGGCGGATCTATTGGTGATGTCAACGCTGCCAAACCCAGTGATAAATTCAAATTTTGGGGTGCCGACGATTGCTGCTTCTAGGGTAGTTTTCAGGTTATCACGTTCTGTATAATTGACCTGATCATTAATTAAGAAGGTGATCTTTCCCCATAAGGCATCTGTGTTTCTGATATCGGCAACATTAATCTCTGTCTGTGTTTGTTGAAAATTAACGTTAACCTGCTTCACCACGTTACCATCAGCATCAATCTCTAAAATCGGATTGGCTGAACCGAGCATGATCACCGTGGAGTTGAAGTCAATCTTTCTGATTAAATCCAATTCACCTGACTTTTTGCTACCCCCAGTTGTTGTTATTGTGTTTCCTGCTCTCTCAGTTTTGTAATCAAATTTGATAGATTGCGGTGCATTGGCTTCCACGTGCAATTCTCTGGTTGTAATTTCCGAATCTGTTTGTGCATTTACACGCGTGTCTGTCTTGAGAATAGTTTTAGCTGAAGGACTCGCTTCTCCAGTAACCGCATTAAGTCTTGTTCTGCCTTCGGAGATTATTTCTAGTTTTTCTTGTAGTGCTTTGATGTCAACTCGCTCTCTTCCTTCAATATCAGCTTTTTGTTTAATTTCAACTTTCACATCTGATTCGGTGTTGACATTAGCATCAGCTCTCAACACAGAAAATGCTGCACCACTTCTTGACTCAGCTTTCGCTCTATTAATATCGATTTCTCTGACGCGAGCCAGCAATTCAATCTCATCTGCTTTTAGAGTGGCACTACCGACTGTTGTGATTGTTGATTTGCGGATAGTGACATCTGTATCTGTAATTCCCCCTGTTCCCGCTCCTCCATTATTGACATCGGCATAAGCATCTACGTAGGTTTTTGACTCGGCATCTACCTTAAGGGATTCTAAGGCAGTGATAGTGCTTTGATTTCCTATGTCAGTGGTAGTCTGGTCATTAATGTTAACCGTAGTTTCAGCCTCAGACACATCTATAAATCCACCACTACCACCAATAGATTCGGTAACAGCCTTGTTTTGGGATTGTGATAGGAGTTGGAAGTTTTTGCTACTGGAAATTTCAACCTTCTCTCCAACCGCAGCTTTGTTAGTGTTGGTGATGTCTGCTTCTGTCTCTACAACACCCACTCCGATGAAACCCCCTGACTTGCCAGTTCCTTTTGCCTTGGCATCTGTTGTAGAACGGGACTCAATGGTGATGTTGCCTCTAACTCCATCAACCTTGGCGTTATCCCCTACAGATGCAGAAGTATCTGCATCAACATCGCTGTTAACTACAGTTCCTCTACCAAACAGAATCCCACCACCAGAGGCAACACCAGAGGCATCAGCAAAGTTCCTGGCATCTGTCAAGATGAGAATATTGCTGGCACCTGTGATTGCACCATTCATACTGGTTGTTGTTTTACCCCTAGCTGCCGCATCAGCAACACTTGTTCCTACCCCAGCAACACCACCGATTGTTAACCCATTGGCATCAGATATAGCATCGTTATAAGCACGGGATACTATACTAATGTTTCCACCAGCATGAATTGTTGCTCCACTCTCAACTGAGGTTTGGACATCTGCACTAGATGTGGCTTTTGCATCTGCACCTGTTCCTGCCCCAAGTGTACCCAAGGTTATTGGTGCTGTGGCGTTAGCTAACGCATTTCTATAAAAGAATGGCTCTGTTTGATCAAAGTTGTGTTTTGATTGCAGTGTAAGATTTCCACCTGCTCTGACATCAGCGTTTTTATTGATGGAAGTATAAACATCTGGATTAATTTTGGTATCTGCTAAAGTTACCCCCACCGATAACCCACCCAGGTTGGCATTCACATTAATCCCAACAACATCTGTAGCCGCATCTATCTGCGAATCTGCGGTGAGTGATATATCCTTATCAGCTTTTATCTCAGCATTATTGCTGATATAGGCTCGAATTGTGGGATCAACTGTGACTTTTGCTGTTGTACCTGTGCCAGAGCCACCAGCAACTCCCAAACCCCCTGCGATCGCTTCTGATTTGGCAAACACACCTTCTACTCCACTCAGAATACCTGGATTTGGTTTAGCTACAGGTGTAAGGAGCGTAGCATTAATATTTAGATTCTCTTTTGCTGTGACTGAAGCACCGCTAATGTAAGCATCTACACTACCAGCAACATCAACAGTGGCCAAGCTGATGCCAATGGCAAAATTGATACCTCCCAGGTTCCCAATTGCGCCAGATGTTTTAGCAAAATTATTTTCAATATTTCGTGTTGCTGTTACGTCGATATTTAAGGCATTGAGTCTTGAATCACTACCAACGTAACTTTGAACATTGGAATATTCTTGAGCATTAGCAAAAGCCCCAGCCTCAGCAACAGTCCCGCCACCCAATCCAACGGAAGTGGCCACTGCTAATGCCTGACTGTCAGATTTAGATGTTGTATTGATATCAATATCACCGTCTGCTGTCACTGTTGCACGGTCAATGTAAGCCCGGACTTGATTTTCAATAGTATTATCAGCAATGGAAAGGCCAAGAGAACCTCCAATCATTCCACCTGATAAACTACCAATTCCGACTTCTGATTTTACTTTAGAGTGATCTATTGCTCCTAGTTTCACTCCACCATTGGTCGTATTAACTGTACTCAAATTATTGACAAATGCTTCAACTGTCTTAGCTATATAATTTTTTGCAACTGCCCCTCCACCTGATATAGATGCACCGTATTGGCTGATTCCTCCTGTTAGTAAAGTGGCTGTAGAGTTTGCATCAATATTCGATTTAGATTCTGATAGCAGATTCACACTGCCATCTGCTGTGACAATTGTTGCTCTAGCAATATAAGACCTAACGGTGTTGCTAACATCATTATCAGCCTTGACTATCCCAATGGTAATTGCAGGCCCAATACTGAAAGAAAACGCCAGATTTCCACCAGTAGAATTGGCTATAATGGTAGCATCATCATTTGCTTTCAGATTAACATTTCCACTGTTACTGGTTTTGACTGTACTACCATTAGTAATAAATGCCTCGATAGTGTTTTTGGTCTTGTTTGTAGAACTCGTAGCCGTTAAAGCACCAGCCAATGCTCCTACAGATAAAGCACCTGTCTCGGCATAAGCAGCGATTTCTGTAGTAGAGTCTGCTGTTACATTGACTGCGCCAGTGGTTAAAACAATAGAATTATCAATATAGGCTCGGACTGTGTTGCTAATTTCATTTTCAACAACTGAAACTCCTACGGATAATACACCCGCTTTGTTACCCACGACGATGGCAAAGGCAATAGCACCGGCACCTGCGGTGATCTCAGCGTCATCTTTAGCAAGTAGTGTGACATCCTGAGCATTCACCTCAGCACTATTTTTGATTGCCGCCTCAATTTTATTGCTGATAGTGTTACCAGAGCCAGCACCTGCTCCGGCAAATGCACCTGAGTTCTGAGTTATACTAGCCGATCCTGCTGCACCTACAGTGACAGCAAGGATTTTGGACTTAGAGATAGCATTCAGTTCTAAATTTCCTTTTGCAGTAATGCTGGAGCTATCAACATAAGCTGTAACTTGATTGCTAATCTTATTGACTGCTGCGGATGCTCCGACTGAAACTGCTAAACTATTTCTTCCTCCCACTGTGAATGCACCAACAACAGTACCAGCACCTGCTGTAATTTCAGACTTATCTTCAGCAGAGAGGATGACGGCATTACCATTGACAGTAGTATTTTTAATTACTGCCTCAATTTTATTGTCAATGGTGTTACCAGAGCCGGCTCCGGTTCCGGCAAATGGGGCTGAAGTATTACTTGGAACACCTACAGATGCTGTGCCACCGACTGTGTAAGACCCAATTATGGCAGTGGATTCAGCAGTTAGCTCTACATTTCCTTGTGCAGAGATGGTTGAGTTATCAACATACGCTAATACTTCATTGCTAATCTCATTAACTGCTACAGATACTCCTACTGACACTGCACTACTGTTGCTAGCTCCCACAAATGCAAAAGCCACAGAACCAGCAACAGCAATAACATCAGACTCATCTGTGGCAGTGAGCTTAACAACGTTACCACTCACATTAGAACTCTGTCTAATTGCTGCTTCAATGGTGTTTTCAATAGTGTTGCCAGAACCTGCTCCTGCTCCCGCTAATGCTCCTGAAAGACCACTACCGCTTCCAGTACCCGAAGTACCAGAGACTGTGCCACCAATTGTGTACGCTCGGATGTCAGCAGTGGCAGTAGCACTGAGCGCCACATTCCCTTGAGCATCTACTATTGATTTATCAATATAAGCTAATATTTCATTTTTGATTTCATTGACTGCGGCTGATACTCCAACTGAAATTGCTCCACTGATATTATTGGTATTTTCCCCTGCAAAAGCCAAGACAATATCACCTGCTCCAGCAATAATCTGAGATTCATCTTTTGCTATGAGTGTGACACTATTGCCACTGACATTGGAACTATTCTTAATTGCTGCTTCAATGGTGTTTTCAATAGTGTTGCCAGAACCTGCTCCTGCTCCTGCCAATGCTCCTGCCAAACCAGGTTTAGCAGGAGTTCCAGTACCTGCAGAGGCAGACACTGTGCCACCGATAGTGTAAGCTTGGATATCAGCATCAGCAGTAGCAGTGAGTGCCGCATCCCCTTGGGCATCTACTTCTGAGCTATCAATATACGCTAATACTTCATTATTTTTAATTTCATTAACTGCGACTGATACCCCAACTGAAATTGCTCCACTTTGTAAACTGCCTGCATTCGTACTTCCTGATATAGCCACTGCTGTGGCTGTAATTTTGGATGTATTTTTTGCTTTCAGGGTTAAATCAGCAACGTCGCTAATGCTACCGTCTTTAATGTAGGCATCGGTATCGGTGAGGATGACATTGGTGGCTTCTGCTCCACCACCACTCAGACCAAGAGAGAGATTCTGACCGAAGGAGACCGCAACAGATACAGATACACTTCTGGCGGTAATGGTAGCATCTGAGTCTGCGGTAATCTCTATATTATTTTTGGGAGAAGAAACTGTGGCTTTGTTAATGTAGGCGGAAACTTGATTTTCAATAGTGTTTCTGGCTAGTGATACTCCAATAACAATGGATATTGAGTTATTGTTGCTGCCAGAAAAACCATATGTGGCACCACCAGCATCAGCAGTAATTTTAGAAGTATCTTGAGCTTTAATGGCGGTTAATCCAGCATTGGCAACTATGGTGCTGCTATCAATGTAAGCTTGAACGGTGTTTTTAATATCATTTGTAGCTTCTGCACCTGCACCATTCAAGGCTGCTGAGACCTTATCGCCAATTGCACCAGTTCCAGATACTCCTACAGCTGCCGCATCAATGGTGGCATTAGATATAGCTTCTAATGTCAGTCCGCCAGTTGTTGCTGTAGCTGTGTTATCTGCACTTTGTATGTAAGCCTGAACTGTATTACTGATGGTATTGCGAGCTACACTGGCTCCAAAGGCTCCGGCTACATTGTTTTCGGTCGCTAACGAGACAGCAACAGTGACTGCACCAACGTCGGCTTTAATTTTTGTGATGTCATTCGCTGTAAGAATGAGGTTGTTAGCAGAAATTCCTGTGCTACTACCCTGATTTATAAACGCTTGTACCTGAGTTGCGACTTTGTTCTCCGCTAAAGCAATTGCAAGAGTGCCAGTAATGGCAGTATTTGGGCCGGTATATTGGGTTGATCTTGTTTGGCTTTGGTCTGTTCTCAGTTGTGCCTGATATACGGATATAAGCAATACTGTTTTTGGCAATGCTGATAATAATCCGGTTCCTCCCACTGCCCCTGTCCCTGTTGCCACAATAGCAGTAATGGTATCTAGATCCTTCTCCCCAAATGTGGCTGTTTGTGTGATGTTGCCACGGGCGGTGATACTAGAATTTTCGATGTAGGCTCTGATGTCGTTAACTGATGTTTCTGATTTTGTGCCATCCTCTTTGTAACCAATGAAGTTGTTAGCGACTGAGGCTCCAATAGCAAAATTGGTGCTTCCTACTATACTCACTACTGCTGCTACAATGTTTGATGTATTCTCTGCCTTTAAGTTTAAATCGGTGACATTATCAATGGTGCTGTCTTTAATGTAGGCGTTGGTATCACTGAGAATATAGTTCTTAGCATCTGCACCGCCACCACTTAGAGCAAATGATGTGGGAGTCTGCTGACTAGTAGCTGCGATCGCAATAGATACGGCTATACTGATGGCCTCAATGGTAGCATCGGAGTCGGCGGTAATCTCTATATTGTTACTGGTTGAAGAGACTTTAGCTTGATCAATATAGGCAGAAACCTGATTGTCAATTGTGTTTTTCGCTAATGCTACACCAATAGCGATCGCTACATTACGATTACTAATAGTAGAGCTTAAAGCTCCACCACCTGCAAAGGAGGTTATTGTGGAGGTGTCTATAGCAGAGATAGATATTGTATCTTTGCCTGTAACCACAGCATTATCTTTAATAGCCGCTTCTATGGTGTTATTAATTTCGTTATTTGCAATCCCACCTCCTCCGGCTAAAGCTCCACCAGTTGTTGTATTAGGAGCGTTTACAGCAATAGACCCTCCTAGGACTAGGTTCTCAATAGTGGCAGTAGAAGTAGCAGACACGCTAATTCCTCCAGTGGCAGAATTAACGTGAGTATCTGTGTTTTCAATTAAGGCTTGAATCTTGTTATCTATGTCATTGAAAGCGTTTGATGCCCCTATCGCCGCAGATATACCGACGGGAGAACCTCTTAACGCCCTTGAGTATGAGATTCCTAGTCCACCTGCATCAGCTGAAATCTTGGATGTATCTGTAGCTGTAACGGTAATATCTTCTTTGGCATCTACATCAGCAGTGTTACGAATGGTTGCTTTTATGGTGTTTTTGATGATGTTATAAGAACTAGCCCCGGCTCCTGACAGAGTCAGTGTAGCACCACCTAGGCTACCAGGTTGTAAATCACTAACGAACTGATTAGCGACCGAAATAGCTCCGGCAATTGATAAGGCTTCAATATTATTGCCTCCATCAGCTTCTTCTGATTTAGCAGTAATACTCACGCCCCCTGCTGAGGAATTGATTGTGGACTTATCAATGTATGCTTGAATACTATTCTTAATATCATTGGTGGAAATGGCGGCACCAAGGCTAATTGGAACTCTATTACTTCCTTGGAATCCACTTAAAGCTACCCCAATGGACACACCACCTGCATCAGCTTTAATCTTCGATTTATCCTTGGCTTCTAAGGTGACAGTGTCTATGCTACTGACATTGGAACTATTCTCAATAGTGGCTGCAATTGTATTCTTAATCGTATTACCAGATCCAGCCCCAGCACCGGCAAAAGCCACGGACAAACTATCGCCACTAACCCCGGCAATTGAACCACCTATGCTGAGAGCTTTGATATCTGCGGTAGAGACAGCCGTGATGGTGATAGCTCCCAAAGAATTAATTATCGAGTTATCTACATAGCTCTTGATGTTGTTGTCTATATCATTGACGGATGCCGAAGCTCCTACAGAGGGTGAAAAGGTAGCACCACCGATAGCTCTAGACAAAGCCAAACTAAATCCACCAGCATCAGCTTCAATAGAGGAATTATCTTTAGCGTTGATTTTGACATTATTACTACTGATATTGGAACTATTCTTAATAGCCGTCTCAATTTCATTTTTGATGATGTTCTCAGAGCCTGATCCCGCCCCTGCCAACGCTAGTGATTTTGTACTTCCAGAAAGAACACTAGATGCTGTTCCACTGAGAGTAACAGCTAAAATTTCGGCATTGGAGGTAGCATTTAGTTCAACATTACCTAATGTAGAGATGGTTGAATGATCAATATAGCTATAAATATCATTGCTAATATCATTGATTGCTGCTGAAGTGCCTACAGAAACCGCAGCACTGGGTACAGCTACCGGAGCGATGGTCAAGGCCACATCACCAGCAGCTGCTATAATTTCCGAGTCATCTTCAGCTTTGAGAGTTACTAATGCGTTATCTGGGTTATTCTCAAAAACTGTGATATTACTTGCCTTGATGAATACTTCAGTAATTCCACTAATAGTATTTTCTGAACCAGCACCAGCACCTGCAATATTCACACTGATCGGGCTATTGGCGGTACCAGCTGGGGTACTTCCCACTACTGCACCGCCCACTGTCAGGGCAAAGAGTTTTGAGTTGGAAGTTGCAGAGAGATCAACTATACCCCTGGTAGTAATGCTTGAATTCTCTATATAAGCACGAATCTTGTTATCTTCATTTTCGTTGGTAGCAGCTGAGTAACCAACGGTGACACTAATTGATGCTGTACCAAAACCAGCAAAACCGGCAATGGCATAAATATCAGAACTATCATTAGCAGTAACGATCAAGTCACTGTTTGCATCAATTATGGCATCTGTTAAGAAAGCCTCTGTTTGATTGCGTAAGACATTCCGAGAGTATGAACCAGGAATACTCACCTGTACCCCTACCCCTGGTTGTCCTTCTCTGGCAAAAGCACCACTCAAACCAACGGCAACGGCACTGACTATAGCTTGTTTTTCTGCCTTAGTCGTGACTTGCCTTGCTTTGACGGTAGCACCATTAATAAAAGATTGCGTGGTGTGATCAATATCGTTGATGCTGAAAGCACCAAATAGTCCAAATGAAACAGCTTGTCCGAAGGCGAGAGTAGCACCACCAGATGCAGCGACAAAAAGCGTATCATTTATACTTTCTAGCTTAACATCACCATTGTTAGCGGTAATGCTACCAACGTCATTGATGTAAGCTTGAGTAGTTTCATCAATATCGTTAATTGAGCTACTACCAGAGACACTTATACCGAAGGGGTTGGGATTATCTACGTCTGTGGGTAGTTTAACCGCAATAGAACCCGCCAAGGAAAATCCCCAGATATTTCCACTGGTTGTAGCTTTGACATTGATGTTGCCAGTTACATCAATTAATGTACCTTCATCACCTGGTGTTTTGTCTTCATCCGTTTGTTCCTTACCAATAATGGCTTTGGTCTTACGAGTGATATCATTGAAGGCAAAACTAGCCCCAATACCTATACTCTCAGTTAGTTGCACGGACCCAGCAATATTGATACGTGTTGCTTCGGATTCAGCAATCACTGACAATGGCCCGCCAGTAATCTTGACACCGCTTTCTATCTGAGCAATGGTTTCACTATCTTGAATTAAACCGACACCAGTCCCAGTAAAGCCAAAGGTTTCCGCTTCACCACCTGCTTGTCCTAGTGTCAAAGAAATAATTTTTTCTTTGGCTTTTACCTCTAAGCCATCACCAAGGGAACCTGTATGAATTACTGCCCCACTTTCAATTTTGGCGATGGTCTCATTTTCCATGTTCTGGATAATTGCCGTGCCACCAACACCATTTTTGGCACGGTTGCCGAAAATAGTAATTGCTTCATCAGCAGATTTTCTAAGCACGGCTCTAGCAATGACATCTGCTGCTAAGTCTATGTGAACGATCCCACCTGCATCCAAGGTGATAATATCTGTCTTGGCATTGACACTAACTGACTGGGTGGGAGTTTGATAATCAGAATTCTGGTTGATTTGAGTACCAGAGCGAATAATCGCTTTTGAACTGTTGTTAAATTGTGTGAATGCAAATGAGAGTGCAAAAGCGAAATTACCGTCTATTTTTTTAGTAACTGGGTCTTTCCTACCCCGATTCTTACTGGTGACAAAAGTATTAAAGATGCGATTTGTTAATCCCAGTCTGCCATCGAGAGCAAATGCCTTCAAGAGAACGCCTAAATTTCCTGTGGCATCTAAGGGGTTGTTTGTAAAATCGAATTCTTGCTGGAAGTCCAGTAAAAATGGATAAATGAGGTTGGATGTTACCTTAATGTTGCGTCGAGCATCGATTTTTGCGACTCTAATAGGGTTGCCAAGAACATCCAATCTATTGTCAATAATTGCTTCTACTCTATTGTTGTACAAGCTAATGGCGGTAGAAGCAGCAATTGAGACACCTCTTCCTTGTTGTCCTCCTACTGGGGGTGTACCAACACCAGGGGTAGAACCCTTTCCACTTTCTGTATCTACAAGTGTTTGGGCTCTTTGTATAATTGAGGCGTTAATAACGACATCAGTATCAGACTTGAGAACTGCATCAGCACCCACTTTAGCAATCACATCATGCTCAAGCAGGTTTAAGCCGAAGCCTACTGCCGCAGAAAATTGGTTTTGGCCAGTCATCTGTCCAAAGGGACTGCCTGTATCACCCCTGAGCATTTCCTTACTTGTTCCTGGTTGTAGGAGTTGGGGTGATACAGTGGCAAAAGCTAAAGGAGCGCCTAAGAAATCACGAATCTTGGGGTAGGAGCCAGATACGCCTCTGGAAGTAGTTATGTTTTGAGCTGTTAAGTTGGCATTAACTCCAATCCCTGTATTTTCTTCGGGACGCAGTAACTTGTGTCCTGTACCCGTCGCCACACTCGCATCAATATCAATCGGTTGAGCTAGAAATGCCTCTATTTCCGATTCTGTTAGTTGGATAGTATTTTCATCGATAACGACAACATAGTAATCATCACCATCTTGTAAGCCAGCAATTGCTTCATCGCCAACTGTGACTGTGGCAAATGATCTCAGGTTATGTAGAATCCCTGCTGCCCCAGTTTCTAAATTAATGGCAATCCCATCGGTGGCATTGGTTGCTGATGCTGCTAGTTTAATCGTGTCGTCATCAACTATGATTGCATAATACTTTTGGTTGGCTTCTAGTCCATCAATTGCAGTCCCAGGGTTGCCCAAGTAGTTAATTTGGTATGTCAGTTCATCACCTGTTGTTAACCCATGTCCGACAATGGTAATTGTGTCGTTTGTTAAATCTACACTTGTGTTGGGGTCAAACGACAAATTAATTGGGATTGTTTGTTGGGTAACAATGCTTTGGTCTGTTCTGTAGACAACTGTATCCCCTGTTTGAAATCCGTGGTTAGGGATTTTAATGGTGTTGTTTTGATTATTGACGACTTTACTATCTGAGGGGTCAAAACTGATCAGACTCTCCAGGCTAGTTAAGATGTGATTGGAGCCAGCACCCTTAGTTCCTAAATCTAGTGCTACTCCTTGTAAGGCGTTGCTCTGGGTAGATGCCAATTTAATCGTATTGGCATCCTCTACAATTACAAAATAATCACCAAGATTTAATAGAGCATCAATTTCTTGACCTTGAGGATCTCTGGTATAGATAACTGGCTGACCAGTTTTGAATTGATGATTGGCAATGGTGACAGTATCATCATCTAAATTTACTGCTGTCTCAGGGTCAAAACTGATTTCATTTCTGCGTTCTTGAATAAAAGTTAATAAGTGATTGGAACCTTCTCCCTTACTTCCTAGGTCCAGTCCTACTCCATTTGCTGCATCTTCTGGGGTATATGCCAATTTGATAGTATTGGCATCCTCTACAATCACAAAATAATAGCCTTGTGTGGTCAGGATATCAATTTCTTCCCCTTGGGGATCTCCGTAATAGGCAACTAACTGACCATTGGTTAAACCGTGATTGTTAATAGTGATGGTATCATTGTCTAAATTTACGACAGTCTCTGGGTCAAATTGGAATCCAGTGCGTAAGTTGAATCCATGTTCTGCCCCCTGATTGACGGTTGAATTATCAATGTCAATACTCGATCCATTAGTCAATTTAATGGTGTTGTCATCTAACCACAAGACTGTGTAAGTTTTTCCATCTTCCAATCCGCCAATACTGGTGTTTTTAACTTTATTGGTTTCTCCGCCGTTGCTGTAAACAACTTGTTCTCCATTTACAGGATTATCAATTGGAAGATCGAAGCTAGTAAAACCTAGGTCAATCTGTCTCGTATCTGGCAGAAAAATTGTGTCATTAGTGGAATCGATTTTAGATATATCAATATCTACTCCTACTGAAGAACCGCCGGCTGTGATTCTACCATTGACATTGGCATCAATATCAGTGTCATCAAAGTTTAGCCCTATACCTGTTCCTGCTAATCCACTCAGATATATCGCTGCTAAAGCCCTAGACTGACTATTGACTGTGCCTTTTGCATTGACATTCACATTGCCAACAGCCGTAATTGTAGATCCTTCCTCTACTTCTGCTTTTGATTCAGTTTTCGTGTTGGCAATAGAGACGGAAAGACCAAACTCATTGGCATTTGCAGCTAATCCAAACCTTTGTAATATGTTGCCATAGACCCGCGCATCAACTCTGGCAGTCGTGGTGGTATTCGATTCAATTTTGACATTGGTTCCTGCCTGGATATTAGTATTACCCTTAACCAGAGCCTCGGCTTTCCCTGTGGCTTGACCATATGCTACTGCAAAGCGAGAGAACGGATTGAATTTATTGACTAAGCTGATTGCCTGAATGCTACTATCAACTGTCGAAGTTGAAATAACATCAACTTTGTTACTGGCAATAATATTTACGTCTTGTAATGTAATTTTAGATGTACTACTCCGTACATTAACTGATGCTGGCAGAAGCAAGTTTTGCAGTAGATAAGTTGATGACTTCACAAATGGGTCGATCAACATCAACTGCACTTGTTCAGGCGCTCTAGCAAAGGGATTTTGATCTTTACTCTCTGCTTTGAGGACAATATTTGCGCCTTTGACAGTCGCCCCATCCAGAGAGATATCTACATCTCTACTTTTGAAATCAAATATAGTAAAAGTGCCAATCGGTATACCTGTATCGTTAGCCGTCAGTTCAATATCACCAGCTTTAAGTTTACTACCTTCTTCTACATGGGCTAAGAGTTTAGCATTATTACTTACTTTGATTGTTGGTGCATTCAGCTTAATAAAACCAGATTCCCCAACTGAAATACCATTAAGAAAATCGCTGCTATCAATGTCACGGGTTGAAATCGTGGCAAAATCAATAATGTTAATAGTCTCAGCTTCAATTGTCAGATTTTTAAATCCGCCACCACCAATCAGTCCCGCCGCGATGTTAACAGTTTTTGCCCCTTTGATGGTCAGACTGTCGCGATCGCCTGTACTATCACCCTGAATTTTTAAATCACTACCACTTAATGTGAAGTCATGGGAATCTAGGTCAAAAACAACATTGTTGCTAAGAATAACATTCCCATCCAAGAAAACATCATCGGTAAATTTTTTGGTTCCATTAAATGCGCCTGAAATTTTAGTGAACAAAACCCCATTGTAGTTAGCGATCGCGCTATTCGGGAAAATTGTTTTAGCTTCAATTGTCCCAGTCTTCACTTCCAGATCCCAGTCACCGCCAACAGACGCATTCCCAGTCAAGTTATTAGAAGCTGCAACATCCGCGTCTGTTAAGGTACTTAATGTTTGGATGAAAGCCAATCCCTGCTCACCAACAGCTACATGACAACCATACAGTAAGATATCTGCATCTGGTGTCAAGAAGTTAGCCCATTGCTGAAAATCACTGCTGTAGTTGCTGAGTGTTCCGAGATGCAAAACTGAACCACCAAGCTGTAAGCTCCCCATGCCACCATGAGAGACTATATGCACAGCAGATATTGCTTGGCGTTGTGTCAAGGCTTGAGTGATTTGATGGATTCCATCTTGTTCTGAATTGATGATAATAACTTCTGCATTAGAACCTAGTCCCCCGATTAAACTCTGATAATCATCAATATTTGAATCGATAAAAATTAATTCTTCCGGTAATACTAATGAACCACTTATGGTTTGACCTGTTAATGAATCGATGTGACCTTTTTTGATATTTTCTATATTTAAATTTTCATCATCAAAAGATACTGGAAACATACCCTTTATAGGGCTTGTATCTAGACTTGTAAAATTAATTAGGTCAGCATTAATCGGATAGAAGTAAGGAAGCAGAATATTAGGATTAACTGAATTACTAAAATTAGTTATTTCCCATCCAGATTTTAAGCTTAAAAGTTCAGGTTTATTGATATCTAATATTTGTGGTTGTGTTAAGTTATCTTCTGTGAAGTACATAAATATCTTTGACCCTGTGTTGATTTTCAACGAAAAATTCAGGTCATATCTAGATTGACCTGAATGTTCATATTGCGCCTTTAAAAATTTTCTGTAATATAACCATTGCTTCTGGTCATCTACTGATCAAAACTTCAGATGTTAATTCTTCTGGTGCATCTCTCAAAATAATGCTGGATTTCAAGAAGTGGCTATTAATGATTTCCTGGTAAGTTTCTATATCTGTTGCCCAATTATCTAATAATTTATTTAGAGATTGCAGACGTTCTTCTTGGCTATTATCTGCAATGCCATAGCTAAAATTACCGGAAAATAAGACAATAGGGACAGTTTCTTGTTCGCTTAAATAGAAATTGCCCTCATTAATTCCTAAGCTAAATTGGCACCGATCTAATGTAAATGCTAGTTGCACTGATGCTTTGACTGGTGTATTACCAATTTCTTGCCAGGAAGCAGGAGCTAATAGATTATGAATGTAGTTATGAGTTGTTGTGTTTACTCCTAACTGAGATTCAGTAACATAGCCTTTGAGATTTATACCTATTGCTTGGTATTCTACCTTTGGTAGCGCGTTTATATACTTGTGTATGATACCGGGAACTTCTATTTCCTGGATTTGTTTAGCCGATATTAACTCGACAAAATTTAATACTTGCGGTTGAGCAACTATACTGAGACCGTTGTCAAAAATTAGTTGAGACCCTTGATTGCTAACAATAGGTTGCCGTGCTAGCTGCCAATCAAGAGGGACAATGCCACCATATTTAAGAAAGTCAAAAGTGAGAACACTGGGGCTGTGATTCTGTGTGGCGATCGCAATATTCAATTCATGAAGTACAAGTATATCTTTGTTCATACCGGATTAAACACTTAGTAATAATTGTTTCTAAGTAGCAGTGCGGGGGTTATTTTGAGTCTTTTGGATAAATACTCACCACTCTCACTATTGATCTACACGTTTAACTTTTGATTTTTATGCACTTTCTAAGAAATGTAGTGACAAATTAATAACTTATGGGGCGAATAGAATTGCTTACTACACAAACAAATTTAACCAATTGTGGATGATTTTTTAACCTGCACATTTCAAAATATATTTTTTACTTTTGTTCATAAATTTTAGGGGGTTCAAGTCCCATTCCCTCATGCCAAAAAGTTAATATAATCATATCTTAAATTAAGGATTAGCGAACCTTAACCATGTATTGATACCTTTTCAAAGTGAGGTCAAACAGATATTCTAACAGCACCAAAAACATTGGGTTCAATAATGCAATAGTAGACTTGAGCAAATTTTCAAATATTGTCTGATAGTGAACAGATGACGGATATACATAGTCTCCTTATACCTGTTGTGTATATCTCAAGGCTGCTATTTTGTTCAAAGCATATCAACAATTATGAATCTTTTAACAACTAATAATTGCATGGCATTGAAAGCGCATTGACACTGATTTTTGAGTAACTAAATAATTAAAGATTGAAATTTCTACCAGCTTACTCTGTCAAGTAAACAACTGATCACGTTGGGTGATGTAAGAAATATGCTGCCTAATCTTAAAACTGTAGTGGATCTACTAAGATACAGAGCTATCCATCAGACTCATCAAACTGCATATACTTTTCTGGTTGATGGAGAAACGGAAGAAGTCAGTATTACCTATCAGGAGCTAGATATAAAAGCCAGAGAACTTGCAGCGTATTTGCAATGTTTAAATATTGGAGGCATTGGAGGTAAGAAGGCATTACTTCTGTATCAACCAGGACTAGAGTATATCATTGCATTTTTCGCGTGTTTATACGCTGGTATCGTAGCTATCCCGGCTTATCCACCACGATTGAATAAGCCTACACCCCGTCTACAAGCAATTGTGGCCAACGCACAGGCAAAAATTGCACTCACCAATAACTCTACCTTGAATAACTTTGAAGAGCTGTTTAGACAAAATCCACATTTGGCAGCTTTGCATTGGATAGCTACTGATAGCCTAACTGAGATACTCACCAAAAATTTGAGTGAAGAATGGCAGCAACCAAAGATTTGTAGCGATACAATGGCCTTTCTCCAATACACTTCAGGTTCTACAGGAGAGCCGAAAGGGGTAATGGTGAGTCATGGCAACTTACTACACAATTCCGAACTTATTCATCAATGTTTTGAAAATACACCCCAAAGTCGAGGCGTAATTTGGCTACCACCGTATCACGACATGGGATTAATTGGGGGGATATTACAAGCTGCTTACTGTGGTGGATCAGTTGTAATTATGTCTCCACTCGCATTTGTGAAAAAGCCAGTGCGTTGGCTACAGGCAATTTCCCACTACAAAGCTACCACCAGTGGCGGGCCAGATTTTGCCTATAACCTTTGTGTTCGCAAGATTACACCTGAACAGCGAGCAACTCTTGATTTGAGTAGTTGGGAGGTAGCTTTTACAGGAGCTGAACCAGTCAGAGCCGAAACTCTGGAGAACTTTGCTAGAACCTTTGAACCTTGTGGCTTTCGCAAAGAAGCTTTTTACCCCTGTTACGGGATGGCTGAGGCGACTTTAATTATATCTGGCGGGTTGAAAGCGCAAGCACCGATAATTAGCCAAGTGAACAAAGCAAGCATTGAACAGAATCAAGTAGTCATCACTACTGACAAACTAGAAAGTCGCGCAATTGTAGGCTGCGGTAGAACTTGGATAAATCAAAGAATTGCGATCGTCAATCCCGAATCTTTAACCCTCTGTCCTCCTGATCAAGTAGGAGAGATATGGGTATTAGGTGATAGTGTAGCGCAAGGCTATTGGAATCAATCAGAGTACACAGAAAAGATTTTCCACGCCTATCTAACAGATACCGGCGAAGGGCCTTTTTTACGTACAGGAGACTTAGGATTTTTGCAAGATGGTGAACTTTTCGTTACTGGCCGCCTCAAGGACTTAATGATCATTTGTGGTCGTAACCATTACCCCCAAGATATTGAATTAACAGCAGAACAAAGTCATCCTGCTCTGGCCCCAGGCTGTGGAGTTGCATTTTCTATTGAAATTGCTAATCAAGAAAAGTTAGTAATTGCCCAAGAAGTAGAACGACATTACCTCCGAAAGCTAAATATCGATGAAGTGATTAAGGCAATTGTACAAGCAGTTTCAGAGCAGCACGATCTACAAGCTTATGCAGTATTACTACTTAAAACTGGTAGCATACCTAAGACTTCCAGTGGCAAGGTTCGACGCAGTGCTTGTCGAGCTGATTTTCTAGCCGGAAACCTAGATGTAGTAGCTGATTGGAGTATTAATCCCCAATACAAAGTCGAATTCCGATCGCTATCAGTAGAAGTAGAATCTCTTTTGCAACAACTTCAAAAAGGTCAGCAACATGGAGAACTTGTTGTCTCTAATAAAACTTATGGTATTCAGTCAGACAGACATTAAGATACAAACCCAATGCTCAAAAATTCATTTTCATATTTCATAAAAATTGTTGTATGAAAAATAGCAGATAAATTAAAGGAATTGGAGATTTTTAGAATGGCTACGCAAACAGAAATCGCTGTTTCTTATGATGTTGATAATGATTTTTTCCGGTTATGGCTAGACAAACGCATGATTTACTCGTGCGCTGTGTTTGAGGATACTGATGATTTGGAAATAGCCCAAATAAATAAGTTGAAATGGCATAGTTCAGCAGCCAAGGCTATTCCTGATAAACGGCTACTAGACATTGGTTGTGGTTGGGGAGGCACTATGGAATTCCTCTCACAAGAAATAGGAGTCAAAGATTTAACAGGTATTACTCTATCCCATGCTCAATATTCTGAAGTTAAGGCTAAATCCATTCCAGGTGTGTCTGTTGAATGCGTGTCATATCTAGATTATCAACCCAAGCAAAAGTTTGATGGCGTAATTAGTATCGGTATGTTTGAGCATATCGCTAGACCAGAACAAGAACGCACGGGTGAACATATCTCGGTTTATCGAGACTATTTCCATAGAGCTTGGCAATGGACAAATCCTGGTTCCTGGTTTGCTTTACAAAGTATCGTTAAATGGAAAGCACCACGAAGTCGAAACGATATACGGGAAATGAGTTGGTTGCCATCCGCAATTTTTCCAGGTTCAGCACTCCCACGTTTAGAAGCAATTATTGCTTCGGTGAACCCTTACTGGGAAGTCATGGAAGTAAAAACTCGAAGAGAACATTATGCCAGAACTACCTCAGAGTGGTTACTACGGCTCAGAAGTCATGAAGAGTTAATTACGCAACGCTGGGGCAAAGAGAGATTTCAAGAGTATGAGCGATATTTAAATACCTGCGTCATGATTTATGACAAAGGCTACAACTCTCTGGCACAAATTGCCTTACGTCGAGTTGATTAGCACCAAAATTAACCCAATTTTTCTAGAAAGGAGTAAAAAACAATGACAAACGACGAAATTTTAGATCTACTCAAAGAAGCTTTTCAGGTTGCTGCTCCCGAACAAGCTGCTGCTGTAGACAGTTTAACAATGGAGAGTATGCTTGGTGAGTTTGGTGTCAGTTCAATCATCGCCCTAGAGATGGCAGGATACATTGAAGAGAAGTTAGAAATTCAATTTCCAGATGATGAACTGGATCAAATTTCCAGTATCAAAAGCTTTGTTAAATTGATTCAAAAACATACAAAAGCATTGGTCTAACGGAAATCAATAGAGCTAAAAGGAGTTCAAAATGGGAGCATCTTTGACGCATAAAGATAATATTTACCGCGCCTATATGGAATTCTTTGACATAGCAGAGCGAAAACGGCGTTGGCATCCTTTGAATGACATTCCTTGGGAAAAACTTGATATCTCCAAGAATACAGAAGAAAAAGCCATAAGTGCTGAAACCTACTGTGGAGTTGAATTGTATGTACCAGATTACACAGCAAATGGCTTGAACTTAGTACGCCCAATTTTTGGATATGCTTGGTTCGAGACTAATTGGGGTTATGAAGAATCAAAGCACGGACTTACTTTTCGTGAGTATTTAATTCGCTCAGGTCTGCGTACAGAAGAGCAATACGCAGAGTTTGAAAAGCATATCTTTACCAAAGTCTGGAATCTGCCTTTTCATACACCAAGGCAAATGACTTGTTATGGTGCATTACAAGAATCAGCGACTTTTCTGGCTTATCGATCCCAATTACGGAAAGCACAACAAGAGAAAGATGAAGTATTAGAAAAAATATACTTCTACATTAGTCGAGATGAAGGAGCCCATATGGGGTTTTATCTTCAGGTTCTTCAATATGAGATGGAAGAAGACAGAGAAGGAACTTTAACTGACTTATCATATGTCGTTAGGCACTTTCAGATGCCAGGAATTGAATTAATTCCGGAGTATGATCAACGATTTCAAGTGAATGGAATAGGCATTAGCTTCCAACAATTTTTACAACGAGGTCTTTTCCCCATATTGAAGGCTTTAGGGACGAGCCGTTCAGAGTTAGTGAGAGTTAGTAAGAGGATGTTTGAAAAGTCCAACAAAGCTCACATCAAGGCAGTCTGTCAATAGATAAAAACTAGCACTACAGTAAAGGCAGCCAATTGAAATTACCTTAAACCTATGGCTTTTTGAACAAGATAAGGAGTATAGCGTTTCTTAACTAACTGAGGTATACATAAATATTATTTACCAAGTTTAATAGCTTTGGAAAGCTTACTCTACTAGTTAGGAAATCGCTATATTTTTATGAGGGCAAATATAATAGATTATTTAATTATTGATGTGTAGTTTCTAGTTAATGAAGTAAACAACTATGCCGTTGCTAAGAGCTTCAGAAGAGAATTTCACTATAGTTACATCAGACAACCGTAAGTTATCTGCAAGGTGGTGGTCTGGAGCAGAAGCTTCAGAACGTAGTGTAGTGTTTTTATCGGCATTTGCTGCACCTCAAATATATCTCCGTTGGTTTGCAGCTTATCTTGCTGCACAGGGGTGGGGAGTATTGACATTTGATTATCGTGGGATAGGAGGATCGAAAGATGCAGGTGTAGAACTTGACTCTCAAACTACTTTTGATGATTGGGTTAACCTGGATATTCCAGCAGCCATAGCTGAAGTCAGGCAACGAACAAAAACTAAATTTTTAGGGGTGATTGCCCATAGCATCGGAGGACAATTATTAGGTCAGAGTTTGGCTTGTAAATCTATTGATGGTGCATTGTTTATATCTTCACAGCGCCTGATGCCTGAACTGTTTAAAGGAAAAGCAAGGCTTCGTATCCATTACGCCTACACACTTTTTCCGGTTTTTATCCAAATTTTTGGGCATCTACCGATATCAAAATTTACTCTCCCACAAGAATGTCCAAAACAAATTCTATTACAAGGAATTAGATGGGGGCAAAGTGGTTTGATTACAGATGCAAGTGGAGTGAATATCGAATCACGATTTGCTGAATATAAAAGGCCATTGATCATGATTACTATTTCAGATGATGATTATTATGCTTCTCCTGCTTCTGTTGAAGCCTTAGCCAAGCTTTATGCAGGAGCAAAGATACGTCATAAAATAATTACTCCTCAAGATTATGGTTTAGAAAAAATTGGACACTTTGGTTTTTTTAATCGTCATGTTCCCAAAGAATTATGGTGTCAAGCAGAAGAATGGTTAAGAGAACTAATTTATTGTACAAAAAAGTAATAACATTTAGATGCGTTTGTCTTAACTCAAATTATTGAAAATATGTTTATCTCTTTATGTAAAATTTTTATACAGCATTTTTTAATTTATGTACATCTAAAAAATATGTATTGAAATAGTAATAAATTTAAACGAGTTATGTGCAACGCCCAATAAGAAATATACCAGGGATACAAATTATGCCAGATAGTAGAGAAAAAGTTAATGATCGACTCCAAAAGACTCCGGTAGCTATTATCGGCATGGCTTGTATTTTTCCGCAGGCGAAAAATTTACAAGAATATTGGCAGAATATTATTAGCAAAGTTGATTGTATTACTGATGTTCCTCCTTCACGCTGGAATATAGACGAGTATTACGATCCTGATCCTAAGACTCCTGATAAAACCTATTGCAAACGGGGTGGTTTCATTCCAGACATTGATTTTAATCCGATGGAGTTCGGATTACCCCCCAATATTTTGGAAGTGACAGATTCTTCACAAATACTGTCACTTCTAGTTGCAAAACAGGCTATGACAGATGCAGGTTATGGCGAAGCTAGCAAAGCCATCCGCGATCGCACAGGTGTTGTTTTAGGAGTCGGCGGGGGACAAAAACTGATTGTGCCATTGACTACACGCTTACAATATCCTGTATGGCAAAAAGTATTAAAAAGTAGTGGGCTTTCTGAAGAAGATACTCAGAAAATTATTGAAAAAATTAAGTTGGCATATATCAAGTGGGAAGAAAATTCTTTTCCGGGAATGCTTGGTAATGTAGTTGCGGGCAGGATTGCTAACCGCTTGGATTTAGGAGGAATTAACTGTGTAGTAGATGCAGCTTGTGCAGCTTCGTTGAGTGCTTTGAGAATGGCACTGAGCGAACTGACGGATTATCGCAGTGACATGATGATCACAGGTGGGGTAGATACCGACAATTCCATCTTCATGTATATGTGTTTTAGCAAAACCCCGGCCTTTTCTAAACGGCAAAAAATCAGTCCCTTCGATGGTGAGTCAGATGGAATGCTCATTGGAGAAGGCATTGGGATGATGGTACTCAAGCGTTTGGAAGATGCCGAAAAAGATGGCGATCGCATCTATGCAGTCATCAAGGGCATTGGAACATCAAGTGATGGTAAGCATAAAAGCATATATGCACCCCGTTCTTCAGGACAAGCGGTGGCTTTGGGTAGAGCCTATGCAGAAGCAGGATTTACACCATCCACAGTCGGTTTGATTGAAGCCCACGGCACCGGCACAACGGCAGGCGATCCCGCAGAGTTTGCGGCTTTAAATGAGGTTTTTCGGGAAAATAACCCGCAAAAACAACACATAGCCCTAGGTAGTGTGAAATCCCAAATAGGACATACTAAAGCTACAGCTGGTGCAGCCAGCTTGATTAAAACGGCTCTAGCTTTACATCATAAAATACTACCGCCCACCATTAATATCAGTGAACCTAATCCCCAACTGCAAATTGAAGATTCACCTTTTTATTTAAATACAGAAACTCGACCTTGGTTGCGTAGTGCCGATCAGCCTTCGAGAAGGGCAGGTGTGAGTTCTTTTGGCTTTGGTGGGACTAACTATCATGTAGTTTTGGAAGAATACAACAGCGAACAGAATTACTCTTATCGGTTACATCACAACCGCCATGAGATTTTACTGTTTGCTGATCACCCAGCGCAATTGCGCGATCGCTGTCAAACAGTTCTCCTACAGTTACAATCTTCAGCCTCAGCACAACACTATGCAGAACTGGTTGATGCCTGTAAATCATTAGTAATTCCTCCTAATTCCGCTAGAGTGGGATTTGTCGCTGCATCCGTAGCAGAAGCTTGTGAATACTTGCAAACTGCAATTAATTTACTCAACACTCAAGTATCAGCCGAATCCTGGGAGCATCCCCAAGGTATCTACTATCGCAAAGCAGGTATTGCACCGCAAACAAAAATAGTTGCTTTGTTTTCTGGGCAAGGTTCTCAGTATTTAGAGATGGGTAAGGAATTAACCCTCAACTTCCCAATACTCCGCCAAGCCTACGCCCAAATGGACAGCATCTTGAGCCAAGCGGGAGTTTCACCTATTTCCGATGTAGTGTTTCCTGTTCCTGTGTTTGCCACGCCTCAAAAAGAGGCTCAAGTAGCGAGATTACAACGGACTGAAAACGCTCAACCTGCAATTGGTGTTTTTAGTGTTGGTTTATACAAGATTCTGCAACAAGCTGGATTCAAACCTGATTTTGTAGCAGGACACAGTTTTGGTGAACTCACAGCTTTATGGTGTGCCGGAGTTTTGGCGGATGAAGATTACTTTTTCTTAGTCAAGGCTAGGGGACAAGCAATGGCCTCTCCGCAGAATTCTGATGTTGATACAGGCGGTATGCTAGCTGTTAGCGGTGATGTGAGCAAATTGCCAGAACTAATCACCAATTCTCTACAAATTAAAATTGCTAACTGGAATTCTAATAATCAGGTAGTCTTGGCGGGGACTAAATCAGAGGTTAGGGAAGTTCAACAGGTATTAACTAGACAAGGTTATTCTTGCATTCCACTAAACGTTTCTGCTGCTTTCCATACATCCCTTGTCAGTTATGCTCAAAAGCCCTTTGCCCAAGCAATTAGAACTGTCAAGTTCAATCAACCCAAAATTCCTGTATTTTCCAACATCACAGGTAATGTTTACCCACAAGAACCAGAAAAGATTCGTCAAACTTTAGCAGATCATATTCTCAATCCTGTTGTGTTTAAGCAGGAAATTGAAAATATCTATGCAGCCGGTGGCTACTGTTTTGTAGAATTTGGCCCGAAGCAGATTCTAATCAACCTGGTGAAAAATATTTTGGGTAATAAACCACATTTAGCCATAGCCTTGAATCCTCAAAGTCGCCGTCAAACAACAGAGATTGCATCCAAAGACAGCGATCGCTCCTTGCGCGAAGCAGTTGTACAGCTACGGGTAGCTGGATTACCTTTAGGCAACCTCGATCCATATCAAGCTGAATTAAAAGTTGATACCAATACTAAGAAGAGTTTAACGGTAAGGTTAAACGGTAGTAACTACGTCAGCGACAAAACCAAAAGCGTCTTTGAACAGGCCTTGCAAAGTGGGGATCAAATCAAATCTCAAATTCCACCAAAACCACAATCTATAAGTGAGCAATCTACAATCAAGTCTCAGATTCAGCCACAACCAGAGCTATCCAAATCAAAATCCACAACCACAGGCCAGTCTTCAGGTGTTAGTGGTAACGGTAACGGTAACGGTAACGGTAATGGCCGATCTGTAAACGGAAAACATCAACATAAAACACCGGAGAACGGACAAACAACCAAGCCTTCTCAACCTCAATTTATCACCTCTAAACCCACAATATCAATGCTAACTCAATCTACCCCATCAACAGTTCCTCAACAGCTATCGGTAGCTTCATCTACTCAAATAGAAAAGCTGTCAAAATCACTATCACCTGCATCAGATCAATCTGTTATCGACAGTTTTGAACGCATGATTATGCGTTTTTATGAACATCAAGCGGAAGTATTACGTGTTCAAGAACAATACTTAAAAAATCAAGCGGAAGCTTCCCAAGGCTTTCTACAGATGATGCAACAACAGTATTCTAGCTTGATTGCAGAAAGTAGTAATCACCATTTACAGGAAAAACTCTTAACTGATTTTCCTGCTCCTGCCTCATTAAAAGGACAAGAAATCACAAATAAATCAGATATTGACGCAACCACCATAGCATCTCAACATCTGGTGGTAGCCCCTACCTTGATCACTAATTCTGTGGAGTTATCTGAGTCACTAGCAGAAGAGGACTCATATCAAAGTCAGTCAATAGTTTTGAGTGAACCAGTATCTCAGATCGAACTAGCTGTTTCCCAAGCATCATCAGCTATTGATTTAGCTGTTTTAAGTCAATCCTTATTATCAGTAGTCAGTGACAAGACGGGTTATCCGACTGATATGTTGGAATTAGAGATGGATATGGAAGCTGATTTAGGCATCGATTCCATCAAACGAGTCGAAATCCTGGGAGCAATGCAGGATTTATTCCCTGAACTACCAGCATTCAATCCTGAAGAACTTTCAGAACTGAGAACTTTAGGTGAAATTGTCACCTATATGGGTAATAGAAATTCAGTTATCCAAACTACAGGAAAAGAGGTTGTTACCCAACTAGAGCCAGTAGCATCAATAGCACCACAAGCTGATGTAATTACTCAATCCAATTTAGAAGGTTTGTCCCAATCTCTTCTGGAAGTCGTGAGTGACAAGACAGGTTATCCGACTGATATGTTGGAATTAGAGATGGATATGGAAGCTGATTTAGGTATCGATTCCATCAAACGAGTTGAAATCCTGGGAGCAATGCAGGATTTATTTCCCGAACTACCACCACTCAATCCTGAAGAACTTTCAGAACTGAGAACTTTAGGTGAAATTGTCACCTATATGGGTCAAAATTCACTAGCGGTGGAAAAAAAAACTTTAATCCCAGTGTAGAAATTTGTTCAGAAGTATCTCTGAGTCATACTATTCAAAGAGGGTGGGCAAAACTACAGTGTTTACACACCCCAGATAAATTAGATTGTACCTTGAGTGACAACCACATCTGTTTGCTAACAGCAGATGGGAGTCCAACCAGTATTAAGTTAGCGCAGTCTTTAGTAGCACAAGGGTGGAAAGTGGTTGTCCTCAGCTTCCCAGAGTCAATTGTGAGCGATCGCCTGCCAATCCCAACAGGAATTAATCATGTAGTCCTTTCAGATATGAGTGAGGAACATTTACAACAACAGCTAAAAGCGATCGCTCAAAACTATGGTACTATTCGTGCGTTTATTCATCTGAGTCCACTTCATACAACAGCCAGTACAGCTAAAGCTATTATTAAACAAGTTTTTCTGATCGCTAAACACCTCAAGAAGCCTCTGAACGAAACTGCTATACAAGGACGCAGTTGGTTTATAACTGTATCTCGTCTAGACGGAAAATTGGGAGTAGCAGGAAACCCTGATGTAAATCCTATTCAGGGGGGTTTATTTGGGTTAACAAAAACTCTCAATCTGGAATGGGAAAAGGTATATTGTCGAGCCTTGGATATTAGTCCTGATTTGAGTCCAGAGACTACTGTCCAGTCAATCATTGCTGAATTGTATGACCCCAATCAGTTAATAGTGGAAGTTGGATATAATTCTCAAAGACGCATTACTATTGTGAATGAGCAATATGACATTGCTCAGGCATCAAAAAATCAACAAATTAATGTTAATCAAGATGCTGTATTTCTTGTCAGTGGTGGGGGACGAGGAATTACAGCCCAATGTGTGATCAAATTAGCGCAAGTTTTTGGATGTAAGTTTATTTTGCTTGGTCGTTCAGCTATTAATCCTGAACCTGATTATGCAAAAGGTTGTAGTGATGAAATTGAATTGAAAAAGCGGATTATCCAAGATATTTCTGCTCCAGGAGAAAAACCTACACCTGCCAAAGTCAATAAAATACTCAAAAGCATTATTCAAAGCCGCGAAATTCGAGAAACGCTCTCTAAAGTTAAGCAGTTTGGTGGCAGTGCTGAATATATTAGTGTTGATGTAACTGCAAGCAGTTTAGTTAAAGAAAAGGTCGCGGAAGTTGCCGCTAAATTTGGCAGAATTACTGGCATTATTCATGGCGCAGGTAACTTAGCAGATAAATTAATTGAGCATAAAACAGCCCAGGATTTTGAAGCAGTTTATGTACCTAAAATCCTCGGATTAGAAACCCTGCTTAGTTGTGTTGATCTCAATCAACTGCATCATTTAGTGTTGTTTTCCTCGGCGGCAGGATTTTATGGGAATATTGGTCAATCTGATTATGCGATCGCCAATGAAATTCTCAACAAATTTGCTCATCAATTCAAACATCAACACCCCAAATGCCACGTTATTTCCTTCAACTGGGGCCCCTGGGATGGGGGTATGGTGACACCAGAAGTAAAACAAATTTTTGCCCAACGCAATATTGAAGTAATTCCTATTGAAGTTGGAACTCAAATGCTGGTGGAAGAATTAGCATTTGGTGAGCAAGATAAAGTGCAAGTGCTAGTTGGTGGTTCTCTTGCTACCCTATCTAGCTCTTTAGTAGCAGAAATGCAAACTCACCGTATCCGGCGCAAATTAACTCTAGAAGCTAATCCCTTTTTACAAGATCATGTAATCGGAAATCATGCTGTATTACCATTCACTTATGCTGTAACTTGGATGGTTAACACTTGTGAGCAACTATATCCAGGTTATAAATTTTTCAGTAGCAGTAACTGTAAAGTTTTAAAAGGGATTATTTTCGATGAAAGTTTGGCTGATGAATATATTGTAGACGTGAAAGAGGTTAACAAATCACCAGATAAAGAAATTGAATTAGCTGTGACTATATGGAGTAACACAACAACAGGAAAACCACGATATCATTACAGCACACAAGTTCAACTCTTGCGTCAAATTCCTCATCCTCATATATATAAAGAATTTGACAGAAATGAAGATAAAAATTGTGTAGGTTTGTCACCCTATAAAGATGGCACATTATTTCACGGATCTAGCTTCCAGGGCGTTAAACGAGTTTTAAATATAAGCTCAACAAAACTGACAATGGAATGTATGAGTTCAATCACAGATGTTGAACAATATGGTCAGTTCCCAGTGCAGAGTTGTAACCCTTGTACAGCAGATATACAATATCAAGGTATGTTGATTTGGGTTCGCCATGTCTATCAAGCAGCCTGTCTACCTTTAAGATGTGATAAAGGTGAACATTTTCAAGATATTCCATTAGGCAAAACATTCTATGTTTCAATAGAGGTTTTATCTAGTAGTAACACTAATTTAAAAGCTAATATAATAGCCCACGATATTAACGGACAAGTTTATTCCCAGGTTTTCGGTGCTGAAGTCACTATCAACAAACAGCTAAATTCCCTATTCATTTCGGCTGAAGATAGAGAAACAAACAAATTATCCTCATTTTGGCGCAAATTCTTAGGAGCCAAGCATCCAGTTTTCTATGCACTATTTACAGCTTTATATCGGCGTTTTGTCGGACGCGTAGTGCTGGAAGATAGAGGAGATTTTGAATCACTCAAAGGAAAACCAAGACTTTACTTAGCTAATCATCAAGTAGGAATAGAATCTCTACTATTTGTATTTTGTGTTGCTGCGCTTACAGATTGTCCAATTAATGCAGTAGTTAAAGCAGAGCATCGGCATAGTTGGATTAGCAAAATGTTTGAGCAGCTTTATTCCTATCCACAATTTAAAAACCCAGAACTTAATTTTTACTTCGACAGAGAAAATCAGTTGTCCATGATTCAACTTCTTGCTTCTATAAAAAAAGTCATAACTGAGCAAGGCCATTCTTTGCTAGTTCATGTACAGGGAACTCGCTCCTTAAGTTGTCGCCAACCTGTTACAAATCTAAGTGCTATTTTTATTGATTTAGCATTGGAATTGAATCTCCCTATTGTACCTGTAAAATTTGTGGGAGGATTACCCATTGATCCATTAAAAACACGCTTAGAATTTCCCATTGGCTATACCTATCAAGACTATTATTTAGGTAAAGCAATTTATCCTGAAACACTTAAGTCTTTACATAATGCAGAGCGTAAAGCTTTAATTTTAGAGTGTTTAAATCAACTGGGTGGAACCCTAGCAAATTCCTATCCTAATACACCTAATATTGATTTTGAACGAGAAGTAAAACTGTGGATGAAGCAAACTGGAGTTTCAGAAATTCGTGCAGTGCTGTACAAAGTGCTGGAAAAAATTCCCAATCCAACTGATGAAATTTGCACATTGTTGACAGGTATCCGCACAGGTAGTTTTCAGGTTTCTGATTCTGCTGAAGGACTGTGGTTAAAAGGATTTGGACAATGGTTGAATGGTAATCAAGATAATTAAATTTTTCTGCTTCTACCTTTAGATTAATTAAACTCTAATTATAGTGAAGCTTTACAAATAAAAAGTTATCAAGAATTAGGACGTTTTTTATTTAGAGAGTGGTAGAAGCAAAATTTAAACAGGACTTATAACCTATCTTGTAGGGTGCGTCAAATGCCAAACATCTGTTGATAATCACGAAAAACTCAAATCTGACGCACCCTAAGAATATGGCTGTTGCGTAAGTTCAATTAAAGTAATTGGCATATGATATTAGAGGTCAAAATGGTTCAAACTAAATTAGATAAAAATACAAAGTTTGGCATTATTGGAGCAGGTGTTGCTGGCTTAACTGCGGCTCGTGCATTAAGAGACAAGGGTTATCAAAATATTACTTTATTAGAAAGAGAAGCTACGGCTGGAGGTAAATGTCGTACTGTATTTTATCAAAATCGTCCTTTTGAATTAGGAGCTGTTGTCATAGCTCCTAATCATTATATTACGCTTGATATTATGAAGGAAGTAGGATTAAAAACAGAGTTAATTACAGGAGATGGGAATTTTTATAAGCCTGATGGTAGAAAAATTAAATTAATAGATAAAAAAGAACAAGCAAACCTTTTATGGCAAATTTTTATTAAACTGCCATATTTTGCATACAAAAATAAAAAAATTTATTCCCCAGGTTTTTTGGATATTAATAGCGAGTTATATCAAAATTTTCACGATTACTGTTCTAATAATGGGTTAGAAATGTTTGAAATATTATCAAATATTATTTGTACTCCATATGGATATGGATATCCTCATACAGTTCCAGCAGCTTATTATTTTAAATACCTATCTTTAAAAGTTTTTTACACAGCTTTTATGAAGAGGTTACTATATTTTTCTGATGGTGCAGCGACTGTTTGGCAGAAGTTAGCTGAAAAATTTGATATTCGCTTTGAGCAAAATATTATTGCAATCAAAAGGTGTTCTCAAATTCAAGTTCATACCGCAGTAGATACTTTTGAATTTGATAAACTAATTTTAGCTTGTCCGTTAGATAATACATTATCTTTTCTTAATGCTAGTCTGGAAGAGGAAAAATTATTTAAAAAAATTAGATACAACTACTATTACGTTTTTCTTTTATTTGTTAATAATTTACCAGATGGAGATAATCTGCCTAATAGAGGTTACATTCCTGTAAACTTTACAGAATCGAATGAAGGTCATTTGATGTTTTGGCATCGTCGATACAAAGATATCAATCTCTATACATTCTACATACTTGGAGATGAAGAACAAGATGAAAAAGAATTAGAAAGAGTGCTTATAGAAGATTTGGAGAAAATGGGGGCTAAAGTTGAAAATAAATATACTTCTACAAAATGGAAATTTTTTCCTCATGTTAGTTGTGAAGATATACAAAACGATTATTATCAGCAACTAGAAAGTATTCAGGGAGAAAATAATACTTATTTTACTGGAGAATTACTTAATTTTTCTATCGTAGAGTCAGTAGCACAGTATTCATATAATCTCGTTGAACGTTTTTTCTGAAAACGTAAAAACAGCAATGCTATGTAGGTGGTGATATAGCTGAAATAGTAGCAGCCACCTTACTAGCTGAACAAGGGTTAAACGTAGAGATTGATGAATTAGCTTAATCAATTAGGATTAATTTATATGAACGCAAAAAAAGTTGTAATTGTAGGTGGTGGTATAGCTGGAATGGTAGCAGCAACTCTACTAGCTGAACAAGGGTTCAAAGTAGAGCTTTATGAATTAGCTAATGAATTAGGAGGGAAAGCTAAAAGCCTCCGGACTAAAGATGGCAATCCAATTGAACATAGTCATCGAGTATACAGTAAAGATTATAAAACTTTGCTGCCAATATTAGCAAAAATACCAGATGGAAATCACTATGTAATTGATAATCTAATTACTCCTAAAAAAGCCATAATCTCAAATACGAAGGGAGAAATTTTTATAAATTTAAAATTTCGTCAACGAAAACAATTAAATTCATTAGAACAATTTTTATTTTGTATTTTTCAGCCTATTGTTAATGGTATTAAAATATTATTAATAATGTTTCTGTTTCCTTATAAAATGAAAAGAATTGGTATACCCATAAGAGAAAGCATATGGTGTCTATTAAAACATATTCAATTTTTAATGATGTGTGAAGAGCGTCAACAAAAATTATTTTCTGGTCAAAGCTATGGTGAATTTCTTTGTATAGAAAATAAGAGCGATAATTTTAAACAATTTATATCGACTTATATATCAGTGTTAGTTGCAGCCAGGCTTGAAACTGAGGCTATAGGCTGTGCGAGATTATTCAGTAATAGTATGTTGACAATGAGAGGAGTAATTAAAGGATTAGAACATCTAGGTGGAATCATGATTATGAATGGTCCTACCAGTGAACGACTATTTAATCCTTGGCAAAAATATTTAATCCACTTAGGGGTTAACATTCATTTAGGAGTAAGTCTTAATAGTATTGAAACAGAAAAAAATCTCATCAAATCATTTACATTTTCAGATGGAACTAAAGCAACATCTGATCATTATATTTGTGCCGTTCCTCTAGTAGTTCTTACAGATTTGGTCAATAAATGTAGTTTGGCAAATATTGATCTATCTTTGATAAATGTTAATGAGCCTAAAATGGAATGGTCTAATAGCGCCCAATTTTTCCTATCAGCATTACCTAATAATAATGCCACTTCTTTTGAGCCTGGTGTCTTAAATTTACACATAAATAGTCCTTGGGATATTGTGAGTATAGTTCAAGGAAAAGGAATTTGGAACAATGTAGAAATGCCTCCAGATATGCCCTATGTACTGTCAGCAACTTTTTCTAATGTTCACTCTCACGGAGTAGTTTTCAATAAACCATTAATAGCCTGTTCAGAGACTGAAATTTTTGAAGAGTTGCTGACTCAAATGGGTTTTGTAGACCGGGATTTAGTGATGAGTTGGCATTTAGACTATGAATTGATCATTATGGAAGACAGCGAATATCAGCAAAAAAAAGATAATTTGAGAAGTCATTTAGCTAGTGATGTCTATGATGGCAAAAGAATGCTGACTTATGCACCACTGGGGTTAATGCGACCCAATCAAAAACCGCTAAAAACAGTTTCAAAAATTTCTAATTTATATCTGGCGGGGGAGCATATTGATACTCAATATAGAATCCCAACTATGGAAAAGGCAGCAGAATCTGGTCGAAGAGCTGCTATGGAGGTTGCTAATCAGGTAAACCCAAGCATAGCAGAAGCTATTAAACTACAAGATAGGGACTTTATTAAGCCATTTTCATTTGTGCAAAATTTAGATAATTTAGTGTATCAATGGCAATTTCGATAAATCTCTTATGTCACCTAAAAAAGATTAAATAAAATTTCACAAAATTATATTATGACACCTATTGCAATTATTGGTCTATCTTGTCTTTTTCCGGGTGCAGAAAACCCTGAAAAATATTGGCAAAATTTAATTGAACAAAAAGATTTAACCTCTTTAGCAAATCAAGAGCAAATGGGGGTAGATGCCAATTTTTTTTACAATTCAATTAAAGGAAAGACTGACAAATACTATTGCATGAAGGGTGGCTATATTCGAGATTTTCAATTTGATGCTGCTGGATATGAAATTGCTCCAGAAATCCTTCAAAAGTTGGATCAACTTTATCAATGGTCGTTATATGTTTCACGCCAAGCTTTGAAAGATAGTGGTTATTTAAAAAATCGCTCTGTTTTGTCAAACTGTGGTGTCATTTTAGGCAATCTTTCCTTTCCTACTAGATTTTCCCATCGAATTTTTGCATCTACATATCACAAGGTAATTAATTCAGCTATTCAGGAGCTTTTACAAGATAAATTATTACATTTACCGAAATTATCTAATGATTTATCTCCCTTAAATGCTTTGTTATCTGGATATCCAGCAGCATTGATTGCTCAGGCATTATCTCTTTCTGGCATCAACTTTTCTTTAGATGCAGCCTGTGCTTCATCGCTTTATGCAATTAAACTAGCCTGTGATTACTTGTTATCAGGCAAAGCTGACTTAATGTTAGCTGGTGCAGTTAGTTGTGCTGATCCGCTTTTCATCCATATGGGATTTTCCATCTTTCAAGCCTATCCCGAAAATAGTGTGACTCGTCCCTTGGATAAGTCATCAGGAGGATTAATTTCCGCAGAAGGAGCTGGCATGGTAGTGCTGAAGCGATATGATGATGCAATTCGAGATGGCGATCGCATTTACGCTACTATCAATGGTATTGGCTTATCCAATGATGGTAAAGGTAAATTTGTTCTTAATCCTAACCCCAAAGGTCAAATCCTAGCCTTTGAAAGAGCCTATAAGAATGCGGGCATTAATCCCAATAGTATTGATTATATAGAGTGTCACGCCACAGGCACACCCATTGGAGACATAACAGAACTCAACTCTATGGATGCCTTCTTCAGTAGATATCAAGCCTCTCCATTGATTGGTTCTGTCAAGTCTAACTTTGGTCACTTGTTAACTACAGCAGGGATGACTGGCTTGATTAAAGTGATTCTCAGCATGAATCAAGGGGTAATTCCACCAACTATTAACTTGATTGAGCCTCTGAGTTCAGATAATGGAGGGATTTGTGCCAATCAAATTGTCAATGCAACCATACCTTGGCCCAATAACACTTCTACTAAACGTGCCGCAGTGAGCGCCTTTGGTTTTGGTGGCACAAATGCTCATCTGATCCTAGAATCGTCAAAGCCAGAAAATTTAGACTTGGGTTTGACAACAGAAAATCTAACTAAACCTACTTCCAGCCAAAATCGTTTAGCTATTGTGGGTATGGATGCCTGCTTCAGCTCTTGTGAAGATTTAGATGATTTTGATCGCACAATCTACGAGGCTCAACAGCACTTTATTCCTGTTCCGCCTCAACGATGGAAAGGAATCGAGTTACAACCTGAATTACTCCAAGACTATGGCTTTACAGATGGGAAAGCCCCTGATGGAGCATATATTCAAGATTTTGATCTAGATTTTCTTCGCTTCAAAATTCCACCTATTGAGGAAGATCAACTGATTCCTCAACAGTTGTTAATGCTGAAAGTCGCCGATAATGCCATTAAAGATGCAGGGATAATTGCAGGAGAAAATGTTGCTGTCATCATAGCAATGGGAACAGAATTAGCATTACACCAATATCTTGGGCGTATTGATTTAACTTGGCAAATTCCAGCTACCTTAAAAAAAGAGAATATTGGTTTATCAACTCAAAAAATTGCCGAGTTAGAAACCATTGTCAAAAGTAGTCTATATCCTGAAGCAAGAGTGAATAATTATACTAGCTTCATAGGGAATATTATGGCAGCTAGAATTGCCGCATTGTGGGATTTTTCGGGACCGGCATTTACCGTTTCTGCTGAAGAAAATTCAGTGTTTAAATCCTTGGAAATAGCTCAAATGCTATTGAGTCAGGGTGAAGTAGACGCAGTTGTAGTAGGGGCTGTAGATTTAGCTGGTGGATTTGAAAATGTGCTGTTACGCCATCAGCTAGCACCTATTAATACAGGAACTCATACATTAAGCTATGATATCAACGCTAACGGCTGGATGGTGGGAGAAGGTGCTGGTGCAGTTGTTCTCAAACGTTATGAAACTGCCCAACAGCAACAAGAACGAATTTATGCCGTTATTGATGCGATCGCTCTAGTTCAAAATAACAGTCAAGATAAATTTCCTGAATCAGTTCAACAAGTTTGTCAGCAGGCATTTAATCTCGCCAATATTCAACCCCAAGATATTGGTTATCTGGAAGTTTTTGGTAGTGGTATTGCCCAAGAAGATACTGCTGAAATCACAGGATTGAACCTAGCATATAGACACAATAAAACATCACAAAATGACACTTTAACTTGCTGTATAGGTAGTATTAAAGCCAACATTGGTCATACATACGCGGCTTCTGGCATAGCTAGTTTAATTAAAACCGCCCTCTGCCTGTATCATCGATACATTCCTGCTACGCCCCAATGGTCAAAGCCGAAACATTTAGAACATTGGCAGGATAGTATTTTTTATGTTGCTAATGAATCAAGAACTTGGTTTTTAGATGAAGGAGTATCTAAAAGAATTGCAGCTATCAATGGACTAGGGTTAGACGGCACTTATGCTCACTTGATTATCTCGGAAGAAACAAGCCAACAAGAGCGTCCCAGCAAATATTTAGCACAAACTCCTTTTTATCTCTTTCCTTTAGCGGCTGATAATCAAACTGCTTTGCTGGCAGAGATTAATAAATTAAAGCAACAAATAGAAAATACAGAATGTCTGGCAACAACTGCTACTCAAACTTATCAAAATTTTCAACAGAATATACAAGCAAATTATAAGTTAGCGATCGTTGGTCATCATCGAGAGGAACTACTCAAAGAAATTAACTTAGCAATTCACAGTATTGACAAAGCATTTCAGCAAACAGGTGAATGGAAAACTCCTCTGGGCAGTTATTTTACAGCCAATCCTTTAGCTAAAAAAGGAAAAATTGCTTTTGTCTACCCTGGTATGGGTAGTGCTGACATTGGACTAGGAAAAGATATTTTTCGATTATTTCCTCAAGTTTATAATACTTTCTCAAACTCAGTATCTAATATTAGTCAATCACTTTGTGAAAAGCTTATTTATCCTAGAAGTTTAACGCAACTTTCAGAGGTAGGACAGGCAGCAAAAATTGATAAGTTTTTTAACGACGGGGTAGCTATGTGTTTAAGCAGCATCAGCTTGGCATCGCTATACACCCTCATTCTCCAAGATTATTTCCAAGTACAACCTCAAGTTGCTTGCGGATATAGTTTAGGTGAAGCTAGTGGAATGTTGTTTGCGTTAAGAGTCTGGAATCCTCAATATCATTCTTATGCAACCAGTGCCACTGCTGCTTTGATGGAATCACCTTTGTTTAAAACTCAGTTGTGTGGTGCTTGTGTAGTAGGCCGTCAGTTTTGGGGATTGCCTCTAACTCAGAAAGCGGGAGAAGAAAAATTTTGGACATCTTATCTGCTGAAAGCATCAGTATTAGAAGTTGTAGAAATCTTAAAGCAAGAAAATCAAGTTTATCTTACTTTTATTAATACTCCTCAAGAAGTAGTCATTGCTGGTAATCCCCAATCTTGTTTGAGAGTAATTAAAAAACTAAAATGCCGTTATATTACTATTAATTTCGACAGTATTTTGCATTGTGAAATTGTACAATCTGTATATAATGACATAGTTAAACTACACACCATCCCTATTCAAAATACTCCAAATATTGATTTTTATTCAGGAGTGACTGCTGATAGGTTAGTTATTGACACTAACTCTCTTGCCCATAATAGTGCAACACTTTGCTGCCAAAAAGTAGATTTTCCACAACTGATTAACCGACTCTATCAAGATGGAGTAAGGATTTTTATTGAGGTAGGAGCGAAAAATAATTGTTCTCGATGGATTGATGATAATCTCAAGGAACTAGAACATATAGCTATAGCAATTAATAATAAAGGTGTTGATGATCATACTAATATTGTTAGGCTTTTGGCAACAATAATAAGTCATAATGTATCTGTCAATCTATTACATCTTTATAGTCCATTAATGAAAACTTCATCCCCAAGAACCTCAATTATTAAAAATATCATAATAGGAGGTTCTCATATTTATTCTTCAATTGTTAATGACGAGAATAAATCAATATTTGAATTACCAGTAACATCACATAAAATCTGTAATCAATTACCAGCAAAAAACATCAACCAAAGAGTCATGTTTACACCATCTAGTTCAATTAATAATCTGAAAATAATTCAGTTGCAAATTGCTGTATCTGAACAGAAGTTAAACAGTAACATAGCTACACAGAAACATATGTCTAATGCCAATATAAACACTCTAAACTCAAATAATTCCATTAATGCCTATACTAAACCATCCAATATTGTCTGGAATGAAGCAGATTTATTGGAATTTGCACAAGGAAATATAGCTTCTATATTTGGTCAAGATTATCAAACTATTGATTCCTATTCCCGGCGAGTTAGATTACCTATGCCTCCTTATCTTTTGGTAAGTAGAGTTACCAAAATAGATGCAGAAAAAGGTCGCTTCAAGCCATGTTCTATGACTACAGAATATGATATTCCTCATGATGCTTGGTATTCTGTTGATGGTCAGATTCCCTTGTGTGTAGCCGTAGAATCTGGTCAATGCGACCTATTATTAATTAGTTACTTAGGAATTGATTTTGAAAATAAAGGCGACTTAGTTTATCGTCTCCTAGATTGCACCCTCACGTTCTTAGATGATTTCCCCAAAGAGGGTGAAACCTTACGATATGACATTAAAATCAACTCCTTTGTCAGAAGTGGAGATAATCTCCTATTTTTCTTTAGCTATGAGTGCTTCGTCGGTGAAAAAATGGTTTTAAAAATGGATGGAGGTTGTGCCGGATTCTTCTCTGATCAACAATTAGAACAAGGAAAAGGCATTATTTTCACCGATAAGGAACTAGCACAAAGAAGCCAAATTCAAAAACAATATTTTGAACCATTGCTAATTTGCCAAAAATCAACCTTTGATGAGTCAGATATGTTAAATCTCACAGAAGGTAATATTGCTGCTTGCTTTGGTGATAGTTATTGTCAATATGGTTTAAATCCATCTCTGCGTTTACCACCCAAAGCCATCTTGATGATTGATAGAGTCACTTCAATTGAAACTACAGGCGGAGTTTGGGGTCTAGGTCTGATCATTGGGGAAAAAAATCTCGACCCAGAACATTGGTATTTTCCCTGTCATTTTAAAGATGATCAAGTGATGGCAGGTTCATTAATGGCAGAAGGTTGTAGTCATCTGTTGGAATTTTATATGCTGTATTTAGGATTGCAGACATATACTACCGATGCTAGATTTCAACCTATTCCCAATTTACCGCAGGTAGTGCGTTGTCGGGGACAAGTGACTCCCGTGTCTGCAAAATTAATCTACCGCATGGAAATCACCGAAATAGGTTTGACACCAAAACCTTATGTTAAATGTAACGTCGATATTATTTTGCATGGCAAAACAATAGTTCACTTCCAAGATTTAGGTTTACAGTTATCGGAAAAGAATCCTGAAAATTCAACTCATACTAACCATTTAGTAAAGACAGCATCTACACAGTTAAAAACCCAAAAGCCTACTTTATTAAATGAAGAACAAGTCCAAGAATTTTGTACAGGTTCAGCTGCTAAATGTTTTGGTTCAGAATATGGAATTTATGATCAAGGTACAGTAATAGCTTCACGGATGCCTAATACCCACCTCCAATTAGTGCATCGTGTTTTAGAAGTTAAGGGACAACGCCATCAATTCACAAAAGGATCAACAATTGTTACTGAATATGATGCTCCTTTAGATCCTTGGTATTACCGTCAAAACTCTTCTGAGACAATACCCTACTCAATTTTGATGGAAATTGGTCTGCAACCTTGTGGTTTTTTATCTGCTTATTTAGGAACTACATTACTATATCCAAATCAAAGTTTGTGTTTTCGTAATCTTGATGGTAAAGGATACTTAACTAAAAATATAGACATTCGAGGTAAAACAATTACCAATACATCTACATTGCTTTCTTCAATCAATATGAAAGGTAATATCCTACAAAGTTTTGAATTTAAAGTAGCCTGTGATGGTGAGATATTTTATACAGGAGACGCTTCATTTGGTTATTTTAGTCCTGAAGCTTTAGCTAATCAAGTAGGCTTAGATCGTGGTCAGGATGTTCGACCTTGGTACGAGACTCAAAATACACTAAACTTACCAGAAATACAAATTGATTTACGTACTCCAGAAAGTCGAAATCAATATTATCAAGTCAACTCAATTAGACCTAATTATCGTCTAGCACAATATCAATTAGATTTACTTCATGAATTGAAAATAATTGCAGGTGGAGGAAACTATCACCAGGGATATATCTATGCAACAAAAGAAGTTAAACCGACTGATTGGTATTTTAAGTGCCATTTTTATTTAGATCCAGTCATGCCCGGCTCTTTAGGTGTAGAAGCGATTTTGCAAGCTATGCAAGCCTATGCTTTACATCTCGATTTAGGCAAATACATGAAATCACCCCGATTTGTACCTGTAATAGACCATCAAGTGATTTGGAAATATCGGGGACAAATTCCTCACACCCAAACACAGATGTATTTAGAAATTCATATTTCTCGACTGGAGATTACTGAGGATAAAGTCACTTTAGTTGGAGATGCTAGCTTATGGAAACCAAATCTGAGAATTTATGAAATTAAAGATGTGGCAATTTGCTTAGTGGAATCAAACTTGTAAACTCTAAAAAAGTAAAGGAGGTAATGAGAGTTGTCTATAACTGCGGCTTTTTTTGATGTAGATGGCACTTTGATTAAAGGTAATGCCATAGATCACTATCTTTACTTGTCCACAAAAAACATTTCGTTAATAGATAGATGGAAATTGTACTTGAGAGTAGTGATTCAAATCCCTTATTATATGCTGCTGGATCGTATCAGTCGGACTAAATTCAACGAGGTATTTTATCGTAATTATTGTGATAAATCTGTAGCACATCTTCAAGATTTGAGTCAAAAATATTTTGCAGAAAAACTTTGCGATCGCCTATTCCCTGCTGCTAAAGACTGTATCATTCAACACAAAAAAAACGGAAAATGTATAGTTTTAGTTAGTGGTTCTTTGGATGTTATCATCTCGCCTTTAGCAAAGTTTTTATGTGCTGATGTCATACTAACTGTGAGTCTTAAAATTAATAATGGATGCTATACAGGGGAAATAATTGGCGATTCTATCACTGATGAAGGAAAAGCAAGGGCAATACAGAATCTTGCTGAACAGTTAGACATCGACTTAAGTAAGAGTTATGCCTATGGAGATAGTATTTCAGATTTGCCCATGCTTAAATCTGTTGGTCATCCAGTAGCAGTAAATCCTGACCGCACTTTGAACAAGATTGCTAAACAAAATGGTTTTTCTATTAAATATTGGAGCTTGATTCAGTAATTATTATGATCAAAGGGACATTAGCAACAATACAAGAGACGATTAAAGAAAAAGCTATCTGCTGGAAAGAACGCCCAGCATTACAGATGTTTTCTCTATATAAACCCTTAAAAATTTATAGTTATACTGATTTAATAGAAAAAATTGAATTCGCCACTAAGCAAATTATTAAAGTAGGAATAAACTTAGGTGATCGCATCATCCTATTATCAGAAAATCGTCCAGAGTGGGTTATTACTTACTTAGCAATTCTATCTGCTGGTGCTACTCCCGTCCTGATTGATTCGTCATTGCCTGTAGATGACCTAGAGGAAGTGATTCAATTTTCTGATTCTCGTGCATTGCTTGTCTCACGTAAACTCTGGAACAGTTTAACTCTTGAAATCAAGGAAAAAATGCCTGTTCTGGATATTGAAGGAGACTGGCTAAACTTTCCTGGCACACCCCATCATATCAGTTCAGATATGCCTCCAACTAGCGATCCAGATCCAGCGATCGCAGTTTTGTTATTCACTTCAGGAACAACAGGTAGACCCAAGGGTGTCCTGCTGGAGCATCAAAGCTTACTTTACAGTGCTTTAGGTTGTATGAATGCAATTGGTTTTCAAGAAGAGAAACAGGCACATCGTGTCCTCTGCATCTTGCCTATGAACCATATTGCTGGACTAATCTGCAACCTCATTGCTCCTCTACTAATGGGTGCAACAGCAACTTTTTTAGAAACAGTTGACAAAGAGACCATCTTAACAGCTATGCAGGCTACCCAGACAACCCTGTTGCCAGGAGTGCCTCGCTTATTCCAACTATTTTATAGTGAGATTCAGCGCCAAATCCAGCAAAGGGGTCTACTGACACGTCTCATATTCCAGATACTGGGTACTGTTTGTGAACAAATCCGACAGTTGACTCCTTGGAACCCAGGTAGATGGATTTTTTCGTCAGTACATCAGGTTTTTGGCGGAGAGTTAAGAGTGTGTTGTTGTGGTGCTGCATCCCTACCATCTGAGGTAGAACGAGGATTAGAACGACTGGGTTTTACCATCCTGAAGGCTTACGGTTTAACAGAGACAGGAATTAACGTCTGCAATAACCTATCCCAACAACGTCAAGGTCATGTAGGACAACCGTTCAAGGGGGTCGAGTTTCGTATTGACCACACTGGCAATTCCAGCAACGAAGGAGAAATTTGTGTTCGTGGTGTCACCCTAATGCGGGGTTATTTCCGCAATGTGGAAGCAACTGAGCAAGCAGTTGATCAGCAAGGTTGGTTTCATACAGGCGACTTAGGAAGTTTAGACAGTCGAGGCAATCTGATTATTACAGATCGGATCAAGGATCTGATTGTCACCGCAGGTGGGAAAAAAGCTAGTCCTCTAGCAGTTGCTAATTATTATCAAGGTATCACAGGAGTTCAAGAACTAGCAGTTTTAGGAATGCCAGCGATGGGAGGTTACGGTGAAGCAGTTCATGCGGCAGTTGTTCTAGATCGCAATGTCTTCTCAACCAACATTTCTAATCAACAAGCCCTTGATATTATATGGCAGGAAATTCAAGCTCGTTCGCCTCAAGTTCCTAATCATCTCCGCATTCAAAAGATTCATATAGTTGAAGATTTACCTAAGACCACAACTCTGAAAATTAAGCTAGCGGAATTAAAAAAACTTCTTAATTCTTCTCTTAGTGGAGAACAGCAAAGCAGTATTCTCAGTCAGAGTATCAATCAATTTAAGCTATTAAGTCAAAAGATAATTTTAGAGCGAGATGCTTTATTAGGAATGTCTCCCGATGAGCAAACAGCCCAAATAGAAGCTTATCTTTTAGAATTGGTTTCTCACCTTTTACAAATTGATTTATCTATATCAGAAATAAAAGAATCACTTCTGACTCTAGGAATTGATTCTCTAACAGCAACCGAGTTAAAAAATCAGTTACAAAATCAACTAGGATGGAATATTTCAATTGATCAATTTCTTAATGGTGCTAGTATCCGGCAATTAGCAGCTAACTATCCTAACTATTACAACCAGACAAGTAAAGAATTCACTCTGACTTCAATTTCCAGAGAGGAATACCTACCCTTATCCTTTGCCCAACAGCGTTTGTGGTTTCTAGACCAGTTACATCCCAATAAATCATTGTACAATATTTCAGGAGCAGTAAAACTTCAAGGTCAGCTCAATATCATTGCCCTAGAACAAAGCTTCCAAGAAATTATCCGTCGCCACGAAGTATTACGCACTAACTTTGCCGCAATCAACGGGCAACCTGTACAAATCATTCACCCCAAACGTAGTTGGACAATGCCAGTAATAGATTTACGACCACTGGCAAAAGCTGAACGGAAGATCGAGAGTCAAAGATTAGCATTTGAAGAAGCTCAATGTCCCTTTAATCTTGCTGAAGATTGTTTACTGAGAGCTAGCTTATTACACCTAGATGAAACAGAATATGTTTTGCTACTGACCATGCACCACATTGTTAGCGATGGTTGGTCAATAAGTGTACTTTCTCAAGAACTGACAGTCATATACAATAGCTTCTGTTATGGTAAACCTTCATCACTACCAACACTATCCATTCAGTATGCTGACTTTGCGGTTTGGCAACGGCAATGGTTACAAGGAAAAGCTCTAGAATCACAACTCGCTTATTGGCGGCAACAACTTGCAGATGTACCTACTTTATTATCACTGCCCACAGACCGACCACGACCCGCAGTGCAAACCTTTCGAGGAGCAGTTGAATCCTGCCAATTGTCTGAGGCACTCACTGAAAAACTTAAATTGTTGAGTCGCCAAGAAGGTGTGACTCTGTTCATGACATTGTTAACAGCATTTAATGTACTACTTTATCGTTATACTCAGCAGACTGACATTGTCGTAGGTTCTCCTGTTTTTAACCGCAATCACAAGGAAATTGAGGGATTAATTGGTTTCTTTGTCAATACTTTAGTTCTTCGCACTGATGTGTCAGGCAACCCCAGTTTTCAAGAATTATTACAGCGAGTCCGGAAGGTGGCGTTGGCAGCCTATACTTATCAAGATTTACCCTTTGAAATGCTAGTAGAAGCATTGCAACCACAACGAAATTTAAGCCATACTCCACTATTCCAAGTAATGTTTGTACTCCAGAATACTCCGATGCAAAAGTTGGAACTTGCTGATGTGCCTTCGAGTATTTGGACAGTAGAAAATCTCACAGCAAAGTTTGATTTGACTTTATCTATTGAAGAAAACTCCCAAGGGTTGATAGGAGTATGGGAATATAACACTGACTTGTTTGATGCCAGCACTATCCAGAGGATGATAGGAAATTTCCAAACCTTGTTAGAGGGAATTGTTGTTCATCCAGAGCAATCTGTTGGCAAACTACCTTTACTTACCAAGGCAGAACAACAACAGTTATTAGTGGAGTGGAATAATACTCAAGCAGATTATCCCCAAGATAAATGTATACATCACTTGTTTGAGGAACAGGTAGAGAAAACTCCAGATGCCGTAGCCGTAGTTTTTGAAGACGAACAACTAACTTATTATCAGTTAAATTGTCGAGCGAACCAATTGGCACACTACTTGCAAACTCTGGGTGTAAAATCAGAAATCCTAGTCGGCATTTGTGTGGAACGTTCCTTAGAAATGTTGATAGGTATACTGGGAGTTCTGAAAGCTGGTGCTGCTTATTTACCGCTCGATCCTACTTATCCCCAAGAACGTCTGAGTTTTATGCTCAAAGATGCACAGGTATTAATGCTACTGACGCAACAGCATCTTGTTAAAGATATATCAACACATATAGCACAGGTAGTTTGTTTGGATACTGATTGGGATAGAATTGCCCAGCATAGTCAGGAGAATGTATTGAATGAGGTTAAACCAGAGAATTTAGCTTATGTAATCTACACTTCTGGCTCTACAGGAAAGCCTAAAGGTGTAATGGTAAAACATTCAGGTTTATCTAATCTTGCCCAAGTACAAATTCAAACATTTGCAGTAGGTTGTGGAAGTCGTGTTCTCCAGTTCGCCTCCTTCAGCTTCGATGCTTCTATTTGGGAAGTAGTGATGGCTTTGGTTTCTGGTGCAACACTCTACCTAGCAAAAAAAGACGATCTCATACCAGGTTCAGAATTAATACGGTTATTAAATGAATGTTGTATTACACATATTACACTGCCACCATCAGCATTGGCAGTTCTGCCTGTAGAAAAACTCCCTGTATTGCAGACAATAATTGTGGCAGGAGAAGCCTGTTCTCCTGTTTTCATGAAAAAATGGTATGTTGGGCGACATTTTTTCAATGGCTACGGGCCAACGGAAGCTACTATCTGCGCCAGTATTGCAGAATTCACCGAACATAGCAATCAGTCTGTCATTGGTCGTCCGATCGCCAATACTCAAATTTATATTCTCGACCATTATTTGCAACCAGTGCCGATTGGTGTACCTGGAGAACTGCACATTGGTGGTTTTGGTCTAGCACGAGGCTATCTCAACCGTCCCGAATTGACAGCAGAGAGATTCATTTCTAACCCCTTTAATCATGATACTCAAGCAAGGCTATACAAAACTGGCGACCTAGCTCGCTACTTACCAGATGGCAACATTGAATACCTAGGGCGGATTGACCATCAAGTGAAAATCCGTGGCTTCCGCATTGAATTGGGGGAAATAGAAGCCACACTCAGTCAGCACCCCAATATACAAGCAACTGTAGTTACAGCTAGAGAGGATACTTCCGGTAATAAATACTTAGTTGCTTACCTCGTCTCAGCTCAGGAGCAGACTCCCACTATTAGTGAACTGCGACACTTCCTCTGCCAAAAGCTCCCAGAGTACATGATTCCTTCTTTCTTCGTATTTTTAGAGGCTTTACCTCTCACACCAAATGGCAAAGTCAATCGTTGTGATCTGCCAGAACCAAAGTATCATCAAGAATTAGCAGGATCTTTCGTTGCACCTTGTGACACTTTAGAATTGAAATTGGTAAATATTTGGGAACAAACTCTTAAGATTCAACCTGTAAGTGTCAAAGATGACTTTTTTGAACTGGGGGGTCACTCCCTGTTAGCTGTTGGGTTAATGAATCAAATTCAACAGCAATTTGGACAAAGCCTACCACTAGCTACACTTTTCCAAAGTAGAACCATTGAGCAACTAGCTAGTCTTCTGCGTCAAAACATTAGTTCTTCGAGTTGCTCTCCTTTAGTAGCAATTCAGTCAAATGTTTCTCAACAACCTTTGTTTTGTGTTCATGGTATTGGGGGTAATGTACTCAACTATTTTGATTTAGCACGTTGTTTAGAGCCTAATCGCTCCTTTTATGGACTACAAGCCAAAGGATTAGATGGGCAACAACAGCCTTATACTCGAATTGAAGATATGGCCGCTTATTATATTGATGCTATCCGTGCTGTTCAGCCCCAAGGACCATACTTGTTAAGTGGCTGGTCAATGGGAGGTATTGTTGCTTTTGAAATGGCTATTCAGCTACAAAAGAAGGGTCATGAGATAGAGCAGTTGTTTTTACTCGATAGCTGGACACCCAATTATATTCAAATGCGTTCCGGTAATTTTAACGATACTTTACTACTTAAATATTTCCTTCAGAATTTAGAAAGCTATGTTGGTAAAAGTCTGACAGTATCCTATGATTTTATCGCCGCATTAGCTACTGAAGAGCAGATAAATCATGTCTTAAAGCAGGCAAAAATTAGCGAGATTGTTACCTCAGATTTGAAATCACCGCAGATTCGACCTTTGATAGAAGTTTTCCAGGCGAATCTCCAAGCTTTACAAAACTATATTCCGCAAATTGGTTCAACTCGAATTACTCTTTTCCGTGCTAGTGAAATGTTATTTGGCAATTTAGATGATTCAACATTGGGTTGGAGTGAGTTAACCACACAATCCATAGATGTTTGTATTGTCCCAGGCAATCACTACACCATGCTTACACAACCATATGTTCAAGAATTATCAGAAAAATTAAAGTTTTGTTTATAATGAATTAAGGAGATTACCATGACAACAACAACCTTAAACTCTCACAATAATGGACTAAAATTTGAATACCAACCTAATAGTCATAATCCAGTTTGGCAAGGCTCATTAGATTCAATTGCCTTTGATAATGAAGGCATCAAAGCTAAATTATTAAATTTGGAATTACCCTGTTATTTTGTCAAAAAGCAAGGTCAAATTGGGGTAACAAATGAAGGATATCTAGTTGATGCAAATGATGGTACATCTGAAATAATTGACACCATAACAGCTGTGCCACCTTTAATGCCTCAACAATTAGGTGATGCCAGTTTTCAGACTTTTCATGGAGTGAAATATGCCTATGCAGCAGGTGCCATGGCCAATGGTATTGCTTCCGAAGAATTAGTTATTGCTTTAGGAAAAGAAAAAATTCTCAGTTCCTTCGGTGCTGGCGGTTTAGTCCCTAATCGGATTGAGCAAGCTATCCATCGGATTCAGGAAGCATTACCTAGTAGACCTTATGCTTTTAATTTAATTCACAGCCCTAGTGAAAATGCCATTGAGCGAGGCACTGTTGATTTATATCTAAAATATGGTGTAAAAACTATTGAAGCTTCTGCTTTCTTGGATTTAACTCCTAATATTGTTTATTATCGAACTGCTGGTCTGAGTCTCAATTCTGACAATAAAATTGAGATTAACAACAAAATTATTGCCAAAATTTCTCGGACTGAAGTTGCCACAAAATTTCTACAACCAGCACCCGAAAAAATCCTCAAACTGCTAGTTTCTCAAGGCTTAATTACTGAATTACAAGCCAACTTAGCAGCACAAGTACCAATGGCTGATGATATTACTGTAGAGGCAGATTCTGGCGGTCATACAGATAATCGGTCTTTAGTTTGTCTGTTGCCTTCTATTCTGACACTGCGAGATGAGATGCAACAAAAATATAATTATGAAACATCTGTCAGAGTTGGTGCAGCAGGAGGAATTGGTACGCCACACTCAGCCCTAGCTGCATTTATGATGGGTGCCGCCTATGTGGTAACTGGTTCAGTTAATCAATCCTGCATCGAAGCTGGGGCATCTGTGCATACAAAAAATTTACTGGCTCAGGCGGGTATGGCAGATGTCATGCTGGCACCAGCCGCAGATATGTTTGAAATGGGTGTAAAACTACAGGTTCTCAAACGAGGAACTTTATTCCCCATGCGAGCGCAGAAACTTTTTGAATTCTACAAAGCTTATAATTCCATTGATGAAATTCCAAAAACAGATAGGGAAGAATTAGAAAAACAGATTTTCCGCAAAACTTTAGAGGAAGTTTGGCAAGATACTGTACACTACTTCTCTCAACGTGATCCAGAACAAATTACTAGAGCAGATAATAATCCTAAACGCAAAATGGCACTGATTTTTCGCTCTTATTTAGGACTTTCTTCTCGTTGGTCTAATTTTGGAGAACAAGGTCGAGAAATGGACTATCAAATCTGGTGTGGGCCAGCAATGGGTGCTTTCAATAACTGGGTTAAAGAGTCTTATCTTGCTAAATCAAATAATCGGCGAGTTGTTGATGTTGCTCACCATATTATGACTGGTGCTGCATATTTATATCGGTTGCAAAATCTAAAAATACAAGGATTATGGATACCTACAAAAATTTGGCAATATCATCCAGAAGCTTATACAAACTCAGCGAAATAATGAGAAAAAAATAACTGTATGGAGACTTTTTTTGCCGTCTGGTTTTGTCAACTCGTCTCCTTATTTGGTTCTCAACTTACCAACTTTGCCCTTGGCATTTGGGTATATCAAAGCACAAGTTCGGTCACTCAGTTCGCTCTAATTTCTTTTTTTACAATGTTACCGGGCTTAGTGATTTCTCCCCTAGCCGGAGCTTTAGTAGATCGTTGGGATCGTCGTTGGGCAATGGTTCTCAGCGATTCAGTGGCAGGTTTGAGTACCTTCGGTATAGTCTTACTATTGATCACTGGACAACTACAAATCTGGCATATTTATCTTGCTACCACCGTTAGTTCTATCTCCAATGCTTTTCAATGGCCTGCTTATAGTGCTGCTACCACCCTACTCGTCCCCAAACAATATCTTAGTCGTGCTAATGGCATGATTCAGTTGTCAGAATCTGTGGCTCAATTGCTATCACCAATTTGTGGAGGATTTCTGATAATTTTAATCCAACTACACGGTGTAATTTTGCTAGATTTAGCAACTTTTTTGTTCGCTTTAGTGACACTCTTAATTGTTAAATTCCCAAAACCAGAGATCACAGTTGCTGGGAAAATTGGCAAAGGTTCTCTCCTACAGGAATCTATATACGGTTGGAACTACATTAGAGCCAGACCTGGACTAATGGGACTGTTAATATTCTTCACTATTAGTAACTTTGCTGTTAGCACTTCTGAAGTTTTATTTACACCTCTAGTTTTGTCTTTTGCATCAGTAAAAACTTTAGGTATGGTATTATCAATTGGCGGTAGCGGTATGTTAATTGGTAGCATTACTATGAGTATTTGGGGAGGTCTAAAACGACTCATATACGGTGTACTTAGCTTTGAGTTTCTGCTGGGTATAGGTATTTTCTTGGTGGGAATACAAACCTCTGTTATTTTAATTACTATTGGGGGGTTTATCGCCTTTTTTTCAATACCGATGTTCCAAAGTTCCTCTAATGCCATTTGGCAAACCAAGGTGGCACCTGATGTCCAGGGAAAAGTTTTTGCAATTAGACGCATGGTAGCTTGGTCATCACGACCTCTAGCTTACCTAGTTGCAGGTCCCTTGACCGAGAGAGTATTTGAACCTTTAATCACAGTTAATGGTCCACTAGCTGGAAGTATTGGAAAAATTATCGGTACTGGAACAGGTCGTGGTCTTGGTCTGATGTTTATGGTTATGGGAATTTTAATTATGTTAATAACTATTATTGCCTACCAGTATGCTCCCTTAAGGTTAGTAGAAGATGAACTGCCTGATTGTTTATAAAGCTTGATGAAATACTTAATAAACTCAAATATAATGCTCCAAGAAGAAACTAAAAATTACATTCTAAAATTTGCTTCTGATCAAGAAGACTTAAAATCAATATTTCAGTTACGATTCCAAATTTTTAACCTGGAAACAGAAAACGAACAAGGTAAAGATTATCTTGAATTTGACGAATTTGATGAATATTGCGAGCATTTAATGCTGATTGATAAACAAACAGGTCAAACTATTGGGACTTATAGATTACAGACTAATAGTATGGCTGTTAAAGGATTGGGTTTTTATTCAAGCAAGATATTTAATCTCAGTTCCCTTCCTAATAATATTCTTGAGCAAGGAATAGAAATAGGACGTGCCTGTGTATTAGACGAATATCGCAATACTGGTGCATTATTTTTGTTGTTTAAAGGATTTGTAAATTATTTACTCCACTATCGCAAACAATATTTATTCGGATGTTCATCAATATTTACAAAAAATTATTCTTTGGCTCTTCCTATTTATCATTACTTTCAAAATGAACAAATGATACATCCTGGTTTTTTTTGCCACCCCACTAATCAATATCAAGTTAAATCCATAACAGAAAATACTGTATTTGACTCTCAAATTATCCCACCTTTGTTAAAGCTATATTTGAGAATGGGGGCAAAAATATGTAGCTCTCCAGCAATTGATCAAGAATTTAGAACTATTGATTTTTTGACTTTATTAAATATTGACCATCTTGACGATAGGTACGATTCGATGTTATTTAATGGTTTTTTTAGAAAGCAGAGCTATTTCGTTCTCCCAAGTCACGCTGAATGATCAGAGAATGCTTGCAAGGTTGAATTTTTCACGCTGAATCGTTAATTGGCTTCTGTCAGGTTAAGCTAAATTTTTTGTAATTTTTTGCTGATGTAGGTAACTTGAGGAATAGTAAATACCAATGCGATCGCTGGTGGAATTAAAGGTATCCAGCCACCCTGGATGAATGTAAAATAACAAACACTGTACAGCGTCACTAATGCTGCACCTACAACAATAACTAAGTAAGTCTTTCTAGAAGAATACCAAGCCAGCAGACCCCCTATCAAAGACCAACTGCCAATCCAGGCAATTTCTCCCCATTGAGTCCAAACCCATATTAAGTGTCGATTATCTAAAGCGGCACTCAGTATCTGACTCACTATCTGGGCTTGAACAATTACTCCTGGGATGGTTTTCGCCGGACTTTTACCGTATGGTGTAAACCAATAATCACTACTACTATTACTGGTGACACCAATCAAAATAATCCGGCCTTTGATGGCATGGGGGTTAACTTTTCCATTCAATATTTGCGTCAGGGTAACTTGGGGAGCGATCGCCTGCACTGTGGGCGAAAAACGGTAATTCAATAAAATCTGGCTACCTTGGGCATCTATTGACTGATAACCGCCAGTTCGATTATGCAATCGTGGGAAGGTTTTATTCCCCAGTTGTAAATTCCATTCTGGAGTAAATCCGGCTGTAATTCCTTGTGCTTGTAAATAAAGAAATGCCAATTTGATGCTGAAAGCGTAAGCCGGAGTACAACTTGATGAAATCGGGTTGGGAGTCATCGCTAATAAATGACGACGGAGTACACTGTCGTCATCTTCGATAAAATCGCTAAAACCTAGCCGTGTTTCTGGTATTTCTGGTGGGGGTAAGATGCCTGTCGGATCGTATTCTGGATCAGCCCGTTTACAGATGGCAATGAGGCGATCGCTAGTTTGCATCCGCTTGGCTAACTCTGGTTGGTTGGCACTCACGGGAAAATCTCGGTATATATCTAGACCAATAGCTGCTGGTTGATATTGTTCTAATTTTGCTAGCAATAAGTTGAGATGTTTATCGGAGAGAGAACCTTGCCGGGGTTCTTTTCCCTGTGCTTGAATATCTTGGTCAGTAACAGTTACAACCAAAAGCCGCGAGTCTGGTTGTTCTTGAGGCCGCCATCGCATCAACTGGTCAAATGCTGCTAACTCTAATGGTTGCAGTCCCCCTAATAAGCGGATCAATACGATCATGAAAGTAGTCATTAAGCTACTGACAACAACTGCTGGGAACTGTCCCATATGAGGGCGTGGTAGCTGTAAACCCACTCTACGTCCAGATAAATCCTGCCAAGTTGGTGATATTTCTGCTGGATTCTGGCAAATAATGGGTAACCAAGTTGCACAGGGAAAATCATTTTCTAGGGATTGTAATCTTTGTCTTGCCTCTCTAACAGCTGCATATAGAGTTTTTCCTTGTGAAAAAAGTTCTAGGAAGTGCTTCAAAAACTCCTGTGCGATTCTGTCTGGAACAGGTTCACGCATAACAATGACTTGCGGTAAATGCAAATCAGCTAAATCTTGCGCTAGTTCCAAACCATCACAGGAGTTAAAAATTGCTAGCTGCAACCCTTGAGCGATCGCCTGTTGTAATCCATACTTTAATTGCTCAATGGTTAAAGTTTCCTCGGAATTTAGGGATATTCGTCCTTGGCCTTGGCTAGAACTATGCCCCGCAAAAAAAAGAATATCCCAACCAGACTGCCATAATTGTTCTGTGAGTTGGCAACGGTTGGGTTCAACTAAAAACTGGAGTTCGGTGTGGGGTAGCTGCTGGAGTAAATTTCGATCTGTTTCGAGATCAATTTGGTGGCGATCGCCTAAAATAGCTAAAATTCTGACTTTACCGTGAGGCTTTTTCAGGTTTCTTTTCACAGAACAACTATACTCTGGCGGACTTAGAGCAATTTCTGCTTGTGAGTAATCACTCAAAAAATGCCACAGACACCAAGGCAGCTGTAAAACTTCTGGGGATTCAGCAGTAATGATGCAGCGAATTTCTTCTGTCGGTAATAGTTGTGTACGTACTTTACGGTCAATATTGAGAAACAGTGGACTACTTAGCCATGAATTTAAACTATGTTGTAATTCTTGAGAGAGGTTGTCAAACTCCTGGTGGGAAATATGAGTAACGTCTTCTTCATCAATTTCAAAGTTGGCAAAGTTGCGAGTGCGCCATCCTAGATGGGCATATAAGGCTGTATACATTTGTTGCCAACGTCGATAAAGATACTCCAATTGTGGTGCAGCAGGTAATCCACCAGTGAATTGCATGGGAGTGGGAGCATCTGTTTGCCACAGTTGAGCAATGACTGTGGGAAATCCTTGTTTTAAGTTTCCTTTTCCTAAATTGAGGATGATCAGTTTACTCATGGCTAAGAATATAAGTGATGTTATGGCTGTGGACAAGGCGATTAGGACATGAATAAAAGCTCAAACTTATTCATGGCATGGATTTTACTATTGCCTATTACCTATTGCCTATTACCTATTGCCTATTACCTATTGCCTATTGCCTTCTGCTATATCTTTCACAAATTTCTCAACCTAGCTAACAAACTCTTGGGTGAAGTGGAAATCATCTAAGACAACCTGAAGACTAAAACAAGTGTTTTCCGGACATCTAAATCGTTTAAGTTGGATGGAGTTATCTGCTTCCCGTGCTGCTACTGATTGGACAACTTCTCCTGAAACAGAAATTAATGCTAGTCTGAGATTTTCAGGTAGGTAAAAGCTACGGTCTTTTGGAGATAACTGAGCGCGGATTCCTAACCTACCGTCTGTTTGCTGTGTCAAGGTTAACATTAATAATATAGTAGGTTGATTGTTGTTTGGTAGTTCAATTACGTGAAATCGTTGGATTGACTGTTCATTTTCATCAATAGCTTGACGAAAGCTAAAGGCAAAATCTGACTGTTCACCTAAGAATGTCTCGATGGTTTGCCAACTATCTGTAAACATATTTTGTAACCATTGACGCAAATTAACCACCACTGGGTCTTGTTGTGGTTGTTGTGGCCAATCTTCCCTAGCTAGTAATGCTCCCCAGATTTCAAAGGGTAATTCTAGCCGAAGATTAGTAATTGTCGGATTTGCTAATCTTTGCCAGAGGTTTTCTACTTGGGTAGTTGACAAATCAGGTAAAGGAGCGATCGCAGTCTGTGTTTTTTCTTCGGGATACAGCTGATGCACTACCCAAAGTACACTCAAATCCTCAATCATTTGATTGGCATCTAAAGAGTAAGTCCTTTGTTGAGGATCATAGCTACCTTGATTTTTTAATTGCTCATGGGTAGTATAGCCCCAAATTCTCATCCATTCACCATTGGGATTGATTTGTACTGCTAGATAGTAATCTCCTGCCCATTGGGGAATGTCTACCCATTCTTGTGGTACATAAAATTCTCTAGTTTCTAAATTTTTATCTGGGATCAGGATCAGGCGTTTTGTAGCCAGAGTTATGGCTGTGCCGTTGACTACTTCCCAAATCTTGGGCAGAGTATCACTCACCGCTTCTGGTATATACTCCCTTTGCAACCAGGGAAGAAAGGTATTGAGACAAACTTGATTGAGAAAGGCATTCCAACGACTACAGGGACTCACGTAAGACTGACTGTGTTGCCAAGCTTGATCTTGAATTGCTGGAGAAACCCCTAACCAAAGTTGAGTTGGTGGAACGCCAGAAGATAACATAGCTACTGTTCCTTTGAGAAGTACGATTGCATATCACTGAAGTAATTCTGTAACCAATCTTCCAACACTGCACTAATATCTTTAACTACGTTGGAACTAGGAGAAATATGCACTGTCTCCTGACTCCACTTGGTAATTGTTAGCAATAAGCATTCTCTAGCCTTCGCTAATTGACGTGAAACTTGATATTGCTGGAGGTGTTGTTGTTGGGCAATTTGTTTTTGGGTTAGTCCTTGCTGATAGTATAGTTGTAGCAAATGTTGTAATTGAGGAGGCAGTTTTACCAGGGTCGTCATTAATAGGTTGTAAATTTCCTGTTGTTGATTTTTGCGAGTTTCCGCTTCTTCTGCGGCAATTAAATTTGTCAGCAAAGATTCATTATAGGAAGTGTCTGGTAATTCATCTTGTAATTCTCTATCCCCCTGATCTTTATAGGGAATGTTCAGTGAATAGACAACAGGATATAAGTCAGAACGCGCGTATTTAGCACACAAAAGCAACCATCTTTCTAAAGTTTGCGGGTTGCATTCCGGCCCAGGAGGATCAAGTTTTGTGAAGCGATCGCGGTTATAGAGTTGAGCGATTACTTTCCATGTATCTTCGTCCGGTTGATATAACTTTCTCACTTTTGTCGATTTGCTCAGAATATAGCCATCTGTAAAACATTTCCAAGCTAACAAGTAACGAGCAATAGTTTTATCCGTTAACCCAGAATTTTGTAATGATTCTTGTAGTCTCTTACGGCTTAATTTCAACAATAATGCCCAATCGCTGCAAAAATCTATTTCTTGTTTCTTGCGTAAAGTATCACGAATAATATTACCAAAGGCTACATCACTGTAGCCCTTGAGACTAGCTTTTTGGTCAGGTTTACAAGCTTGCAGAATTTTCGGTACTTCGATAATCGCAATTTGAAAACAGTCAGCTAAACTATACTGCACACTAGCAAATTGGAGAATCGTCCTTTTAGCAGCCCAAAAACAGGTCTCTTGTAAATAAGCTGTGAGATGTCCTGCCGCTAACAAGTTAGGTTGATTGTGCCAGTGTTGATGCCAGTAGATTTCCCAAAAATTTGCTGATAGTTGCGTTTTTGATGTCTCTAACAAGCACTTTTCCATGCTTTGCCGCAGCTTGGCATCACATACCCAATAACCAAAGCAATCATCATCAAATTGTAGGAAAGTTGAAAAAATTTCCGAAATATTTTGGCGAGGACGCATGAATCAAAAAGTAATAATTTATTATATATGTACACATTATTAACAATGAATTAAGCAAAAGTTATGTCTTGATTAACCTTGTACATTGATTGGTGTTCAGAAAGCTTTTATAAGGCTCCCATGAGTTTTTTATTCAGATAGAATAAAATAATCGCAATTTATCTAAGAGTATTAATTCCATCAGTCTCACTTCATTCCTTAAGATAAATTTGATAAAATTAGGCATTGATATCATCATATAATCGATATTAATAATCAATGTTTTATCTTTCTTGATCAACACTATAAGCTTTTCCAACTATTTACCATCCCCAAGCTATTTGATGAATATAAAATAATATTGCCATGAAAAAAATACTTTTGTTTCCAACTGTCATACTAATCTCTGGAATTACCTTGAGCATTTTTAACATAGTAGGAAATTGGCAACCGGGACAAGCCGAAACCTTAATATCAACCAAAAAGATCTGGTATATTCCGCCAACAGTCAAAGAAAAGCCAGGAGAACCTAGAGGACGACGTAGAGGCGGAGGTAGTCGAGGTCCCTGTAAGGAGTATGAAACTCTCACAGCTTTAGTACCGATAACTAATACAGGAATCAAAGATGTAGTCTTGGGAAAGTCTACATCGCCAAACCCAACATTTTGGTTTTTTGTGCCTGACAACTTAAACCCCAGAGTTTCTGTAGAGTTTGTTATTCAAGACGAAGCAGATAACTATGTCTATCAGACAAAATTTAATCCACCAGAAACACCATCAGGGATTGTCAGCCTACTTGTAGAGCCTAAAGAGCCATTAGTATCTAGTCAATCGTATCGATGGACTTTTTCTATTTATTGCGACTCAGAAAAATCTTTAGCTGCCGTTTATGTACAAGGCTCAATGAAGCAAGTTGATCTCAACCCAACACTCAAAAAGCAACTGGAAGTAGCTAAAACTCCTCTAGAAAGAGCAGCCTTGTTTGCCAAAAATGGTATTTGGTACGATGCCTTAACAACTTTAGGAGAACAAATACAAAGCAGTCAAAGTAAAGATCCCGAAATTACATCAGCTTGGGCTGAACTACTACAACAAGCTAAATTAGATAGCTCTGCTGCTGCTCCGATTATTTCCTGTTGTACACCCAAGCATTCCAGAAGACTGCTGATCAACTCTATGAAATTTTTATACAACCATGAGAGACAAGCAAGGCATTAAGTGTTTCAGGAAATTGTTTGTTTTTGGATTAGCCATCTCAGCACTTAGTTCGGTGATTGGGGGAAAAACCCCTGTACTTGCGGAAATTCAAGCTGATACCACCTTGGGAAGACAACTATCAATCTTCAACCAAGGAGTTGAGGTAAAAGGAACAATAGGCGATCGCATTGATGGTGGTGTAGTCCGAGGAGCCAACTTATTCCATAGCTTTCGAGAATTTAGTATTGAGGATGGGCAGAAGGTGTACTTCTCCAACCCAGCCGGAATACAACATATTTTCACACGCGTCACAGGTAACAATCGGTCTGAAATTTCAGGAACATTGGGGGTGTTAGGTAATGCCAATCTATTTTTAATTAATCCCCAAGGCATTTTGTTTGGCTCCAATGCCACATTAGACATTGCAGGTTCTTTTGCTGCGAGTACAGCTGATAGTCTGTTATTTGCTAATGGCTTAACTTTTAGTGCTACCAATCCCCAAGTTCCACCCATACTAAACATCAATTTACCTCTGGGTTTGCAATTTGGCACAAATACCAAAGCAATTCAAGTACAAACAGTATCAGACACTGGTTTAGTAGTACCAACAGGCAAGACTCTAGCATTAGTGGGTGGCGATGTCCGACTAGAAGGTGGAATCTTACAAGCAGCAGCAGGGCGTATCGAATTGGCATCTATCAGGGGAGTAGGAATTGTCGGGGTAGATGTGGCAGGCGATCGCCTCAAGCTCAATTTTCCTGATGTCATTCCGCTTGGAGATATTTTCCTGTCCCAAGCGGCTCTCGTCAATGTTAGTGGTGAACACGCTGGTGATATACAGGTGCAGGGTAGACAAGTTTCCCTAACAGAAGGTTCACGTTTGGTGACAAATACTCTAGGGACTCAATCAGGGGGCAGTTTGCAGATCAATGCAACTGAATCCCTCGATTTGTCTGGTACTAACATCAATGGCAATCCTGGGGGGCTGTTTGCCAGAACATTTGGTTCTGGAAATGCTGCTAGTATCACCATTAAGACCAGTAAATTAACTGCTCAACAAGGTGCAAGAATATCAGCCGCAACCTTTGATCGAGGACTAGGAGGGGATTTGCTAGTGAATGCCTCCCAATCCGTGGAAGTGATTGGCACAACTGGCAGAGGAAATCGGCCCAGTGCTTTTTTTGCTGATTCTGAAGGCAGTGGAAATGCAGGAAACTTGACGATTAATACTGAACGCTTAACTTTGCGAGATGGCAGTTTAATCAGCGTTGGTACTGGCGGAGATGGCCAAGCCGGAAACCTGATGATCAATGCCTCCCAATCAGTAGAACTCTTAGGTACTACGCCAGATGGATTTTTGCCTAGTGAACTCGCTGCTTTTACACTCGGTCATCAAGATGCAGGCAAGATAGAAATTAACACTCATAAGTTAATTATTCAGGACGGGGCTGCGATATTCGTCTCAACATTTGGTGCGGGTGAAGGTGGAGATCTCACTGTCAATGCTTCAGACTCTATAAAAGTAAGTGGTACTGGTAAAGTAGGCGATATTGTGTTTGGCAGTGCCTTATTGAGTCAAAGCGAAAAAAGTGCTACAGGAAACGCAGGAAATATAGAAATTAACACCTCTAAGTTGACAGTTAGTGATGGAGGACTTATATCCGCCTCTACTTTCAGTCCAGGAAATACCGGCAATATCAGCATCAACGCCACTCAGTTTGTAGATGTGCTTGGCACTTCCCCTAATGACGAAGTTGCTAGCCAAATTTTGACTCAAGTTAATAATCAAGCAACTGGCAATGGTGGAGAATTAAAAATTACTACTAGACAGTTAAATGTTCGAGATGGAGGCATAATATCGACTTCGACATTTGATCAGGGCAATGCTGGCAATTTGACAGTCAATGCCTCAGAATCTGTAGAAGTGAGTGGTTTTTCACCTGATGGGTTTTCTAGTGGAATATTTACTAATAGTTATCGAACAGGTAATGCTAGAGAATTAAAAATTGATACTAAGCGGTTAATTGTCAGCAATGGAGGAGTAGTATCGGCATCTACTCGTGGTGTCGGGAATGCTGGTAACTTAACAGTAATTGCCCAAGAGTCTATTAAGGTAATTGGTTCTGAAGTAGGTGAGAACCGCACCAGCAGAATTGCCGTCAGATCTTTAGGAGACGGAAATGCGGGAAATTTACAAATTTTTACCCCAGAATTGCTACTCCAGAATAGCGGTGAGCTAAATGTAAATGCTTCTGGCTCAGGTAATCCAGGTAACTTGAACATAACAGCCACCAATATTTTTCTAGATCAAAGCAAGATTAATGCAGAAACTGCGTTTGGTAGTAATGCAAACATTGCACTACAAGTAGCCGGACTGATCGTCATGCGAAACCGTAGTTTAATTAGCTCCCAAGCTTTTAACAAAGGTAGTGGCGGCAACATTAATATCAATACAAATTTTATAGTTGCTGTCCCTAATGAAGATAGTGATATTATTGCCAACGCCTTTGAAGGTTCGGGAGGCAAAATTAACATTCTTGCTCAAAGTATATTTGGATTACTACCACGTCAAAGATTGACTTCTCTGAGTGATATTAATGCCAGTTCTGAACTGGGAATTAATGGATTTGTAGAAATCAACACACCCAACCTAGATCCCAGTAGCGGACTCGTGGCATTACCCGAAAATGTAGTAGATGCTTCTAAACTAATTGCCCAAACTTGTAGAGGTGCTGGAGAAGCAACAGCCAGTCAACAAAGTGAATTTGTAATTACTGGACGGGGTGGTTTACCATCAAAGCCTAGCGATCCCTTGAGTGGTGATGCCATCTGGCAAGACCTGCAATCCTATACGTTACTTAATGAAAAATTAACTACTTCTGGACAAGAAACAAATTCAGTTTCTCCACAACCTGCGGACATCATCGAGGCCCAAGGATGGGTAACTAATACCGATGGCAAGATTACCTTGGTAGCTCAATCTCCCACTACAACCCCTCATCATTCCTCGCGCACACCTGTTAATTGTCCGGTTGCCCAAAACTGATGGTGGATTTTCATATGCCAAAACAACAGGCAAAATTTATGCGTCGAATTGGTGCATTTCTGCTTTGTGCCTTCGTAAGTATGAGCTTAACTCTCATGGTTGGATGGCATCAAGCCCAAATCTCGACTGCTCAAATACCATCCCCTATACCCTCTGTCAATTTAGATCAATCAACACAGTTAATTCAACAAGGTAAAACACTATATCAAGCAGAACAATATCCGGAGGCGATCAAGGTTTGGCAATCAGCACTCCAAGCAGAAAATGATATATTGTCCCAAGCAATGGTGCTAAATTATATCTCCCTGGCTTATCAAGAATTGGGACAGTGGGTGCAGGCAAATCAGGCAATTAACTCTAGTCTGAACTTAATACAAAAATCCACACAAACAACTCAATCAGCAAAACTCATCCTAGCCCAAGCTCTCAATACCCAAGGAAGTTTGCAATTAGCTCAAGGTAAAGCAGAACAAGCCCTCAACACTTGGCAACAAGCCACAGCCACATACACCAAAGCAGGCAATGTACAAGGTAGAATTGGCAGCCTCATCAATCAAGCTCAAGCCCAACAAGTTTTGGGGCTTTACCTCCAGGCTCGGAAAACTCTAGCTGAAGTAGAACAAGCCCTAAAACAACAGCCAGATGCACAATTGCAAACTACAGGACTACGTAGCTTAGGAAATACCCTCAGATTGATAGGTGCGATCGCTGATTCTCATAGAGTTTTGCAGGAGAGTTTGGAGATCATAACTCAAGGTAATCTACCACAACAAGAACTAAGTAACACCTTACTAAGCCTGGGTAATACAGCTAATGCCCAAGGCAATACAAAAACTGCATTAGCATACTACGAACAAGCGGCAGCTACTGCCACTGTAACTATCACGCAGATGAAAGCACAGATTAATCAACTGAACCTATTGATAGCCACTGGAGAAGTAAAAAAAGCTGAAGATCTTGCCAAACAAATCCAGATCACCTTCACTCATCTGTCTCCCAGTCGGAAAACAATTTACGCCAGGATTAAACTAGCCACAAGCCTGATGAAATTGGGCAGTACAAAACTCAGTGAATCTGCCAATATACTAGCCACAGCAGTTAAACAAGCCAAAAGTTTAAATGACCAACAAGCTGAATCCTACGCTTTAGGTTATCTAGGTGGACTCTATGAACAAACTCAGCAGTGGTCAAATGCTCAAGAATTAACCCAACAAGCTTTGCAACTGGCACAAGCTATGAATTCGCCCGAAATTGCTTATCAATGGCAATGGCAATTAGGACGCATTTTAAAAGCTCAAGGCGCAATCAAGCCAGCAACAGCTGCCTATGAAGTAGCTTTCACCACCTTAAAATCTTTACGTAATGATTTAGTAGCAATTAACAATGATATTCAATTTTCTTTTCGTGAAACTGTCGAGCCGATATATCGTGAATATGTAGAATTACTTTTGCATCCTGGTGAAAACTTAGAACCCAATCAAAAACAATTAAAACAAGCCCGGCAAGTAATTGAATCATTACAATTAGCTGAACTGGACAACTTCTTTCGTTCTGCTTGTTTACAAGGTCAGATAGTCCCAATTGAACAGATTCAACAGTCAGCCGCCGCAGTAATTTATCCGATTATTCTCCAAGATCAATTAGAAGTAATTCTGAGTTTACCGCAGCAGACACTACAGCACTACACCAATAAAATCACGCAACGCGAATTAGAAGAAGTTGTAGAGCAACTCAGACAAAATTTAGAAAAGCCTTATACTTCAACAGAAGGAAAACTTTTATCTGCAAGAATTTATGACTGGTTAATTCGTCCTGTAGAAACCCAACTTTCTCAAAGTCAGGTAAAAACATTAGTGTTTGTCTTGGATGGTTCTCTGCGGAATTTACCAATGGCAGCTTTGTATGATGGCAAACAGTATTTAGTAGAAAAATATAGTATTGCTCTTACCCCTGGTTTAGAGTTGTTGGGGCCTCGTCCTTTGCGTCAAAGTAAATTAAAAACCTTAGTGGCAGGATTGACAGAAGCACGACATGGATTTAGTTCATTACCCAATGTTGGTGATGAATTAAAAGTAATTGAGTCGCAAGTGCCAAGCACAGTTCTGCTGAATCAGGCATTTACAAGTTCAACTTTACAAACAAAGATTCACTCTTTACCTTTTTCTGTGGTGCATTTGGCAACTCATGGTCAATTTAGTTCTAATACTGATGAAACTTTTGTGCTAGCTTGGGATAAACCTGTCAAAGTCAATGAATTAAAAGATTTATTTCGCAGCAGAGAACAAATTAGACCTGTATCAGTCGAATTATTAGTTCTGAGTGCTTGTGAAACTGCTAGAGGAGACAAGCGAGCAGCTTTAGGACTGGCTGGGATAGCAATTCAAGCCGGAGCAGATAGTACCTTAGCTTCTCTATGGAACTTAGATGATGAATCTGGATCTCGTCTGATGAGTCATTTTTATCAAGAGTTGGCAACTAAAAAGTTGACAAAGGCAGAAGCTCTGCGGCAAGCCCAACTTTCACTATTAAAAGACCCTGATTTTCGGCATCCCATACATTGGGCATCTTACGTCTTGTTGGGTAATTGGCTGTAGAACCTGAGTTCGGGCTTAACGGATGGCAACAGGGCTACACAGCTTGTTTCTTAACGGAGACAGCCTGAAAACCGCGTTGGAAAAAGAGGCGTTTATGGTTGTTGCAACCAAAGCACCAGCTGATTAACAAAGACTTTTTCAACCCACCCCTAGCCGGGATGTCGAATAATGAGGGCTAATTTCCTTGCATCTAGGACAGTGATCATACCATCGCCATCTAAGTCACGGGGGTCATATTTAGTACCCATGAGAGTTGCTAAACCGAGATGATCGTCGAGAATTGCACCTGTAGCATTACCTAGTAGTAAAGAGAAGGCCTTGGTTGTGCCTTGTGGTGGTGTAGCTGGGGTGTTACGTGCCGCTAATAGTAGGTTCATATCATTGGTATCAACATCACCATCACCGTCGATGTCACCAACTTTTGGTTTTTTGAGGGCTACTCTGATAGTCTGCACAGTTTCCCCTGGTGCAAAGGTCAGTTTGCCACTGGCAGGGATGTAATCAGTATTAGCGATCGCGCTATCATCAGCAGTGTTAAAGTCCACTGTCACAGGACTATTACTAGCAGTAGATAATTTCACAGTAAACTCGGCATAAATATTATTGCTATCGCTAGTGTTCACAGTGACATCATTGATTGTCACTTTGGGTAGTTGGCTATTCACACTCACAGTCAGAGTATCGCTGGTAGTTCCACCATCTTTGTCAGTCACAGTGAGGATGACGGTATATTGTCCATCTTGGGTGTAGCTGTGGGTGGGGTTGAGTGTACCCGTGACTTGTTCGCCATCCCCAAAATCCCAGGTAATAGTGTGTGTATCGAGGATACCAGGATCGGTGAATTGACCTGCAAAGCTAATGTTTGTGCCTGTAGCAGTGGTTTGATTTTCACCTGCCTCTACTATTGGTGCAACGTTGGCGACATTGACTAATATAGTTTGGGTGGTGGCTGCACCTTCAGAGTCAGTCACAGTTAGGGTGATGGTGTAGTTACCGTTGTCTGCAAAGGTATGTTGTACAGTTTGACCTGTGACAGTATCACTGTTATCACCAAAGTTCCAGGTGTAGGTGAGGGAGTCGTTACCGGGATCAGTGGCGGTGGCGCTAAAGGTGGTTGTCTCACCTTCGTTGAGGTTGGTGTTAGCGGAGATATCTGTAATCGTGGGAGTAAGGTTATTGACTGTGACTGTGACTGTGGCGGGATTGGAAGTTAAACCTTCGTTGTCTTGGGCGGTGTAGATGAAACTATCCGTACCGTTAAAATTAGCGTTGGGGGTGTAAGTGATTGTACCGTCTGGGTTGACTTGGGTTGTGCCGTTAGTTGGTGGAGATGCGATCGCTATACTTTCTGTATCTAAACTACCATCGCTGTCAGTGTCGTTATTTAACACGGGGATAGTGACGGCGCTACCTTCATTGGTGGTGATGCTGTCGTTATTGGCAACTGGCGCATTATTGGTTGCGTTTACAGTTACGGTGACAGTGGCAGGATCGGAAGTAGTCCCGGTATTATCTTTAACTGTGTAGGTGAAACTATCCGTACCGTTAAAGTTAGCATTAGGGGTGTAAGTGATTGTACCGTCTGGGTTGACTTGGGTTGTGCCGTTAGTTGGTGCAGATGCGATCACTATACTTCCTGTATCTAAACTACCATCGCTATCAGTATCGTTAGTTAACACGGAGATAGTGACGGCAATGTTTTCATTAGTAGTTACTTGGTCGTTGACAGCGACGGGTGAGGTGTTACCGATATCACCCAGCAGTACCACATCATCAACAATTACTGCTGCATCTCGTTCACCAAAGCCCAGTAAGTCAAAGTAGAGGGTGGCGGCTGTACCAGCATTAACACCAGTTAGGTCAATATTGACTGTTAACAAGTCTGTCCCTGTAACAGTGACTTGGGGTGCTAGGTAGAACTGACCATTGTGTTGGATATTCAGCAGTGCATCGGTTTGGGTGAGTCCGGCGGCTGTACCCAAAAGTGAGTTCATGGTGTTGGGGTTGAGTAAAGCTACCTCGAAAGCATCGGGTGGGGTAAGGGTTGTACTACCCAAGTTGGTTTGCAGAATCTTGAACTGTAAAGCTTTTGTCCCATCGGGGATGATGAAGGTTTGGAAGAATCCAGAGTTAAAGCGATCGCCTTCTCTAATCACTGCTTGACCATTCTCAACTGTACTATTGCCACGACTTAACCAACCAAATCCCGGTGTATTGACATCGCTAATGGCAAATGTTCCATTACTAATACCTGTGGCTGGTGACTGAATCGACTGGACTGTAGTTACTGGTAATGTTGGGGTGGTGAGTTGATAGGTTGGTGGCGTAAAGTCAAGGCTGTAGTAACTTGTAGTTGTATTAACTGGTTGATCCTCAGTATGAGTATCCCAGCTTAAATCTAACAATGATGGTAAACGCCGTATCCCAGTATCTAATTTGCTAGTCATCAACCGCGTGGGGTCAACTGACACCGGCACATCTGCCAATCCGATAATGTGACCAAGTTCGTGCATGACGACTGTGAGTAAGTCGATTTTTCCTGCTATTGGGCTGGCGGTATTGGTGTGGCGTTCCCAATCACTAATTACTTGGGTGAATTCTTCATCTGTTGTGGGTGTAGTATCAATAAACCAACCATAACTAGCCGCATCAGTATCTATACTGATGACTTTATTAGCTGCTAAGGCTAATGTCTGGTCTGAGAGATTGCTCACCTCAAATTGCACATCTTGCAGTAAGGCTAATTGTTCATCGGTCAGACCCACAGATTGCCATCTCGATATTGCTGCATGAGCAATTACTTGTAAATCGGGGTTAGATACATTAATGACATTATCTACTGAAACGGAGGGTAATTGTACAGCTGTAATTGGCCGGGGTAGGTCAACCCGTGTAGGAGGATGGAGTCGTAAGTGGTAGTGGTGATGGTGCGGCGGGGTGAGTACGTTATTAATTCCCAGTCTGGTGAGAACAGTTCTAATTCTGGCGTGATTAGGTTGAGTTGCGGTGTTAGCTGGATGACCGATATAAACTACATTAAACTGTGGTAGTTCAGAATTGCCCAAGGTTGTGAGACGGTAGTATTCAGCAATTTCTTGAACAACCTGTATTTCACCTGCTGTGAGACCATTGGCAGGGTTGAGATAATGAGTAACTTGATCGTCAAAACTAAGATTGTTAGCAGCGTGAGTGATGGCAGTAGTACCAGCGATCGCAGTATAGTTTCTAATCGACACATCAAGGTCTAGCCCAGCTTTGTGGGTGGCGTGGACATCTGGGCGCGTATCGCTGTAGATGTCACTGATACCAGCAGTTTCTTGTGTTCCGGGAACATTACCAGCCCCCTGTCTGAAGATGTTGATTGCCCAGCTAGTTCCATATCGCTCAGACTGAGGCTTGCGACCAGTCCTAGCTCCGATGTTGGGATTATCTGTATTTCTTTCAGGTAAAATATCGAACACCCCATTATTCGTAGCAAACGGTGTTGCTTGCGGATTATCAACCGAGTCTGGGTCGATGAGTTCTAACCAGCGAGGCGCGTTGGTAGCATTGAGCCAGTCGTAAGCTAACCTATCAACGCTGGTAGCTGAAGCCGTAGAATTTACCCTACCTGTAACTACGTTACCAAAGGGATTAGACTGAGCATTATTATCTGGTCTAACAGCAGCTTGGAATAGTTTAATGGCTTCCTCGGTTGTGCGATCGCTCAGACCATCAACCTTAATTTCTTGGCTGCTGGCTGATGGTTGATTACCGACAAAAGTACCACCCCAACCTAAAAATCCGAAATATTGTAATCTCTGTTCAATTCGATAGACATCTAAAGGATTGTTTTGAGCGCCATTGCCTACTGTCCCCAGCAGTTCAAAATAGTTGTAACCTAGCTGAGTTCCGCCGCCTGTAAAGGGGTTAGTTGTATCAGAGACTTGAATTTTGATTTGAATTTGTCGGCGTTTACCGTTTTGATCAGTGAAGAATCCTCGACCAACTGCTAAAGAAGCGTTGAGTGCTTGTTCGCTTCTGATTTTGTTGATATCCAGTTCAGGAACAAAGTAAAAGACTCCCGTATCTTCAAATTGATTGCCAAGAGAAAGATTACTCAGTTGTGTATCTTCTTGGACAACAAATGGCTGAATGTTTCCGGGGGCGAAGGTAAGAGTCGCTACTTTACCGTTGACAAATGAGCCAATATCTAGACCAAAATCACGCGGTGAAGCAAAAGTTTGTGCCAGTAGTGACTTGAGATCAATTTTGATGATATCCCCAAATCTGCCACCTGCGTATTCTACTACGATAGGTGCTTCGACCTGCGTAGCTAAATCCCTTGGCCCGGCATCAGTCCCAAATGGCGTTTTTTCAACGGATGGATTAATTACATCGATGGGTTTTTCTTTTAAATCGGAAGCATTGCCAGGGTTTTCAACGGTGTTGATCAACCTTTGCACATCATAAACTCGCACCCCGTTATCATATCGATAACCTACCAAGAGGGTTTTACCATCCGGTGTCAGTGCCAAACTACCGGCAAATTGCAACCATCGGGGAGTTGTTGCACCAACAAATTTCGCTGCACCAAAGGGATCTTTGATGACTCCAATTTTCGCTCCAGTCCGTCCCTCATCTCTAATGACACTATCACCTGTGATGTTGCCTGGGAAAGATGGTTGTCCCCAATCGCTGACAAAGGCGTAGGATAAATCAGGCAAGATGGCAATGTCTTTGGCATTGGTGATGGAGAGGGCGTATTTATTTGAGCCTGGAAGGGTTAAATCTACGGTATTGACCTGAGCAAGATAATTGATTGGGTCGTCATTGAGTACAGTTAAGGTGTGGAAGCCCCGGCCATTGTCTAACATTGTGGTGAAAATCAGCTTAGAGGCTTCTGGAGTTGCCACAATAGTTTCTGGCGCAATCCCGACATCAAGAACTTTGATGACTGTGCGGTAAAGGGGAATACCTAACTGGTTGCTGGTAGTAATTGCATTGTCATTGGGATCAATACTGACTACATATATTTGCCCTGGATCTCGATTGCCTTTGTACCAGCTATTGTCTCCATATAAACGTGTTTTGGCAGCCGCAACATATAATCTGCGTCCATCAGCACTGATAGCCAGGCCGCGCAACTCAATTTTGCTGCCAGTGTTACCAAGTGAAAATGTTTGTACTTGGTGGAAAGTTGGCGAAGATGGACGGATATCAATGACGTAGATGGTGTCATTCGGCCCTGTAGCGTATAAGAACTGGTTATCGGGGTCGATCGCTAGGAAGAATTCGCCGCTACTGTTACCGGGTAAGACGATACGCGGGGGAAGTAAAGGCGCAGTGAATCCCAACTCTTGTAGTGCTGCCGCATCAACTACGGCAATGCTACCATTGCTGAGACCAACGTAGGCGCGGGTGAGGTCATTGGTGGTGGCGATCGCCACTTGTGTTGCACCCAAGTTAACCTTTTTCAGTAGTTCGCCTGTGCTGACGTTCATGATTGCCATTTCTTGACTACTCAAAGCGGCAAAGGCTAACCCATCTTTGGGTTCAAGTCGCGCTACGTTACTTTCTTTTGTGCCTGTAATCCAATTAATATTGCCTGTGACGAAACCACCATCGAGAGTCCAATATTTGCGTTCAACTTTGATTTCCGATAGTCCCAAAATAATATCATCTGGGACATTTAAGACTTTAATTTGGGTTGCACTCACTACCTGAAGATCACTACCAGAAACTCGTTTGAGTTCACCGTTTAATCCTTTAAATACTACTTCCACATCGCTGTTGCGAGAGCCAAGGCGGATACCATTGACTTCACGGGCATTAGCATCTAGGAATCGCTGACCCTCGATGAGTAATTCGTTATCACCTCTGACATAATTAACTTGGGTAATTTGTGGCGGATCACTGGCTGGGGCTGTAGCGGTGGGTGGAGCTAAACGAACTGTCAGTTCGTTGAGTCCAGGATTAACGCTAACTGGGGTGGGTGTAATACTAACAGAGTCATCCGGATTAGAGCGGAAGATGTTAATTACCCAGGATATTGCAGGTAACAGCATCACAAACCCCAAGCTACTGGTTAGTGCTGTACCAAAGCTTGTACCAGTGGAAGTAGAGGCGATCGCTACCGCACCTGTCCCTGTGTTACCAGTAGCATTAATTACCACTGTGCCAGTGATATCCGGGTAGTAACTCACAATGTAAGTGCCACTGCGCTGCACACCTTGGCTGGGTGGTGAGGAAGTCCGGGCCATACCATCTGCACCGACGATACCAGTTTCTACTGCCAACCAGACAGGTTTTACTTGACCATTTTCATCAACTATGGTAGAAGCGCGGAAAAATTGCACCTGACTACCCACAGGAATATTGCTAGCTACGGGAATGGCTAACTGTACCGCTTCTCTTAAAGGTTTGTCACCAACTTGCAACTCAAATGCACCAGCTAGTTGGAAGATTTCCGGCGCAGAGAATGGCAGACTATTGGCATCTACCCCTGCAATGCTGACGGTAACATTTTGCTCTAGAACATTGGGGCCGATAGTGACAATTGAACCGTCATTACCTTGGACTGCACCACCACCTTGACCAATAGGAGTGGGGCCGATGTGGGGTAATTCTACTAAGATGGGGATATCTTCCTGGGCAACACCGTTAATAATTGTCACCGTTGCCCGACCTGGAGCTACAGCTGTAATTAAACCTTCCGGTGAAACTGTTACCACTTTCGGGTTGCTGGACACGTAAACAGTTCCCGTGCTGGCACTGGTGAGATTAAAGTCTAATCCGCCTCGGCTGATAATTAACTGGCGTGTAGCACCAGGTGTAGCCACGGTTAGGGCTTGGGGATATACATCTAAGTAGTCAAGACCTAGGAAGGAGCCGTATCCTTCCTCATCGGGGATATCAACAGCAATGGAAGAGATGGCTTGCAACCCATCACGGGAGACTCGCAAAATTGTGCTACCTGCTTCACGGGTGTTAATTATGCCTTGCGGTGATAAGCTAACAATCTGCGGATTAGTGAGTTCTGTACTCAGATAGGACAGGGGCAAGATAACATTGCTCTGGTCGCTGAAATCGCCAGTCACTACTAATTGTGTGGAGTCACCCAAGTTGAGAATTGCACCGGAGAGATTCATTCTCAGGTCAATTAGCGGCGCATCGCTGACATTCACAGTCAAGGTTACAGGAGCCGATGAGCCGAACCCATCGTCAGCTAACACCTGGAAACTAGCTACACCTGCATAGCCCAAGGTAGGTATAAACACAGCTTTCTGCCCATCCGCGCTTAGTTGGACAGTGCCGTTAACAGGGTTAATTAACCGGAAGAAGATAGGGTCATCATCTGGGTCAGTTGCCAAACTGCCTAAAGGAATTGTTAGTTCTAAGTCCTGGTGAGTCAGTCTGGTGGCTGTCTGTACCACTGGGGCTTGATTAGCGATAAAGCCGAAATTACTACCGAGAATTTGCACATCGGTAGCATTAATTGCCCCATCTCGGTTAACATCCAACGCTAGGGAATATTCAGTATCACCTAACACACTACCCAATGCAGACATCATCAGTTGACTATCCACACCGTCAACTTTACCGTCACTGTTAACATCCCCAGGCACAAATACCCGTAGAGAATACGCGCCAGTTGTGGTGTTGTTCGCGCCAGCAATTTCGATGAGATTTAGGCCTTCGCGGTTAATGCTAAATAACCCAAAGGCACTATTGGCAGTAGTTTGGCTGAATAACGGTGTCAAACTGCGGATGATGGGTGTTCCTGGTTGCAGTTCCCCAGTTGCTAATACTTCCACCCCTAACAGTACCGAGTCGGTGTCTGTAGAGAGGATTTCTGAACCGCGCACACTGAAGGTATAGCGTTGGATTTGACCTGCGGTTAAGTTACCGTTGGTAGTTTGACCAAAATATTGATTCGCGCTACCCAAATCGGCAATGACTGGGGAGATTTGGGGGGCTGAGTTACTGTAGTCAATGGCTTGTCCGGCTTGACTGGGTGTAGCTACGAGTGTGAGGAGATTTTGCTCATCGCCAGAGTAGCTGTAACGGCTGGATTGTCCCAAGGCTAGATTGCGGGCGTTGATTAAGTTACCTTGGTCATCATAGGTATAAGTCAACACGCGACCATCAGGGGCGGTAATCTGGGTTAGCCGTCCTTGGGCATCGTGGACAAAACTAATTGCTTCCCCTGTAGCGGTAGCGATAATGCCGCTATCACTGTAAATTAGTTGGTTGCCGTTGGCTGTGATTTGGGATTTGACTTTACCTGTGGCATCTAAGTGATAAATCGTACCATCGGGTGCAGTTAAAGTATATTTTGTGCCTACATATAGGCTATTGGCAGGGTTGTAGGGTTGACCTGTCTTAATTTCATACAAGCTGTTACCCGCCAGCGTCAGCAACGCATCGACTGATTTTAGAGTGTAATTTACCCCTGCATCGGCTACCCAAGCGGGTGTGTAGTAGGTGAAGCCAGGGATTTGTTGCTGTTGGGGTTGGAAAGTAAAGCCAACGCGTTCACCGGTGGGGAGGGTGAGGTATAGTTTAGTACCGAGACGGAAGGGGTTGTAAACGCCGAGTTGTTCCCTACCTGTTAAGGGGACATTAGTTTGAATTTGGGTATCAGTATTAACTAAGCGCCAACCATAGCCAAATGTACTAGACTGGGCATAATTGAGGGAGTCGTAAGCCCTGACTAAATCTATAGTTGTGCCACCGAGATTTACAGATAGGTCGGTTTCGGTGCGGGTGTATTGGGCAGATTTGCTAGGACTGTGAACTTCAACTGTGGCGGTGGTGGTGCTGGTGCGATCGCTAATATCTCTCGCTGTCAATCTTAACTGGTAGAATCCATTATTGAGGGCATCAGGTAACAGTTGACTGAGGGTAGTATTAGTTGGTGTGTTACCACTGGCTAACTTCACAAAGGCCTTGCTACCCAAAGGTGCAATTTCTAATACCCACTCATCCAGATTGGTATCAGCGATCGCTCCCATAATATCAGTTGTGGTGGCTATTTGTGCGCCATTCAAACCAGGCGCAAAGGACACCACTGGTGCAAGTTGGTCTTGGGGGTCACGGACTTTAATGACAGTCTGCCCTGTCCCTGTATAGCCATCTTCATCTTTTGCTGTCACCTCCACAATAAATCTGCCGGATGTCTGCGGTGTAAATTCACCCCGACCTTGGGCATCTAAGTTAATGGCTTGACCATTGACGGTCATGGTTAAGTTGGTGATACCTGCCAAACTATTGGCTGTGGCGTGTATCAAGACTTTCTGGTTGGGGACACTGGCAAAGCTGGGGGTAATTTCTATGGCAACTGGGAGGACGGGCGGATTAATTGCCGTCCGAATTAAGGCGGTTTCTGTGGTTGTGGCTGCCCCATCGGTGACGGCGAAGGTGACGACATAATCACCCGCCTGTCCGGGGTTGGGTATCCAGCTAAATTCCCCAGTTTGGCTGTTGAAGTTGGCCTCGGTGGGTAAATTTTGGGCGGTGTAGGTGAGGGTGGTATTTAGGTCTGGGTCTTGACCTACTAACTTAAAGGTGAGTTCTTGACCTAAGACGGCGTTGTGGTTTGTCACCTCCAAAGTTGGCGGACGGTTGACATTTTCAATACTGACAGGCACATCAATACTGCTACTTGCCCCCTGTGGGTCGAAGACGGCAAATTTCAGCAGGTAATCACCAGCTTGCTCAAATCCTGGTGTCCATCGGAATTGGCGGGTTTGGGTGTCAAATAATGCGCCGATGGGTAAGGGTGAAATGGGGGCGTAGGTGAGGGTGTCGCCGTCGGGGTCGTTGGCGGCGAGGGTAAATTGTAACAGGGTGTTCTCTCTACCAAATTGGGCGGGGAGAGGAATGAGGACGGGGTTTTGGTTGGCGTTGCTGACTTGAACTGAGAAGGTTTGCAGACTGGATTTATTACCGTCGTTGGCGATGACTTGAATACCTGTGGCTGAGAAGTTAGGTGTCCAGGTGAATATCCCTGTAACTGGGTCTAAGACTGCACCAATGGGTAAGTTGGGTGAGGAGTAAGTAATAGTATCGCCATCGGAGTCAGTGGCGTTGAGAGAAAGGGTGATGGTTTGACCTTTGTTAATGACTTGGGGATTGATGGCTGGGAGGACAGGGGCTTGGTTAGCTGTCCGCACCACGATATTAAAGGTCTTTTGGTCGCTGAGGGCTTGGTTGGAGTCGCCGTTACCGCTATCTGTGACTTTAATGGTGGAGGTGTAAGTACCAACATCAGCCAGGGTGAGTTGCCAGTTAAAGATGGCTTGGCCGTAGATGGATGTATTGGTGAGAGTGGCACCGGGGGGTAGACTAACAGTGGTGAAGTTAAGGGGGTCCTGGTTGCGATCGCTCACTTGCACGGTAAACTGTAAAGTCTCCCCAACTACGGCCACCCGATTACCCAGGAAGTTGAGTTTTGGTGCTTCATTGGGTGCATCTACTGTCACCACAAAGGTATATTCATCACTGAGAATGGCTGTTTGTCCACCGCCATCACCGTTATCTGTGGCTGTGAAGGTAATGGTATAGTCACCAGTTTCATTCATACCAGGAGTTAACAGTAATAATCCTGTACCATTGCCGTTGTCGGTGAAGGTGGCAAAGCTGGGGATGTCATATCCTGGTAAGCCTTGAGCAGTGATAACTACGGGGTTGCCATCGGGGTCAATGACTTGGATTGGTATTTCGAGAACTTCACCCCGTTGGATGGTGCGGTTGTCTAGGGGTTGGATTTGTGGCGGACGGTTAGAATTGAGTACCTGAATGGGGACATTCACTGTAGTCGCACGATTTACCCCTGTGCCATCACCGTTGTCTGTGGCGGTAAAGGTGACTATGTAGTTACCTGCACTGGTAAATCCAGGTGTCCAACTAAAGATGGCTGTGGCTGGGTCAAAGGTCGCCCCGGTGGGGAGGTTGGTGACAGTATAGGTAACTGTGGGTTCGCTACCTTCTAGGGGTGTGAGTGTGCCGTCACTGTTGCGTATTTGGGGGATAAAGCCGGGGTTATCGGGGTCAAGGGCAAAGGCGCGGAAGTTAATTGCTTGTCCTTCTTGGATTTGCCATCTATCTAAATTGTCGAAGACTGGAGCAGCGTTGACATTTAAAACGGTAATTTTAGTTACCTTGGTGGTGACAGATTCCCCATCACTAACTGAGAAGGGAATCTCATACTCCCCGGCTTGGAAGTAGGCGGGTGTCCACTCGAATACGCCTGTTTGAGGATTGAGGGTTGCCCCTGGTGGTAATAGGGTGCTGATATAGGTGAGGGTTTGATTTTCTGGGTCGGTCGCAATGAGGGGGATACGAATTCTATCACCTTCTTGAATGGTGCGATCGCTCGGACGAATCAAGTTAGGTGCTTGGTTTTGGGGTGCAATGAGCAAAGTCACGCTTTGGCTGCTTGTCTGTAAGCCATCACTTACAAAGAACTGCACATTGGCATAAGTCCCAGCCGCATCAAATCCAGGTTTCCAACTCAAGATGCGGGTTTGGGGGTCGAAAACTGCCCCGCCTGGGAGATTGTCTGCCCAGTAAATTAATCTTTGATTATCTGCATCCGTAGCAGAGATGGCAATTTGGAGTAGTTCCCCTTCCCGTCCGGTAATTTCCTCTGGTAGTGCTTCGAGGACGGGCGTACTATTACCACCTGCTACCTGAATTGTGAAGGATTGGGTACTATGTCCACCACGGGAATCATACACGCGCAAAACTACGGGGGTGGCTACTGCACTCTCGGCTGTGGGTGTCCAACTAATTAATCCAGTGCTGGAGTTAATGGTCATCCCTGCGGGTGCGGAGTATAGCAAGTAGCTCAAGGCTACACCGTCGGGGTCTTGGGCTGTGGCTTGATAACTATAAGCTTGACCTGCGGTGGCTGTAGTGACTGGGTTAGAAGTGAATTGTGGTGCTTGGTTCGGGTAGGGAAGGGCATAAATTCCTGGTGCAAAGTCAGCCCGCAGTTGTTCAGGGTTTTGAATGGAGATAGTACGGGCGCTGATGGCTGCACCAGGGTCGAGTACGCCACTGGGTAAGCTGGCACTTAAATCTAGTAGGTAAGCGCCCTCTTGGTTTTGTCCTACTGTCCCCACTGGTTGACCTGTGACGTAGGGTGCAGGTTGCAATAGTAGCAGTAAGGGCAGTTGCAGTTGATAGTCTGCCTTGTTGGTAATGGTGACTTCGTAGGAAATTGTACCGTCGCCCCGGTCGGAACGGGGGTTAGCGAAGGCAAAGTCAACCAAGGCTGAGAAGTCAGAAATGGCGGTGAAGTTGCCCAGATAATCTGCCGTCATCGCCAACCTAGCCCGACTTTGGACGGTACTTTCTACCAGTAACTCGTACTTATCGGGTATCAGGGCATCGAAGGTTAACAGGGCGGAACGGCTGGCAGCATCATACACTACCTGCTGTGGTGTAATTGTGCCGACGTTTTCCCCAGTTAGCCTAAAGTTATTGGGGTTAGTTACAGAAGCTGTATCGGTAGCCGCACCCACAAACATATCTTGGTCAAATGTCACCAAAATGGTGCTGTTGGGTAAAGTGACATTAGCGTTGGGGGCGGGGTTAGTGGCGGCGACGCGGGGAGGTAATAAGGGGCTTAAAACGTCTATTTGTTGCGACTGACTCAACAACACCCGACCGTCGGCGGTAGTTTTGACGATATCGCCCCGACTACCACCTTGGGCAACGGCTACCCAGCGTAGGGTGGCTAAGTCAACCATAATTAGTTGACTAGGGGTATTGGGTTTCACACCACTGTTATTCGAGATAAATAACAACCCTTCTAGGGTGCTACCTGTTTTACCAAAGCTGAGGGAATCTACAGGGGTGGCAAATTGCAGCATCTTTTGGGGTTTGCCATCAGCCCCAAAGCGGACGACATCACCCCGTTCTGGCCAGACGGCTGCCCACAGGTCGCCGTTGGAGTCGAAGGCCATATTGCCTACCCGCAGGTCGCTGTAATGGCTGAATGTTTGGGTGGTGGGGTTAAAGATTTCGATGCCGTTACCGGAGGAGACGTAAATCAGTCCGGTGGTGGGGTGAATGGCTAGAGTTTGGGTGATGCTGTCCCCAAATTCTTGGAGAATTGCCCCTGTTTGGGGATTGAGTTGTAGTAAGGGACCGCCGCCTGTGGCTGCCCAGAGATTACCTTGACTATCAAAGGCGAGGTCAAAGATGGGGTAGGGGAGAGTAGCTAAGGCTGTACCCACCTGACCACCTTCCCTGGGTAAAATGAATAGTTGGTTGCGACCTCTGCCACCACTGGTAATAACCGACCCATCGGTACGCACTGCGATCGCCATTGCCCCAATATTGCCATGACTTGGCAAAATCCCTGTAGCAAAGGCTTCGGCAATAAAGGGACGCAGGACGGTACTAAACTCCGATTCCCTAGTGGTATCTAAGTTAACCGGAATGAGTTTTTCGGCTTCGGTAAATAAGGGGTTGGTTTGGGGTGAGGGTTGGGGGTTGGGAGTGGGGGCTGTACCTAAATCTGGGGTAGTTGTACCAGGAATGCTGGGCAGTGTGCCTAAGTTCACACTAGAACCATCATCGGGGGCTTGAATGCCTAGCTGTGGTTGTTCTCTGTTGCCGGCGTTGTCTGTGGCTAGGGCGATGAAGCGATAGGTATTACCAGCTTGACCACTGTACACCCCGGAGGTTTCTGTGGTTTGCCGTTGCCAGATGACGAAGTTACCGCCATTTTCCGACACATACACGGTAACGTGTTTCACACCTGCACCGTTGGTATCGTCAACGGCTTGCCACTCCACTTGATAATCTGACCCACCGGGAACTAAGGGTGTAACAGTCACGGTGGTCGTGGGGGCAACTCCATCAACGGTGTGAACTGTTGCTAGAGTTTGTTCGGGGGCAGTAGTATTAAATTCTACGCCGGCGGTGGCAGTAATTTCTGTACCTGTGGCTGTCCCTACTTTGGGTAAGATGGTGTAAGTGACAAAGCCTGTACCTGCACCGTTGGCATCATTGGCAGGTAATAACCCCACATCCCGACCTTGAATTAATTCCCCTGTGGTTGGGTCAATGGCTTGTAATAACCAAGTGGCAGTGTTGGTTGTGACATCCAATCCAGCATTTACCCGCAGGATAAAGCCCTGGGATTGGACAAAGTTAAAGTCTCCTTGGAATGTACCGCGACCGTTGGGAATATGTACTTGAATATCGCCAATTTGCAAGCCACCCAACCTGAAGGTACGGGGGTCGAGGTCGGGGTCTAATTGAGTAGCGATTTGAATTTGGCTAGGACTAGAGGCAGCATTGGCAGCATTAGTAAAGTTGATGGTGTAGGGTAATGCTTGTCCGGTGGGGATAAATTGGTCACTACCAAAGCCCAAAGGCCCGGTAATCGATGCTAGTTGATTGCTAACCACGCCACTGAAGAAGCGGGAGAAGTCCGGCGGGTTGACTTCCACAAATCCCGGTAAGTCTAGGCGGGTTTTGTGGGGGACGTAAATGTTAAAGGCTTCAAAGCGGGTGCGTTGTGTTAGTTGCTGGTCATATTCTGAGGCTGGCGGTGGTGCAGCATTCCCCAGTAGTTCGGGGTTGTGTCCATACCACTGGCGTACCTGTGCAAAGAAGGCGACCAAATTACCATTAGTGACAATCTGATTACCCGCAGGCCCGGCTAAAATCCCAGAACTCAGGGTAGCCATGAGGCTGACTAGGTAGGGATTTTCTCTCACTGGTGGCGGTTGGTCTTCGGGACGCAGTAAACCAGCTTGTTCTAAGGCGGTGAGGTAGAGGGCTATCCAGTTCTCTTCATTGGCTGCTAAGACTATTAAGCCTTGGGAAGTTGTCTGGTCAGCGAGAATTTTCTGGCGGAGTTTCAAAGCTTCCTGACGCTGCTTACTGATGAATTCATCACGGGTCATCGGTGTGGCAGCTGCCAGGATGTGGAATTTAAAGGCTAGGTCAAGGTCTTCGTCGAGAGTTTCTAAAAGTTTGGGATTTTGGGCTAAGAGTTCTTCGATACCGTCGTAAACATGGGCGGTAAAGTTCAGTCCGGCGTAGCCTCTGGTTTCTAAATCAACGGCGTAACCAGGGGCGAGAATTTCGCCTGTGGTGTTGACTTCGGATGCCAAACTCGCCCAAGGAATATCTCGTAACCCTTCTGGTGTGCCGCCTAGATTTGTGTTAAAGGTGACATAGGGTAGCCCGAAAAATTCCCCGTTCTTACCTAGTTCTGGTAAACCAAATTCAAAAAAGACATAGGGTAAGTCGAGGTTGGTTTGGTTAATGAGTGATACGCCGTAACGCCCAATGTTACCTGTGGGGAAGGGGCTTAAAACTCTCGGCCCACCAAGGCCGATGTCTGCATCGGGTTCTAAGGCTGTCTCAACTAAATAACGATAAGGAACAATTGCCTGTTTGCCATCGGGGTTAATTACTTTTACGTCATACAAACCATGTGGGGCATCGGTAAAGTCAAAGATGGCTTGGATTTGGGTACTATCAATGACTTTGTAGCTGACGGGTTCGTATTCAGCAAAGCCAGGACGGACTAATTTAACGATGGCGTTGGGGTGGAACTGCGCCCCGTAAATGTGGGTAGTAACGTATTTACCGTCACCGCCTCTGTCGGTTGCAACGTTGGTAATACTGAAGGGGAGAACGTCAGCAAGTAGGGTGACGGGGGTGTTGTTACTGGGTGCATACTGCCCACGCACCAGGACGTAGTATGTCCCTTGTTTGGTGGTGGGGACAATAACGCTTTGATTGGCTTGTAGGGGTGTGGTATAAATTGCGTCGTAATTGAAGGGTGTGGGGACATCACCGTAACGAATAAATAGTTCGTTCGTGGAGGTGTTGGCGGCGGTGGTTAAATCAACTTTCAGAGTTTGACCGAAACCGACATCGATTTGATATAACCTTTCTTGTCCGGTGCTGAGGGTGGTGGGGAGGGAAACACCCAACTGTAGTTTATCAACGGTGACATTAACAGGATTGGCGGCGGGGGTGATGTTGTTGACTTCGTTTTCCGCTTCGTAGACTTGATTGTAAATATCTGTGCGGACAATAATCCGGTATTGTCCAGGGGTGGCGGCGGGGAGGTAGGCTTGCGAGGGAAGTAATTGACCTGTGTAAGATTCCCCTGGTTTAATTTCACCACTATAATCGAAACGACCGATTAAGCGATCGCCTATATCCCAAATGGCATCACTAGATAAGTAAACTGAGTCACTCCATTGGCCTTTGGCGGCGTTGGGGCCGTAGTTAGTGACTGTCCAGTTAAGGTTGATGGGTTCGCCGGATTTAACTGCACCTGTAACGGTAATATCACCAACCTGTAAATCAGCCGGGGGTGGCACTTCCAAAATTATCGGGGTGCTGGGTGTGGCGTTGTTGGTTTCGTTATTGCCTTCAAATACCTGACCTCTGGGGGTGTGGCGTTGGGGGTCGGTGACGACAAAGACGTAGAATGGCCCAGATAAATCTGTGGGTAATTTCAGGGTGACGGTTTCGTTGTAGCTTTCCCCAGCTTTGAGGGTTTTATTATATTGTTGCACCCTTGTGAGGTAGCGATCGCTTTGCAAATCTAAGAAGGGGTCACGGGAGAGATAAATTAAGTCTTCCCACTGAGTCTGCAAAGCGGATGTATCCCCTGTACCAACATTGCTGACGGTGTAAGTAATATTAAAGCTTTGCCCAATGGTCGTCCGTTCTGGTACACCCAAAATCGCAGTCACTTGTAAATCTGGGGGTGGAGTTAAGGCAATGGGTAAGAAGGCAGAGGTAATATTGTTACCTTCATCTCTAAATTCACCGACCCTGGCTAACTCGCGGTCAATCCCTTCAAAATCTACACCGGGGCCACCGGGAGGTATCAGACCAGTGATATTAGAGTCGGCAAAGACGAGAATATAGAAGTCTCCTTCAATTCCATCAGGTAAGGTGACATTCTGGGTAGCTTGGTAAGATGCAGCTTTGGCTAGTCCCCCATAGCGGATATAAGTACCTAATAATTGGTCACTGTTATCTAAAGATGGGTCACGGGAGAGATAAATTCTATCTAGCCAACCTGCTTCACGAGTGTCCCGCGTCCCCAGGTTGGTGACTTTCCAACTGATGGGGATGACTTGCCCAGAACTGGGTTTTTGTGTGGGGACAACTAAATCAGTTACCTGTAAATCTGGTTCTCTGTAGGTAACGGGGATGGGTTTGACATTGCTGTTATTTGACGGGTCTTCAAAACCGTGAGAAAGATAGAATTTCCGGCTTTCGTCATTATTTCCACCATCGATGATGCCTGTACCGATATCGGTGAAGACATAGATATAGTAATCGCCGTCAATACCTCTAGGTAGGGTAAATTGCTTGGTTTGGGTATAACTATCACCTGTACCCAAGGGTTGCTCAGGACTATAACTAACACTACCTAATTCAATTGCCCTACTAGGAATGAAAGTTGGGTCTGGGGCAATATATATTCTATCTGTCCAGAAGCGTGTCCCCGACCACATCGCACCACCAATGTTTTTGACAGTCCACTGAATGGTTGTCTGTTCCCCAGAGAAGTTTTGCTGTTGGGTGATGATATCGGTGACAACTAAATCTGCGGGGGCGGCTGTCACATTCGTTTGGACAGACAGACTATTGTTATTTTCATAGTCTCCTTCCCAGACACTACCCCCACCAATATTTGGGTCGGTGATGACAATGACATACTGACCATTAGCAGCTGGGGTTAAGTTAAAGGTGCGTTCTGTGGTGTAGGTTTGGTCAGGGTTGAGTTGACTATTGTGGTTAAATGCACCGAGGAATAGATACTTAGCCCCAGAAACGTTTAACTGTGGCGCATCAGATAAATACACATAATCAGTCCACGTATCGCTGGAAGTTACGGAAGTACCTTGGTTTTTCACCGTCCACTTGACTGTGAAGGGTTGACCGCCGACGGCTTGGGCTGTGGGGGTAATTGATTCCACAATCAAATCGGCAGGAGGAGTTAATAAGACGGTAATTGGTCGGGCTTTGTAGTTATTGTTATCGACCTCATTCGGGTCATCGGGGTTGATGTTATCGGTTAAGGTGTCTTCGGTGACGACATTATAGGCATCTGTCCAGGGTGTAATGTGCCATTCGCCGCTTAGGTGGTCTGGGAGTTTAACTCTTACCGTTTTCTCATAACTTTCTCCCACTAGCAAGGAACCTGTATGGCTGAAAGTTCCTAGGAGAATATCAAAAGCTGCCCCTTCTCCTTCTGAACCTTGGGCAATTGGGGAGGGTCGTTTTTTGGTGCGGGTGAGCCAAATTGTGTCTGTCCAGGTATTTCTATCTGTCTCTCCTACACCTTTATTAGTAACTTTGTAGGTTACTTCAATGGTGGAACCGTCGAAGGCTTGGTCATTAGCAACCACATTGGAGACGACTAAATCCGCCGGCGGTAGGGGATTAATTTGAATTTCTTTAAAGAGAATATTGTTGTTGTCTTGGGGATACTCGTTAACTTGGTTGCCAGCATCAGCTTTGACGATGATATAGGCTTTACCGCGATAATTTCTGGGAATTACCAAGTTACTGATTTGACTTTGGTAACTTTCTGTAGGTGCAAGGGCTGCCCCATTATCTAAAGAACCCAACAGTAAAGCATCCCCAGGAATGAGGTTATTTTGAGGTGCAGTGAGGGAGAGATAAACATGATCTTTCCATCTGGGAGTACTGGTAGCAACGGCTTGACTTTGGTTTTTCACCACAAACTTGACGGCGATCGCTCCCCCTGCTGAAATACTATCAGGGGCTTCTAGCTCAATAATTTGCAGGTCTGGTAAGGGTGGTAAGCTGATTTCTATACTCTGGTCGTCAACGCTGCGGTTATTGTTGGTAGCACCATTTTCAAACAGTGAACCGCCGACATTGGTTGTCACCTCCACTTGATACAGCCCTTGGATGTTATTGGGAAGGGTGACTTGTTCGGAACGCTGATAGAAATTCCCTGCCCCCAGGTTATTGTCATAGGTAAATGACCTGAGTGTAATGGCTAGGGCGTTGGGGTTGCCCACTTCCCGAATCGCAATACTATCTGTCCAAGTTTGCCCAGTAGCAGCACCTAAACCTTGGTTTTTCACCGTCCAGGAAACATCAATGGTTTTCCCTGCTTTGATGGCGGTGGGTGCAGTGATGTCGGTAACTACTAAATCTGGTGCGGGGGAGAGGTTAATTGTAACGGGGTTGGAAAAGATGAAGCGGTTGTTATTGTTGTAGATGAATTCAAAGGGGCCGGAGGTATCCAGTACCACGTAAAACTCACCTTGCAAACCGTTAGGTAAGGGTAACTGCACAGTCCGGTTATATGTGCCACCCACGGCTAAGGAACCAACGTGTTGGAAGTTGGCGGTAGTGACAACATTTGTACCATCGGCATTCTTCGCCAGTCTCACTGTATCTGACCAAGAACTGGTATCTGTAATTCCAATGCCTTGGTTTTTAACCTGCCAAGAGATATTCAAAAATTGACCACTATTCCCCGTTGCATCCGTCGCTAACCCGGAAATTACCAAGTCAGCGTAGGGTTTGGTCATGACATCAAAAAATTGCGGTGCTTGGTCGGCGTTATTAGTTTCTGAGTTATTCTCATAAACTAAGCCTGTAGCATCGGTTTGCACAAACAGGCGGTAACGACCTTGGAAAGCTGGCGGCAGTAATATTGTTTCACTACGGCTGTAGCTAGCATTAACCTCTAGGAATCCTGTATGGGTGAAGTTGCCTAATATCCGGTCATCCCCATTACCGACAATTTCATCTGTAGAGGCAATTATCCTATCTACCCAGGAATTAACTTTACCTGTACCAGTTCCTAGATTGGTCACTTGCCAGCCAATTGTCACTGTGGCGGGGTCGTCAATGGTCAGGGTGGGTGCAGTGACATTGGAGACAGCCAAATCTGCGTAGGGCGCTAATTGAATGTTAATGGCGGCAGCTGCGGTATTATTGGTTTCTCGGTTGCCTTCATTAACTTGGTTATTGCTATCAGTTACTACCAATAAATATTGATTGCCACGCGCCCCAATTGGTAAGTTAACATTCAGTTCGGCATTATAACTCTGGTTATTGGCTAATTCTCCGATATGGTTGAATTCTGCCAATAAGATGTCTTGGCTATCCCATTGATTATCAGTGGATAAATAAACTTTATCTAGCCATGTTTCTGAAGTTTTGAGTAATCCTTGGTTCTTGACATTCCACTGTAAGGAAATAGTCGTTCCTGATGTAGCTGTTTGTGGTGCAGAGGTAATTGTGGGGACTAAATCAGGATTACCAATTGTTAATCCTGTCGATGCCACTAGGAGATTATTATTTTCTTTATCTCCTTCAAAAACAGCATTATCGCCATCGGTGACGATAACTAGCTGATAATTACCATCGGCCACAGATGGCATTACTACATTAGCTGAGGCATTATAGGTTTGATTAGCTGCTAAATCTACATTACGAATAACGCTACTGAGTAAGGTGGCACCATTTAATGTGCCATCCACAGAAAGATATATTTTATCTACCCATGCACCTTGGGCAATTCCTTGACCTTGATTAGTAACTAACCAACCAATATTAACAGTTTGCCCTGGTCTGGCTGTACTGGGAAGAACTATATTGCTAACTAATACATCTGGTAATTCAGGTAGAGTTAATTGCAGGATTTGTTGAGCAATATTATTAGTTTCATTAATCTCTAGCTGGTTTTTGAATGTATCGGTTTCAACTAGGATATAATATTGACCGGCTAGGGAGTTTTGATTGAGGGGGATGGTGATAGATGCCGTCTGGAGATATTGACCATTAGGTGATAAAGGAGTTTGACTAGCGGCTTTTGTCACTAGGAGAATATCATCTTGACTAATGGCGGAGTCTGTAGATAAGTATAGGCGATCGCTCCAATTATTCGTAGTCGGATCATCACCTACATTCTTGACTACCCAAGTCACATTAAAAGCTGTACCAAATTGAGCATTAGGAGGTACAGAGGTTAATTGAATAGTTAAATCAGGTTCTTGCAGATTATTAACTGTAATATTGAAGGTACTATCAACAGTTAAGCCGCCTACATCCTGGCTACGAACAATAATTGGATGATTAGTATTGCTCTCAAAGTCTAATAAACTGCCATCAGCAATAACTAATTGATTCCCTGTAATCTTAAATCTGCCTTGGGCATCATTTAATAAACTATAACTATAGTTAGTGCCGCCCTCTGGGTCAATGGTAGTAAAGTTACCAATTACCGTACCATTAGGACTATTTTCATTGATGTTAGTATGACTTAATTGAATAGCCGTTGGTGCTTCGTTAACATTCCTGAGATTAATTGTGAATGTTTTCTCAAAACTTAGTCCGCCCGCATCAGTAGTTCTGACGGTAATTTGGTGATTTGTAGAGGCTTCAAAGTCTAATAAATCACCTTGCTTAACCTGTAATTGATTGCCGACTAACTGGAAGCGATCGCCTGCATTATCAACTAATATATAAGTATGAGTATCTACTCCATCTAAATCAGTGGTACTAAAGACACCTATTTCTGTGCCATTGGGGCTATTTTCATCTACACTACTATTACTAATTTGAATATTGACTGGGGATTCATTGACATTTTTTAGTTGTATGGTCAGTGTTTTATCGAAACTTAATCCACCTTGATCAACAGTCTGGACAACAATATCATATTGGTTGTTAATCTCAAAATCTAATAATGCTCCATTCGCCACCTTTAATTGATTACCATCCAAGAAAAAGCGACCTTCGGCGTTATCTAATAATTTATAGGTATGCGTATCCCCAATATCAGAGTCTGTGGTAGCTAAAGTACCTATTAGTGTTCCGTTGGCACTATTTTCATTAACCTGATTATTCGTTAATTCAATATCTGTTGGAGGATTATTATTAACATTTAGAAATTGAATCGCCTTGGCAAAAAAGTTATTAGCTTCCTGAGCTTCTACCTGATTATATTTTTCATCAGCCACAAATATTAAAAATTGCTGCCCGGTGGCTATTTCAGGTAAAATAATCGTGCGATCGACAGTATAACTACTATTAATAGCTAACTGTTTAGGCTTGGCTATTCTAGTAATGAAAGTATCCGTAAAATCAAAAATATCATCCTGAGATAAATAAACTCCATCATACCAATCAGAAACATTTGTTACGTCATTCCCTACATTTGCGACTGTCCAACTAATAGCAATACTAGAACCTGGTTTTGTATTTGTAGGTGCATTAGCTGCCGTTATCTTTAAATCAGGTAATTGATTATCCTCAACGAAGCTACTACCAGCAGTATCAAAGATTCCTCCATTTTGCAGAATCTGACCTGAAGAATTGACAAAATTACCAGCAATGAAACTCAGCTTCCCTTTCTGCAAATCAACAGTGCCAGTATTATGGAATTGAGAATAATAAAAAGTAGTTGTGCCAGTATTCCCAGATTTAATTAAAGTCCCTACATTATTAAATGTCAGGTAGTAAAGATAGTTGTCATTTTGAATTTCAAAAATGCCCTGGTTATTGATGACATCCTCAGCACTGTTATATTCACCATCGATATAACCACCATCCCAAATGATTGTCCCCGCATTGTTAAGGGTGACTTTTCCCCGGATACCTTTGTAACCACTGGTGGTAATATCTAGATTAGACTGCGAAGTAATATTGACAATTCCAGTCCCAGAAATTGTGCCACTTCTCCATTGATTTTGTCCTTGCAGGGTAACTGTACCTGTAGTGTTGAGTGTCCCACCACTGAGGGTAAAGTCATCAATAATGAGAGTACCTGTGGTGTTAAGTGTCCCACCACTCAGGACTAAATGCGGCAGATTAACCGTAGTGAGGTTGAGGTTAACAGTACCTCCAGAAACCTGGACTGTTCCTGCACCGGAAAAGATAGTTTGCGAGTCAAAGGTATAATCATCACTCCATTGTGCGGTTGTGTTGGCAGCGAGTTGAAACGTCCCCCCATTACTGCTACCACCACCATTGAAGTTGATATTTCCACTTTGTAAGTCAACAGTGCCAGTGTTGTGGAATTGTGATTGATAGAAATTTGTTGTTCCTGTAGCACCCGATTTAATTAAACTGCCACTGTTATTAAACGTTAGGTAGTAAAGATAGTTGTCATTTTGAATTTCAAAAATGCCCTGGTTATTGATGACATCCTCAGCACTGTTATATTCACCATCGATATAACCGCCATCCCAAATGATTGTCCCCGTATTGTTGAGGGTGACTTTTCCCCGGATACCTTTGTAACCACTGGTGGTAATTTTCAGGCTAGACTGTGCAGCAATATTGACAATTCCAGTCCCAGAAATTGTGCCACTTCTCCATTGATTTTGTCCTTGCAGGGTAACTGTACCTGTAGTGTTGAGTGTCCCACCACTGAGGGTAAAGTCATCAATAATGAGAGTACCTGTGGTGTTAAGTGTCCCACCACTCAGGACTAAATGCGGCAGATTAACCGTAGTGAGGTTGAGGTTAACAGTACCTCCAGAAACCTGGACTGTTCCTGCACCGGAAAAGATAGTTTGCGAGTCAAAGGTATAATCATCACTCCATTGTGCGGTTGTGTTGGCAGCGAGTTGAAACGTCCCCCCATTACTGCTACCACCACCATTGAAGTTGATATTTCCACTTTGTAAGTCAACAGTGCCAGTGTTGTGGAATTGAGATAAATAGAAATTCGTTGTTCCTGTAGCACCCGATTTAATTAAACTGCCACTGTTATTAAATGTCAGGTAATAAAGATAGTTGTCATTTTGAATTTCAAAAACGCCTTGGTTATTGATGACATCCTCAGCACTGTTATATTCACCATCGATATAACCACCATCCCAAATGATTGTCCCCGCATTGTTGAGGGTAACTTTCCCTCGGATACCTTTGTAACCACTGGTGGTAATGTCTAGATTAGACTGCGAAGTAATATTGACAATTCCAGTCCCAGAAATTGTGCCACTTCTCCATTGATTTTGTCCTTGCAGGGTAACTGTACCTGTAGTGTTGAGTGTCCCACCACTGAGGGTAAAGTCATCAATAATGAGAGTACCTGTGGTGTTAAGTGTCCCACCACTCAGGACTAATTTGGCTACATCTAATGTTTGTGATGCTAGTGTCAAGCTACCACTACTGACAAGCAGATTTGGTAGTAAATCAATATTTGTCTGAAAGTTGACATTTCCTCCCGAAATCTGGACTGTTCCTAGACTGGTGAAAATGCTGTTGGCATCGATTGTATAGTCATCACTCCATTGTGCGGTTGTGTTGGCAGCGAGTTGAAACGTCCCCCCATTACTGCTACCACCACCATTGAAGTTGATATTTCCACTTTGTAAGTCAACAGTGCCAGTGTTGTGGAATTGTGATTGATAGAAATTTGTTGTTCCTGTAGCACCCGATTTAATTAAACTGCCACTGTTATTAAACGTTAGGTAGTAAAGATAGTTGTCATTTTGAATTTCAAAAATGCCCTGGTTATTGATGACATCCTCAGCACTGTTATATTCACCATCGATATAACCGCCATCCCAAATGATTGTCCCCGTATTGTTGAGGGTGACTTTTCCCCGGATACCTTTGTAACCACTGGTGGTAATTTTCAGGCTAGACTGTGCAGCAATATTGACAATTCCAGTCCCAGAAATTGTGCCACTTCTCCATTGATTTTGTCCTTGCAGGGTAACTGTACCTGTGGTGTTGAGTGTCCCGCCACTCAGGGTAAAGTCATCAATAATGAGAGTACCTGTGGTGTTAAGTGTCCCACCACTCAGGACTAATTTGGCTACATCTAATGTTTGTGATGCTAGTGTTAAGCTACCACTACTGACGAGCAGATTTGGTAGTACATCAATATTTGTCTGAAAGTTGACATTTCCTCCCGAAACCTGGACTGTTCCTAGACTGGTGAAAATGCTGTTGGCATCGATTGTATAGTCATCACTCCATTGTGCGGTTGTGTTGGCAGCGAGTTTGAACGTCCCCCCATTACTGCTACCACCACCATTGAAGTTGATATTTCCACTTTGTAAGTCAACAGTGCCAGTGTTGTGGAATTGTGATTGATAGAAATTCGTTGTTCCTGTAGCACCAGATTTAATTAAACTGCCACTGTTATTAAATGTCAGGTAGTAAAGATAGTTGTCATTTTGAATTTCAAAAATGCCCTGGTTATTGATAACATCCTCAGCACTGTTGTAGTCACCATCAACATAACCGCCATCCCAAATGATTGTCCCCGTATTGTTGAGGGTGACTTTTCCCCGGATACCTTTGTAACCACTGGTGGTAATGTCTAGATTAGACTGTGCAGCAATATTGACAATTCCAGTCCCAGAAATTGTGCCACTTCTCCACTGATTTTGTCCTTGCAGGGTAACTGTACCTGTAGTGTTGAGTGTGCCGCCACTGAGAGTTAGGTTATTGTTAATCAACCCTTCATCAAGGATAGTCAAACTACCACCGGAAATGACTAAATTCTCTTGAGATGTTAGCTTGGCAATGGATGCCGAACCTTGGCGAAAAGTGATAGTAACTTCTTGTGGAACATCGATAACTACTTCATCATTAGCGCCAGGCAATCTGCCTGCACTCCAGTTATTTGGATTATCCCAAAAACCGCTACCTCCTTGCCAATAAAGTATTTCTCTGGTGTCTGTTAAAGAACCAACCAAGGGATCTTCTATGAAGCTAGTCGGTTCACCATAGGCAATAACTGTCTCCTGTGAAGATTCTCTATTTGCTGACCAATTTATGTCTAAAAGTGGCTCTGTACTGAGTTGTTCTAATTTGCCAGATAAGGGATCACCAAGTAAATCTGGAATTGCCAACTGTTGCGAATCTAATTGTGTTGCAGCAACCTGGAGAAAATCTTCTTGATTGAGTTCCATATTAACCGTAGTGAAGTCAGGAGAATAGACAGGAAACAGCTATTTGCTAGTTATTAATAATTTGGTTTTGGATGAATATCAAATATGCACTGCAAAATAGCTAACTCCGCATATAGGAATAAAAAAATTCATAAACAGATGGAGTTGCTTTGCTGTTAGCTGCAATATGTCAGTTGTTTAAGTGAGTTTTTAAAGATTGATAGTGTTAGCTGATCAATACCATTGTTTTGTATAAATAACTAATAACTTTTATTTTCATAGATATTTACAACAGATTTTAGATGTATCCATAATTTAATCACATTACATACTGATCCGATTTTTAAGTATTTATAAAATTATTATGGCAAACGTCGCATTTTGGGTAGTTCACGCTGCTGTTAATGCAATTATTTCATGATAATTATGCTAAAGCCGCAATAAGCTTACGTAAAAAGTGTAACCCATGTTGCTACTTAGGTAACTGACCAGGGAAAACGCACTTGAATTTAAAGTGATAGTGAATAATACTTGTTAGAGCTAAATAAATTTGCTGTATCTGCGATCGCATCCCCAGCGCATCCCCAGCGCATCCCCAGCGCATCCCCAGAGTATCCCATGAGATGCCTCTAATTCAAAATGCCATATAACTATTGCCAATAAAGTATGCGTTGCTCATCTAATTGTGCAGATTAACAGCGATGAACCGCAACAAGTTCAATATAGTGAACGTCTCCCTTTGAAATCTGGAGATACCATGAAAATTTTAAATGTAAATTATTGCATACCAACTAAAGTAAAACTCAACAAATTAGAAGCGAAAGCATATTTATTTAAAGATAGTATCGAGACTTATGAAAATATGTTATCAACTCCTAGCACCTTCCCCACTCATACAGGTTGTCACAATATCAGCAACTTTCCCAAATCATGGCAAATAGCAGCAGGACAACACCGAGTTACCATTCCTATAATTAGGTATGATGGAAGTCGTAGAGTAGTTGACAAAAGTTTTTATTTTAACTTAGATGTTGGTCAGTCACGCCAGTAGGGTGCGTTGAAGCAACACGTAACGTACCACTATCATACGGTGCGTTACGGCTAGATATCATTGCTCATACGCCTAAATGATCACATAGCCGTAACACACCCTACTTAATATTTAGTTGATATGTATTTACCTTGCTGAATATTGTGTAATCTTTACAAACACACTCATCATCTAGAGGATTTAATCAAGTATTAAGCAATAAGTGTAAATACATTATTGTTCACTCTCATAATATAGAGAGATATGAAATTAATTTAATAATCAACTACGAGGTTGTATTAAAATGCCTAAATGGAAAGTTGTAACAGAATTTACCTTTAATGCTGCCCACTACATCAGAGATTATAATGGCCCCTGTGGCCGGATGCACGGGCATAATTATCAAGTCCGCATAGAAGTTACATCTACACAATTACACGCTTCACAATATTGTCCACACCCGGTAATGGTAGCTGATTTTAGAACTTTACGCTGGGCAAAACAAGACTCTACAAAAGGAGGACTTGATCATGGTGTTCTCAACGAAGTCATGCCTGCTGAATATGAAACAACCGCAGAGATGATTGCTAAATATATCTACGATGAAACGAAAAAGCGAGTACCGCCAGATGTGCAGCTAAAAGTTCATGTTTCAGAAACACCTAATAGCTGGGTAGAATACGAAGATTGATGTAGTCAGGGCTGACGCAACTGGCATATTCGTAGGGTGCGTCAGAGTTGAGTTTTTCGTGATTGTCAACAGATGTTTGGCATCTGACGAACCCTCACCTTACTAATACCAATTCACTGAAATCATAAGGGCAGGGTTGGAGAGCGGTGTACCCCATTTACTTGCAAAACACTGTATAAAGTCGAGGTTAGTAATAGGATGTTTGAAAAGTCCCTAGTGATGTAGCAAATATTTTTAGATCCCCCTAAATCCCCCTTAAAAAGGGGGACTTTGATTCTTATTCCCCCCTTTTTAAGCTATGCGTTACCCACATCTTTCTTTACAATCTTAAAACCCTTGCTCTATAAGCATCTTAAGGACTGAAACTTTAAGCATACTTGACAAATTATCATTTATTCTTCTCGCTAAAACAGTGTTTTTATTGAGAATGAAAAACGAACGAATCAGGGTTCTAGAGACGTGAGTTCATACTCTCGAAATGTTAAGAAAGATGTTTATAATGGATAGCTTTTTAAGGCGGGTTAGGGGGGATCTGAATGTACTTAAAGTCACAGCCGAACACTTTTCAAACACCCTCTTAAAATCATTATTTATCAGGGTGTATAATTGTTCATAACTTACCCTAATATTTATTTGCTAAACACTTTTAATAACAATTAATTTGCTATATAGTGCTAATATTTATATATACAAAATAAATCTTATAGTTTAATAATTATATTAGGGCAATATTCCATAAACAATCTTGGCTAATATCACACACATTTATTATTTTTTATGCTATTAAGTTCACGCCTAAACCAAAAATCTGAATTTTTGTTAATTTATGTAAACTATGTAATGTAGTAGCCTGATTCTTAAACTTAATCAAGTTTTAAAACCCTATATTAAGTTTTTAATAATACTTGTCTCAGCTTGTAGGTTAATGACGTGATCTGCTGTTGTAATTGTGTAATGTGAAAACAGCTAGGCTAATGATTAAATCGAGGTCTGATGACTCCTAAAATTCTGCGTCAGCTTTGGGCTATAGTTGAGAACTCCCAAACCAAAACCCTCTTGCAGATGGATGATGCTAGCTTGGTGCAATGGCTAGCAAACCAAATGACCATGCAAGTGTTGTTAGATGCCCACGAAACTGATTTTTTGGTTGACTACATTCAATCTCGGCTCTCTTTGATACGTGATATTGCTTATGATAGACAGTGTTCATAGTCACAAATCGCCTATTAAATAGTCCATAGTCAATAGTAATGACTATTGGCTATGAACTACTGTCTATTAATGCTTTTGAGGTAAATAACCTTCTACCAAACAATCAGAACCAACGACGCGCCAACGGACACGTTCTAAAAGCAATGCCTCAGTCATCGTAGTCAAACCTAAGTCACCTACAGGTGTGGGTGCATGATTACCACCAATTATTTTTGGGGCAATAAAGGCTAAGATTTTTTGTATTGCGCCTTGAGCGATCGCACTAGCGGCTAGTGTACCACCACATTCCCACAGCACACTACAAAAACCTCGCTCATACAAACAATCCATTGCTGCTTGCGGTGTCAACGCTGGTAACTCTACCACCTCTACCCCTTGATGCAGCAAAAATTTTTGCAAATCTAAATTAGCACCTACTTCCGTCAATACCAAAGTGGGAGCATCAGAAGTTTGCCACAGGCGGGCATCTGTCGGCAAATTCAGCCGTCGGCTCATCACCACTCGTAAGGGATTATGCGCCCCCTCCTGATGGCTAGTTAAATAGGGATTATCTTGACGGACTGTATTACCACCTACAACCACAGCATCACAAGCCGCTCGCAGTTGGTGAACTTCACTCCTGGCAGCCTGATTTGTCACCCAAGCACTATGACCAGAAGTAGTGGCAATTTTACCATCTAAAGTCATGGCATATTTTAAAATCCCCAAAGGTCGTTTGTGAAGAATGCGGTGAACAAACGCCTCATTTAGCTGTTGACAGGCTGGCGTTTCTACCCCCACCAACACCTCTACCCCAGCCGCACGCAACCGAGCAATACCACCGCCAGCAACCAAAGGATTGGGATCAACCATCCCCACCACCACCTTAGCCACACCAGCCGCAATTAAACCCTCCGAACAAGGGGGGGTACGTCCGTAGTGATTACAAGGCTCAAGATTGACATATACAGTAGCGCCACGAGCCAAGTCTCCGGCGGCTCTGAGGGCAAAAACCTCTGCATGAGGTTCACCTGCACGGGGATGAAACCCTTCCCCCACAATTTTCCCATCTTTAACAACCACTGCCCCCACCAACGGATTCGGTGAAGTGCGTCCCAAAGCCCGGCGGGCAAGTTCCAAACACCGTTGCATCATAGCGCGATCAAAGTCGCTACCTACCTGTTGCGGCGTTGGTGAATCAGAACCAAGGGGCGATCGCGCTAAAAATTCATCTTGCTGATTATTATGAGGTTGGTATGCACCTGCTTGAGCAACCACTGGAAAGTTATCCATAATTTTGGGCAATACTGTAAATATTCTGCACGCTAACTGCTCATATAGCGATACTTACACATTAATATTCCAGGGTTCATTGTTGGAAAATAGGGATTGGGGAGTAGGGGAAGCAGGGGAAGCAGAGGGAGAAAAACTATTGCCTATTGCAAGAGTGCCTATTGCCTATTGACTATTAACCATTTTCATTTTTTGCCACCAACTATTGAGGGGATAATACAACACAGGGGCCCAAAGACTACTAAGAATAGCAGAAGCTAAGGTGACACGCTGATAGTATGACCAGATGTATTCTGTGGAGCGATCGCCTGCTAAAGTTAATAGCAACCCAAACACAGTCTCCGCCACAATTACCATCACAAAGACAATTAAGGCAATAGAAATAAAATCTTCTTGGATAAATCGTTGTTTTTGCATCATCCCGGTGATCAATCCCACTAATCCCAAAGTGATGGCGTGGGAAGGTTCAGGTGATGTCATGGCATCCTGAAGTAAACCTAAAACAATGCCTGCGAAAGTTCCTGCCCAAACTGAACGATTAATACTCCAAGCTACCACCCAAATTAACAGCCAATTAGGCCCAATCCCCAATAATTCCATACCGGGAAATCGCGTTGGTAACAATAGCAAACACAAAACCACAGATCCAAATGTCACTGCCAAATCTAGCAGATGCAACAAACCCGGATGCCAATCCGCCAATCTTCTTGTTTGGAATTTGCCTCGGCGCTGTGGTGGTTTTGGCTTACCACTCAATGAAGGTATCTTCACCATTTTGAAAGACTTTTCTAATTAGACTTTGGCGTTGTTGGGGTTGCTGACTGCTGGTTTTCCAAATCTGGGTTTTGCGGTTTGGGATATACAGTTACCCAATCGAGTGTTCTGATTGGTGGAAATAGTTCAACCCTAGCTATGGAAGCTGGCAGTTTTTTCAAATCTAGAGATTTGATGCGCCCTACTGGTACGCCTGCCGGAAACCTCTGACTATACGTAGATGTAGAAACTAAGTCTCCCACCTTCACATTTGGAACTTTTTCATAAAACTCCAACACAGCTTCCGCAGAAGAATCTCCCCGTAGTACCCCCTTGGTAGAAGTGCGGCTAATGGTTACACCCACTTGACTTTTCAAGTCACTAATTAACAATACACGGCTAGTGTTGGCAGTCACACTTTCTACCAGACCAACTAATCCGCCCTCAGTCTTCACGATATAGCCTGATTGAATACCCGCCTTTGAGCCACGGTTGAGAGTTACCTGTTGCCACCAATGATCAGCACTTCTCCCTACAACTCTGGCAGGAATTGGTCTTAATGCCAACGGTTCTTTCTCAACATAACCTAATAAATCTTGCAGTTTTTTGTTCTGAGTTTCCAACTCGGTGATCCGGGTTTGTAACTCCATGAATCGAGCATCTCGAAGCAGTTCTTCTTGACGTTCTTCTGGAGTTATCCCTGTCTGCAACATCTGCAAAGGACGGGTAATCATCTGATACGCTTCCATTAAAAACTCTCCCTGAGTCTGGCGTAGCATCCAAGCACCACCCAAAACTAGAGCCAGTAGACCAACCTGTAACCTTTTGCGATCCCACCAACGACGTACTGTTACCATACCTGTTTCTATAAATTCCAAAGATACTGGATTCTATTTATATAGAACCCAAATTAACCCCAAATAGAACCCAATATCTAAATATTTTTGAGTTACATATTGCGAGAGCGTCCACTAAACACGCGTTCTAGTTGTTTGAAGTTTTCTAGCACTCTACCTGTTCCTAACACAACGCAGCTGAGAGGATCGGCGGCAATGTGGGTGACAATTCCGGTTTCATGGCTAATGAGGGTGTCAATCCCTTTGAGCAAAGCCCCACCACCAGCTAACATGATACCTCTATCAATAATGTCTGCTGCTAGTTCCGGTGGAGTCCGTTCCAGTGTCCGCTTCACTGCTTCGATAATCACAGATAGCGGTTCTAACATACTTTCGCGGATTTCCGGGCCTTTGATGGTGACAGTTCTAGGTAAACCAGACAACAGGTGTAAACCTCGGACTTCCATGATCGCATCATCATCATCATGGGTGGGGTAGGCAGAACCAATACGAATTTTGATGTCCTCAGCTGTCCGTTCCCCAATTACCAAGTTATGCACCTTTTTAAGATACATGATGATGGACTCAGTTAATTCATCACCGGCGATGCGTACTGATTCGCTGATCACAGTCCCTTGCAGACTCAGAACGGCCACTTCTGTAGTCCCACCACCGATATCAATAATCATGTTGCCAGTTGGTTCGGCCACTGGTAATCCGGCACCAATTGCGGCTGCTACTGGTTCATCAATTAAATATACTTCTCTAGCCCCGGCTTGGGCTGCCGCATCCATCACTGCTCGCCTTTCTACACCAGTCACACCACTGGGTATACCAATGACAATCCGAGGTAATATTAAAGACCGTCCTTCATTGACTCGTTGAATAAAGCTTTTCAACATCAACTCAGCCGTATCAAAGTCAGCAATGACACCATCGCGTAAAGGCCGCAAAGCAATCACATTACCAGGTGTACGACCAAGCATTTTTTTAGCTTCTTCACCTACTGCTAAGGCTACCTTTTCATTTTGATCGATCGCGACTACAGAAGGTTCTTGGAGTACAATACCTTTACCAGATACATAAACGAGGGTATTGGCAGTACCGAGGTCGATACCCATATCCCATGATGAGCGAAAGTTCCTGAACAGACCCACGCGTCTCTACGCCCCCTAATTTGCGATAATTCTAGACTACAACTGTTAAAGCGAATCGTGCTGGATTCTATTATTTTTTTGCTCCAGAGTCCAGCCCAATACACTATTTTCTGATCACTTGCTGTAATTCCTACTCAGTCTTAGGCATTTACGTCTTTGATATTCTGGGACGAATTTAGTATATCCGTAGATTTTTTCAGTTTCACCAAGTAATTTTGCTCATTTTTATACCTAATTTTGTTGTTAATTTTTTAACGCATTTGCAATAGAGCGACAATTCGCTATGATCAAAGTCAATAGCAAATAAGTACGCCCGTACTAAAAGGTAAAGCCAATGAGTATTAATATAGTCACCCTAGTTGGTCGGGTAGGCACTGACCCAGACATTAAGTATTTTGAGTCTGGTAGCGTCAAGTGTAGATTAACACTAGCAGTAAAACGCAGAACCCGTAATAGTGATGAACCTGATTGGTTCACCTTAGAACTGTGGGACAAGACAGCAGAAGTAGCTGGTAATTATGTCCGCAAAGGTAGCTTAATTGGCATCAAAGGTTCCTTAAAGTTTGACACATGGAGCGATCGCCAAACTGGAGCTAACCGTTCTACACCAATTATTAGAGTAGACCAACTAGAACTACTAGGGTCTAAGCAAGACAGAGACGGAGGCAGCGACTACTCCCCAGAACATTTTTAAATAAGAGGCAATAGTCATTAGTCCAAAGCAATACTAATGACTATTGACTATTGATTAATAACTAATTTGCAAAGTCACCGATGCTTCAACTTCTTGTTCACCACCAATTACAGGTGTGGACGCATCAACTTTAGCTATCTGAGCCGCCTCAGCACGATATAACATTGGGGGTGGAGGTGCAGTTGCACCACCGACTTGAATACTCACTACTTCTTTGGCTTGGAGTCCCAAGCTGCTAAAAACAGCACTGGCTTGCTGTTGAGCATCTTGAGTAGCTTCTTTTAAAGCTTGTTGCCTAGCAGCTGCGATCGCTTCATCTGTAGCCACAAATCGAATACCATTAATTTGGGTTGCACCTGCTTTCACCGCTTCATCTAACAGTGTCCCAGCTTTTTCTGTAGGAATCCGAAAACTCACAGTGTTACTAGCCGCATATCCAGTAATGCGCTGCACATTGTTGGTGTAACTGTAAACAGGGTTGAGACGGATACCAGTGGTTTGTAATTTTTCCACATTGCGACTTTTTAGTAAAGCCACCACAGCCGCAGACCTACGGGCGGCTTCTTGTTGTACCTCTTGAGCAGTTTTCCCTTGAATTTCCACACCCAGACTTACTTCCGCCACAGTTGTGGGAATTGATTCTTCACCGCGGCCTGTAACAGTTAAAGTCCGCCACACTTTTTCTTTTTCTTGTGCCAATCCAGGCTGCACAAAAGTTACACATATCAACAATGCTAGTGGTAAAGTTTGCCATAATTTCCCAGCACGCCACTGAGAACCTAATAAAGCAGTTCTACGCATAAGATAATTTGCACTCCTCATTTACAGATACTTTGAATAAACCGTATCTAGCAGTTTTCCATTAATTATTAATAGTCAACATCTGTCATGAGATTTGTCTCCATCTCATGTAATGACTCGATACGATGTGTATGTTCCTACTGTGGCATTACCATAGTCAAAAGCTAAAACGGTTACATTTTTGGAAACTAAAAAAGTAGATTTCAGCCTCCAGATTCATGTGTTTATTTATCCCACCCTTTTCATTGACAAGCGACACTAGGGACTGCCAGAGAAAAAATATTCCAAATGTAGGGTGCGTCAGTATAAATAATTTTTTGGTGTAGTTAGGTTTTCTCACACTGACGCACCCTACTAAACTGTCAATTCTGAATAATTTATTTTTTTGTATTCCCCTAATTAAGGTACTTCTGTCAGTCACTTACATTTATTTCATCTATCCCAGAGTTAATTTCCAGAAACAAGTAACAATGAAATAGAAGGATGTTCACGTAACAACGCTTAACAAATGCAGTTTTTCAGTGCAATCAACCTCTCGTTTCCTCTGCTGGCGAGTACAACCGAAGCCGCAGACAGTTCAATGGTAGTAGCTGCTGTACTTCTGAGTTTGGTGGTCATTTACCTAGCCAGTAAAGTTGGTGGAGAGTTTTCTAGCCGTATAGGTTTGCCACCAGTTTTAGGCGAACTCGTAGGTGGCGTAGTGGTAGGTATTTCTGTTTTGCACCTGTTAGTGTTTCCTGAAGGTGGTGCAGACAGTTCTAGTTCTCTAATCATGACTTTCCTGCAAACCACAGCTGGTTTAAGTCCTGAAGCCACACCAGCAGTATTTGCAGCACAATCAGAGGTTGTCTCCGTTTTAGCAGAATTGGGTGTGATCATCCTGCTCTTTGAAATTGGCTTAGAGTCGAACTTAAAAGACTTGATGGCTGTTGGTATCCAAGCCACGATTGTAGCCATCGTGGGTGTAGTAGTACCCTTTACGGCTGGTACTGTCGGTTTAATGGCCTTGTTTGGCATCGACGCTGTACCCGCCATTTTTGCTGGTGCGGCTTTGACTGCTACCAGTATTGGGATTACTTCTAAGGTGCTATCAGAATTAGGTCGGCTCAACTCCAAAGAAGGGCAAATCATTCTAGGTGCGGCTGTCATTGACGACGTATTAGGAATTATCGTCTTAGCAGTAGTTGCCAGCCTAGCTAAAGATGGTGCGGTAGATGTAGGTAATGTCATCTACCTGATTATTAGTGCTAGTGGTTTTCTGCTGGGTGCGATTGTGCTAGGCAATGTTTTCAATACAAGCTTTGTCGCGATCGCTGATCTACTCAAAACAAGAGGCGGATTGGTCATCCCAGCATTTATCTTCGCCTTTGTCATGGCATACTTTGCTGCCATTATCCACTTAGAAGCCATTCTCGGCGCTTTTGCCGCAGGTCTAGTCTTAGAAGAAACAGATAAGCGCAAAGAACTACAAAGGCAAGTTTGTCCTATTGCCGATATGCTAGTACCTATTTTCTTTGTCACTGTGGGTGCGAAAACTGATTTGGGCGTATTAAACCCGGCTATTCCCACCAATCGAGAAGGTTTAGTTATGGCAACTTTCCTGATTGTCGTGGCTATTGTTGGTAAAGTGATCACAGGCTTCAGCGTCTTTGGTCAGTCCCAAGTCAACCGCCTAGCGATTGGTGTGGGTATGATTCCCAGGGGTGAAGTCGGATTGGTATTTGCTGGTGTCGGTGCTGCCAGTGGCGTACTATCTAAACCACTAGGGGCGGCAATTATCATGATGGTTATTCTGACAACCTTTTTAGCCCCTCCTATGTTAAGGTTTGTTTTTCCAGAATCAGATAAAGTGGCTGAAGATTCAGAACAGCTGATTTTAGAGGAATAGTGAATAGGGGATAGGGAACAGAAAGCATCCCAATCCCCAGTCCCCAATCCCCAATCCCCTGGAAACTTCTTTACTCTATACTCCGTCCCCTGAAATTGTTTATTTTATTTGTTGTCCCATTGCTACTATCATTTGGAATGTTATTTGTTGCCAGTTGTCTCTCACTTCTGTGTCCTAATCTAGATGTTTGTGCAGCAATTTAAAAATAGTAACTGCCAATTTGCCATATCAGTTAATGCTAGTTGGAGTTTTGACCACAAAAATTCAATTGCCAAAATTAATGAAATCAATATGAATCTCTGGCAAACTCAGTGTTACATCTGATGCTGTGTAGGGAAACTTGTATGTCCTGATAGTCAGGTAAAAATTGCGGGCATACTGAAATTCTAAGCTATTAAATCGCTTTTTTATACTAGCAACCCAGTCAGAGAAGATATCAAAACTCAAAATTAAGTGGTGAAGGTGTGACGACTTACCAATATGTTGAGATATTGATGACTCTCATGAATGCGAATCAGGAGAAAGAATTGTGAAATTACACTGGCTACTATCTGGTACTGTTGGAACTGTCATGTTACTGTCGTCGCCAGCATTGGCAACGAGGTTGGATTCCTGGCGCTTTGATGCCAATCAAAACCGTCTGGAAATTAATACCGCAGGCGCTGTCCAACCCAAAGCACAACTGATTTTCAACCCCACACGTTTAGTCATTGATTTGCCAGGGGTAACATTTGGGCGGCCACAGTCCACACAACAGATAGGTGGTGCCATTCGTGCTGTCCGGGTGGGTCAGTTTGACCCCCAAACTACACGTATCGTCGTCGAACTAGCTCCTGGTTATACTCTCGACCCCCAACAGGTAAAATTCGTCGGTATTACTGCCAGTCGTTGGTCTGTCCAGTTACCAACCCCAACGCGTGAGCAAGCAGAGTCTTCCTCGGAAAATGTTTACAATGTAGTGACTCTAGAATCTGAGGCTCAACCAGAGTTTTCCAACAATGTTGTCAGTGCAGCCGCCGGGACAACTCAAGTAGAAAGTTTACAAGTGACTGGGGATGGTTTTTTTGTCCGCACCAGTGGCGGGAATCCTAATACTAACGTCATTCGCAGCCGCGATCGCACTACCATTTTTATGGATATCGCTGGTGCAACTTTATCATCACGTCTCAAGCAGCGCAATATTACTGTTAACCGGCATGGTGTCAGCCGCGTAGAACTCACCCAACTACAAACCCGCACGCCCTCTGTTCGCATAACTTTGCGGGTAGACAAAGATAGTCCAGACTGGCGAGTTACTAAAAGTAGTGCGGGCGGTTTGGTAGTCCTCCCCACTCGTGTGGTGAGATTGCCTGGAAATGATAATAATAATGATTCTGATAATTCAGATAATATTACTGTACCTAGCAGACCACCTGCAAGTAACGCCGTAGCTACGATTCAATCTATTGATTTAGCTGATAACCAATTACTCATTCGTGCTGATCAAGCTGTATCTGCTACCAGTGGATGGGATAGAAATACAGGCCTTTTCCGCATCGCTATCACAAACGCTAAGTTAGCCCCTAATGTTAAAGGCCCGACTTTTAAAGCTAATAGTCCGATCCTACGCGTCCGGTTGCAAACACAAAACCCCAATACTGTAATTGTGTTAGTCCAACCAGCCGCAGGAGTGCAAATTGGCGCACTCAATCAAGTTGGGAACCAGCTTTTGGCTTTGGAATTACAAGGCTCACGCCGAGCCATCGCCACACCGCCTTTACCTCCCATCCAAGGACAAATACCAGATCCTAGAAATCCCCAACCCATTACCCAACCTTCACGTCCTACCCCCAGAGGTAGGGTTATAGTCATGATTGATCCTGGACACGGTGGCAAAGATCCAGGAGCCATTGGCATTGGTGGAGTGCGTGAAAAAGATATCATCTTACCCATTAGCCAACGCATTGCTCAAGTTTTGCAACAAAACGGTGTGCAAGTCATTATGGCCAGAAATTCTGACTACTTTGTGAGCCTACCAGGACGAGTCCAGATGGCAGAACGGGGCAGGGCTGATGTGTTTGTTAGTATCCACGCGAATGCCATCGGCGGAGGAAGATCAGATGTTAATGGTTTGGAAACCTATTATTACGATAGTGGTTTGGGTTTAGCCCGCGCAGTTCATAATAGTATTCTCCAAAGTGTGAATGTCAGAGATAGAAGAGTCCGACGGGCGAGATTTTATGTCCTCAGAAAGAGTTCTATGCCTTCGATTCTGGTGGAAACAGGTTATTTAACCGGTCGGGAGGATGTGGTAAAGTTGCAAAATCCCGCCTACCAAAACCAAATGGCAGATGCGATCGCTCGTGGTATTCTTCAATACTTAAGAAGATAAGTATAATTAAAAGCATTTTAATTGGTAAAAATGCTTAATTTGTCTGACCTAAAAAACCACACTTCGCAGTTCCCTGGAAATGATTCGCATTGACACATACATCAGTCTACATCCAAACAACAGACTGGAAAATCTATGTAGACAATACAATGGCAAAATTCCCAGAGCGTGCTAGAATATTACGCCATTAGATAAATGTGTTTTTATACCAGCGCAACATTTGATGGCAGCAAGCTCAAGTTGTAATGATGATGGTGTGAGGATTTGCCAATATGTTGAGATATTGATGACTCTCATGAATGCGAATCAGGAGAAAGAATTGTGAGATTACACTGGCTACTAACCGCTACTGTGGGAACTGTCATGTTACTGTCGTCGCCTGCATTGGCAACGAGGTTGGATTCCTGGCGCTTTGATGCCAATCAAAACCGTCTGGAAATTAATACCGCAGGCGCTGTCCAACCCAAAGCACAACTAATTTTCAACCCCACACGTTTAGTTATTGATTTGCCAGGGGTAACATTTGGACAGCCACAGTCCACGCAACAGATAGGTGGTGCCATTCGTGCTGTCCGGGTGGGTCAGTTTGACCCCCAAACTACACGTATCGTCATCGAACTGGCTCCTGGTTATACTCTCGACCCCCAACAGGTAAAATTCGTCGGTATTACTGCCAGTCGTTGGTCTGTCCAGTTACCAACCCCAGAAATTGAAAATACAGCCTCTGCCTCGGAAATCGCCCAGCAACCAGAAACAACTACTCCACCATCTTCCAGAAATATTTACTCTGTTACGCCCAATCCACAAGAAACAGAAGTCAACACCGTCGCTTCCGTAACTCAACTGGAAAACTTACAAGTTACAGGAGATGGTTTTTTCATCCGCACTCGTGGCGGTAATCCCCAGATGCAAGTCAGTCGTACTGAGGATAAAAAGGTGATTAATATCGATGTTGCTGGTGCATCTTTATCACCAAATCTCAGACAGCAGGATTTTCCTGTCAATCGTTATGGTGTCAGTCGCATTCAATTTACCCAGCTACAAAACCGACCCCAATCTGTACGCATTACCATGCAGGTGGATCAAAATAGCCCTGATTGGGGGGTAAGCACCAGCAGTATAGGTGGCTTTGTGGTTCTGCCGAATAGAAGTGTAGCCAGATTACCAAACCAGAATACTACAACCGACTCCCCAGCTATCATCCAATCGGTAGAACTAGCTGATAACGGTACACAACTATTGATTCGCTCTGACCAACCTGTATCAGCCAAAAGTGGTTGGGATAGAACCTCCGGATTGTTTCGCATCACTATCAACAACGCTAAGTTAGCAGCCAGAGTCAAAGGCCCAGCTTTCACTGCCAATAGTCCAATTCTCAGGGTACGGTTGCAACCCCAAGCACCGAATACAGTAGTGATTTTGTTGCAACCAGCCGCAGGAGTACAAATCGGAGAACTCAATCAACTTAGCAACCAACTTCTAACACTAGAGTTACAAAGTTCACGGCAATTTACGCCCCCAGTAGCTTTACCACCTTTACCATCAACTAATCAAACTCAATTACCCAGTACAAATCTAGATAATCCCATAACGATATCTCAGCCTGTACCTCGCACCCCTGTTCCTAGAGGTAAAGTTTTGGTAGTTATTGACCCTGGCCACGGCGGTAAAGACTCTGGTGCGCCTGGTTTGGGTGGATTATTAGAAAAAGATGTAGTGCTACCGATTGGTCGCAGGATAGCTGAGATTTTGGAACAGAATGGCGTGCAAACTGTACTAACGCGGGATGCTGACTTTTTTGTAGAACTCCAGGGTAGGGTAGATATTGCCGAGCGAGTTAATGCCACAGTTTTTGTCAGTGTTCATGCGAATTCTGTAGAGAATCGCCCTGATGTCAATGGTTTAGAAGTCTACTATTACGAAAGTGGTTATGCTCTAGCGGAATCAGTCCGTAAAAGTATTCTGCAAAATATTGGCACTATTAAAGACAGAGGTACACGTAAAGCTAGATTTTACGTCCTCAGAAAGAGTTCTATGCCTTCGATTTTAGTGGAAGCAGGCTATATGTCTGGCCGGGAAGATAATCCTAGATTGGGTTCACCAGAATATCAGAATCGGATGGCAGAGGCGATCGCCCGTGGGATTCTGCAATATTTAAAGAGAGGCTAAAAGTTTTATTAAAATTAAACATATAGTACAAATGATGAGTTGGTGTACATACAGAACTTAATGGTCATTTTGCAAATTGTCTGCTAAATTCTGTATTTTAAATCCCCAAATTTCAATCAGTATCTGCCTGTGTATTCATCTTCCGGCTTTGAAGGTAATCTTTATAATTTCTCAGACCAAGAGCCTCAACGCGCTCCTATTGGTGTTTTTGATAGTGGTGTGGGTGGGCTGACGGTGTTGCGTCAACTCTATCGCCAATTACCTAACGAATCAATTATTTATTTCGGAGATACCGCTAGGCTACCTTACGGTATTCGTTCGCAAGCAGAGATTTTACAGTTTGTCCGCGACATCCTGGACTGGATGCAACAGCAACGCGTCAAAATGGTGATCATGGCTTGCAACACCAGTTCTGCTCTCGCACTAGACATAGTGCGTGAAGAATACGACATTCCTATTCTTGGTGTCATTCTTCCTGGAGCCAAAGCAGCTGTACAACAAGGTAAGCGTATTGGTGTCATCGCCACGCCAGCCACAGCTAAAAGTAATGCCTATAAACACGCCATTTTAGAAATTAATCCTGATGTGGAAGTCTGGCAAGTCGGCTGTCCCGAATTTGTCCCACTCATTGAGCAAAATCGGATTCATGACCCCTACACCACTGAAGTAGCTAGGTCTTATCTCGAACCTCTGCTCAAACAAGACATTGATACTTTAGTGTACGGCTGTACTCATTATCCCCTGCTCGCACCAGTGGTGCGATCGCTCGTTTCTCCCCAAGTCACAATCATTGATCCTGCGGTTCATGTCGTTACAGCCTGTCACCAAGAGTTAGAACTACTAGGCTTAAGCAACACCCACCCACCCCTACCCACTCGCTTTGTTGTAAGCGGTTCTCCGCAACAGTTTGCTCAATCTGGAGTCCAGTGGCTAGGTCATACCCCAATGGTTGAGTCCGTAGAGTTTGCTAGTCTTCCCATTTCCCAACTCCAGCAAGATTTCGTTGGGTGAATTTAGTTAATAGTCACAAGTCCACAGCCCATAGTTCATTATTTCTCAGGATTTACGCACAAATTAGTTACTTGTATCATCCACAGCTATTGATTTCTGCGCGACTTCTAATGACTATTGGCTAATGACTATTGACTATTAACTATCTCAGTCACTTTTGGCGTTAGAGGTAATTCCTCTGACTCTTTTTCTAAAAGCACTCTAGAGGCATTCTCATCAGCAGGTTTTTTGCCAATGCGCTTGGCTAAACCCAATAGTAAGTAGACAGTGAACAAGTAACCTGCCGCTAAAATAAAAATCATCATAGGCATATTTCCATACATCATTGTTCCACCAGCACCTTGTTTCACACATAATCAAATTGCGTAAAATTAGCAGAAACTTAACCAACCAAGTAATAACTCAGTGGCTGTAGTATGTTATTCCAAACTTTTCCATAGAGTTATAAGTCTCTACGGGCAAAGAATTTAATATTGAATTGTTTGCAGACCATACATCCGACGACAAGCATTGAATTGCCCAACAGCAACCCAACACTGCACTCCTCAGCAGCCTACCTAGTCTGCTTTATTTTTGCTGACAACTTGATCCTAGGAGCTATACTTACGCTCAACGCAAGTTGAAGTTTCATAGCAAATGTTCTCAAGAAAATTGCCATGCTCCTAGTTAAGAGTCTTTCGCCACAGCCACAATCTCAGAAAATGCTTTCTTAAATTTCGCTTTGACGAACTGCTATTTATGACTCACAACACCAAGAGAGTAATATCACTGAAAAAGTGATCTACTACTGTTGTGGGGTGAATACCTGAAAAATTTAAAATCCCTAGATTATAGCGTAACACAACAAAGCTAACTTTGAGGCTAAATTTCAAATTTTCTAACTGCTTACAGAGGCACACAAGAGCTTAATTTATACATAAAAATATCTAATATTTAACAGCTATTACTTGGATTAAGTATATATACGTCTAAGTAGGTATTGTTTATTGTGCAAAATTAGAGTTGATAAAAATATTCTTTGATTAAAAAAGAATTTATGGGCAAGTCACTTAGTAATTTTTATAACATATTGAGATAGAATGGTAACAATACTTAAATCAAATTAATTCTCAAGCTTGGAAGTACCCTAGCTCCTCGCCGCTATTTTCAGTATTCTTATGAGCAAAACTTTGCGCTGGCACAGGCTTATCTTAGAATAAACATTAGGATATGTAAACTTTCGTAACTAAAGTCAGAGTCCGCCCATCCATGACCCCAGCCACCTCCCTGTTTACCCCTGTGGAAGCAGACCTGCAAATACTAGCCGATAACCTCAAGCAGCTAGTTGGAAATCGCCACCCCATTCTGTTTGCAGCCGCCGAACATTTATTCGGGGCTGGGGGAAAGCGTATCAGACCAGCGATCGTGCTGCTGATATCGCGGGCGACAATGTTAGATCAGGATATTACACCCCGTCACCGTCGGCTAGCAGAAATCACAGAAATGATTCACACTGCTAGTTTGGTACACGACGATGTAGTAGACGAATCAGAAGTACGGCGAGGCGTTCCCACCGTTCACAGTTTGTTTGGTAATCGCATTGCGATTTTAGCTGGAGATTTTCTCTTCGCTCAATCTTCCTGGTATTTAGCGAACCTAGACAACTTGGAAGTGGTGAAACTACTTTCAGAAGTCATCATGGATCTCGCTACCGGGGAGATTCAGCAAGGATTAAATCGCTTTGATACCAGCATTTCACTAGAGACCTATCTCCAGAAAAGCTACTACAAAACAGCTTCGTTAATTGCCAACAGTGCAAAAGCGGCGGGAATACTGAGTGAAGTTTCCTCAGAAATTGCCGAACATATGTATGCCTATGGTCGTCATCTGGGGATAGCCTTTCAGATTGTTGATGACATTTTGGATTTCACTAGCACCGCCGACACTTTGGGTAAACCAGTAGGGTCGGATCTCAAAAGCGGTAATCTCACAGCGCCCGTGTTGTTTGCTCTAGGAGAAACACCCTATCTAGAAGTGTTGATAGAGCGAGAATTTGCTCAGGCGGGAGATATAGAGCAAGCACTGGCTTTGGTTCAAGATAGTCAAGGTATACAAAAAGCACGGGATTTAGCGGCTCATCATACCAAGCTAGCAATTGACCATCTAGCTGCACTCTCAGCTTCAGAATCTCACCAAGCGTTAATCAACATCGCGGAGTATACACTAAGTCGCTTATATTAGGTAATCTTAAAATTTGCGATTTTGAGTAGAAATTTTTGGAGATTTTTGAGACTGAAATTTTTGGATGTTGGAGTGTATTGAAAAAATCCAACATCCAAAATTTTTTTAAGCAATATCGGGGGGTATATTTTTCCTGGAACGCTGCTGTTGTAACTGTGTTTGTATGAGTTTTTGGAAATCAGAACGCTGGATTTCATACGAGTGAGTGGTCGTACCCGGCGTTTCCAAAAAAACGATACTATCTACGGGTTCTAATGCCACCAGTTGGAACAAAATATGGGTTGCGGGAACAATTTTAGCTACGAGTTGAGGGTCTAGCCCAGCAGGTGAAATTAGGGTGACATCCTGTATGGTAGGGAAAGCGTAAACAACACGCTTTTCAATTCCTCGGTTGGCACGATTACTCAATGTAGTTACAACCCAGCTGCCCTCCAAATTTTGGAGAATATAGTATTGGGAATAGCGTAATTTTTGAGCGATCGCCACCAGCGTAGGAGCAATTGCTGCAACAAGATTTGGTGTTACACCATCGTCGGGTGCATTGTTAATCAGCAATTGAATTTGTGCTTCTAAATCCATAATTACTTGTCAACGTCTGTTGGGTAATGGCAATAACATTTATCGAAATGTGATTAATCCCATTTGAGTTGGGAATAATAAACTCAACCACATCCTTAACAAAGGATTTGGTATGCGTTTAGCTTATACGCAAAACTACACAGCCAATACCTACAGTTGTCGCAAGTTCTATTTAATTTATGTATAGGGTCTTTTGAAAACCGAGACTATGAATTCAGCCGCAACAGCAACTATTCCAACCGCAAATATCCTGGAAGACAATACTATCGTTGTGGAGGCAATATTCCAACTTGCCTACAAAGAGTTTCAGCAATTCACCAAAGCTTCAGATCAGAATTGCCGCGATGTAGCGCAACGCATCACCAACGAAGTACATCGGATTTGCAATGAAAGTAAACGTATTCAAGCTTCCGGTGCCGTAGAAAACTCGGCCATGACCCTGGCTAAACATAGACTGCAACAGTGTTTGAGATACTATCAATTGGGTTCTAATCGAGGCAGAGTTGAATTACACAGTACACTCAGTGCCATTATTTATCGTTACATTAATCCTCCCCAGCGCCAATTAAGTTATCAAGGGCGGCTGACTATCATAGAAGATTTTCTACAAAGTTTTTATTTAGAAGCCTTAAACGCCTTCCGTCGGGAAAACCAACTCGGCCCCACCTATCGTCCCCAAACCCTCCTCGAACTGGCTGAGTATATGGCGTTTACAGAACGTTACGGTAAGCGGCGGATTCCCCTCCCAGGTCGTCAACAGCAGTTGATTATTCTCCGCGCTCAAACTTTTTCCCAACAGCAACCTCCAGAAACTAGCGTAGACATCGAACAAGCCGCCGAAGGTAGCAGCAATGAAGGCGATGGTTCCTGGGAAGAACCAGCCGTACAGCAGTTGCGTTCAGCAATGGCTACCCAACCAGAACCCGAACCAGAAGAAGATACACTCCGCTCCGTTGTGATTACGGAATTAATGAGCTATCTGGAGCAACGCCAACAATCCGACTGTGCTGATTACTTTTCACTCCGTCTTCAAGATATGTCAGCCCAGGAAATTGAAAATGTTTTAGGATTAACACCACGTCAGCGAGATTACTTACAACAACGCTTTAAGTATCATTTGATTCGGTTTGCTTTGCTACATCGATGGGAATTAGTACACGAGTGGCTAGAAGCTTCTTTACAGACAAATTTAGGCTTAACTCCTCAGCAATGGCAAGCCTATAATACCGAATTAGACGAGAAACAGAGGGCTTTACTAGAGTTGAAGCAGCAAGGACAACCCGACGACAAAATCGCCAAAACTTTAGGGTTATCAATGGCACAACTACAAAAACGGTGGTTTAAAATTTTGGAACAAGCTTGGGAAATTCGTAATTCCTTAGTGTCCGGATCAGGTGCATCTACTCATGAATAGTGACTCAGAATCCTTACAATGCTACCTACTCCGTTTATTGGCAAGTAATGTCAACAAACATGAGATTGATTTGGTAGATTGTGAGGAAGTCTACGAGGGAGAAATCCTTCTCAATCAAGTTGACACTACAAAAGTAGGTCAACCAATGTTGGGAAGGCAACCCCAAACCTTTCTATTGGGAGAAATTCCTACTGTGCAAGAACGTTTTCAAGCCGTTATCAAGCGTCGGTTACAAATTCACATCGAAAACCACCCACCTTTGTTTCCTTGGGAAACACAAGTAGTAGACTACCCAGATACTTTTGACGAACCATCACTGGTGTTTACCCCTAATTGGGGGTGGATGGCACAGCAATCAAAGCTGAATCTGCCCATCCCCCTACCAGAGAAAGTTTTTCAAGAATTATTAGCAAAATGTCAACAGATGGTGACATCTTCGCTACCTATAGGGGCAAAATTAGTACAAGTGGTGGAAGGCTTGTTTCCCAACGAGTCCTACTCAATTAACAATCTCGCTGGTTTGGTGCTAAGAAGCAGCTATCGGTCTGCGGATACTCTGGATGCAATGCCCAATATGCAGAGTGATTACTCAGATTTAGGGGCGCATCAACAAATGGCGCTGTCTTTAATGGCAGCGAAACAACTGTTAGATAACCTCACCTTACCAGTTTCACCCAGCAATCCAGTAGTAGAAAGACTCTGGTTGACTAGCGCAGGTGCGTTAACTCTGAGAGTAGAACACCATTCCCAAGGTGAAATGACACAGTTGCGTGTTTATGGTGATTTACCTACTCAAGGAATTTTGACACTGCGTGGTAATGACTCCATAGCAATGGCACAGTCATCGATTCCTGGTAGCTTGAGTGTAGAAATATCCTGCAAGCAACTACACCCAACTTACACTTTAGAAGTTGAGTGTCCAGAGCTTGATCAAGAACCGTTGTTGTTTGTAATTAATCCCACAATCTAGCTGAGATTACCATCGCTAGCACACCATGATTGATCAACACCAATAGATAAGAAAATTATCGTGGTTTTGCATCTAATATTTTTCTCAACAAGCGGTCATTAGGGCTTCTACAATCACCCGCAAAGAGAATGAAAATTTACAAGACATCTATGACTCCCAAAGGTTACTTTCGGGGAGTTCCTGTTTTCTTTAAGGAACTTCCCGAAAGTTTGTCTCTATCAGTCAGAGCTTATACAATGGGACTCTTCGTTATCGGAGGGTCTAGGGGTGTGAGGATTTTGAGTGCCTATACCCCTGACCTCAAACCTTAAATTTTGTGTAAGTTCTATCAGCATCTACTTTATCGCTTCGCTGGAATTAGAAATGTTTAATTTAACCAGGTTGAATCGATTTTGGCATCTACCTGTAAGTCATAACTGGCGACATCATCACCAGGGATCGCCATTACCGGAAGTAGAAGATTCTATTTCCTTGCGGGTATTAGTGCTAGCGTTGGTAATCACAGGGATTGTGGCGATGGATATTGCCTCCGAGACTACATTTAGTCTGTGGGCAATACCACTGAGTTTATTGGGTGCAGTTTGGAGTTACTACCGTCGTCGTCAAGCTAATGTCACCGTCAAGTTTTGCATTGCTATCGGGATGTTGATGGCTTTGGGTGCTTTCTTTGGACGGTTGTTTGGCGAATTGAATGATACACGCTTGGCTTTGGCTGAGTTATTAATTCAACTGCAAATCCTGCATAGTTTTGATGTGCCTCGGCGCAGAAACTTGGGCTATTCCATAGTTATTGGTTTGATTTTATTGGGTGTGGCGGCAACGTTGAGTCAAACGTTAGCATTCGCACCTATATTATTATTATTTTTAGCGATCGCATTGCCGACGTTAGTAGTAAATTACCGTTCACAGCTAGGACTAAATCAGTCAACAGTTAAAAGTCCAAAGTCCAAAGAATTTAAATTATCTCAACGCTTACCTGCTTATTTTTTACTATTTACTGTAGTTGTGGGGTTGGGGTTGGTCGTATTTGCATTTTTACCCCGCTTCCCTGGTTATCAACTGCGGACTTTTCCTGTAAGTTCTCCCATTGAGGTGAAAGGCGGCTTTACTGGTCGCACTATTATTAATCCCGGTTATGTCCGCCAAGGTAATGCGGAAAATCAAGGTAATGGTAATAGTGTAGAACCAGGTGACAGTGGTCAACCAGGCAAGGTAGATAGCGGTTTTTATTACGGTTTTAATAGCAAGATTAACCAAAACCTGCGGGGAGAGATGAAACCCCAAGTGGTGATGCGGGTGCGATCGCAAGCGGAAGGATTTTGGCGGGTGCTGGCTTTTGATCACTACACAGGTAAAGGTTGGGAAGTTTCCCGCAATGATGATGTCACCACTATCAAGCGATCGCCTTGGTCTTATCAGATTCATTTATCTCCACCCGCTATCTCTGTCAAAACCAGGGAAGTAGTACAGACTTACACTGTAGTTTCAGATTTACCCAACCTAATTCCGGCGATGTCGTATCCTAGGGAAATTTATTTCCCTACACCTGTGATCGCCGTTGACAAGGAAAATGGCTTGCGATCGCCTGTGGGATTATCGGAAGACCTCACCTATACAGTAATTTCTGATGTACCATACCGCGATCGCACTTTATTAGGCAAAGCTACTACAAATTACCCGCGCAACATCGAAAAGTATTATTTGCAAATACCCCCAGAAATTGCCCCCAAAGTTAGACAACGTACCGCAGAAATTTTAGCTAACTACAATCGGGAACGAGTCGGGAAATCTGAGAAAACCTTAGATTCAGCCTATGAAAAAGCTCTGTATTTAGCACAATACATCAAGCAAAATTATTCAATTCCTGAAAATCCCTTAGATTTACCTTATCTGGATGAAAAAGACGACTTAGTAGAAGCGTTTTTATTCAAACATAAAGGCGGCTATCCAGACCACTTCTCAACTGTTCTCACAGTCATGCTACGTTCCATTGGTATTCCGGCGCGGTTAGTAGCTGGGTTTGGTGCAGGGGAATTTAATCCTTTTACGGGGATGTATGTAGTCAGGAACACTGACGCTTATGCCATGACGGAAGTTTATTTCCCTAAGTATGGCTGGTTTACCTTTGACCCCATCCCCAATCATCCCCTGATTCCACCTTCCATCGAAGAAACTCAGACTTTTAGTGTGTTGCGGCAATTTTGGCAATGGGTAGCTGGGTGGCTACCTTCACCTGTGACAGGTTTTCTTAACAACGTAGTTGGAGCAGTATTTAGCTGGATGGGGAAAGCGATCGCTTGGTTTTTCGCTTTATTTACTCAAGGTTGGGTAGGTATATTAACTGGCTTAATTTTGTCCACTACCACCGCTTTTTTCAGTTGGCTAGGTTGGATGCAGTGGCGACAGTGGTTGAATCGTCGCCGCTTGAGTAAACTACCCCCAATGGAACGTCTGTATCAACAAATGCTGCAATGGACATACCAAAAAGGTTTAGGTAAACATCCAGCACAGACACCTTTAGAGTATGCCCAAGCATCATCACAACATCATACTCCGGCAGAGGCTCAGGTAATAAATGAGATTTGCCAAGCTTATGTTAGTTGGCGTTATGGAGGTAATACTCCGAACCTACATCAACTGCGACAAAAATGGCAGCAGATGAAAAATTCTCACCGCCATCAGACACAATAACTTAAGGAAATAATATTGATAATCTTCCCCAAAATATTAATATCTTGGGGAAGATGACGCTATTGGCAAATTACTTTTAGATACTATTAGTAATTAAACGTAGCACTACCTCTGATTGGTATAGTTTTTCCTGTCTCTTGAGGCATATTTTATGGCAATTTAAAGGAGAAACTCTTGAAAAAAGCGGCTGTTATCAAAAAACTCAATTTAGCTAGATTGAATGCGTTGTAACTCCCATTTTTTAGGGATAACATGGGAATTAATTCATTACTAGCTTAGTACACCACATGGGGTGTCAGTCTTTTTATGGAGATACAGTTAATTAACATTGGGTTTGGTAACATCGTCTCGGCCAACCGAGTTGTTGCCATTGTCAGTCCAGAATCTGCCCCGATTAAGCGGATTATTACCGATGCTAGGGACAGAGGTCAGCTAATTGATGCCACTTATGGTCGCCGGACTAGGGCTGTAATCATCACCGATTCCAGTCACGTAATTTTATCGGCGATTCAACCAGAAACAGTAGCTAATCGCTTCGTGATTTCTAGGGAGCATCATACGGTAGAGAATTGATCAGGGGTAGGAGTAAAACCCCACCTCTATTTGCACCACATCAGCAGTACCATGTGAATTAGATAGGTTTTCTGTCACTCGTGCTACAAATTCGTGAGTTAAGGATTGCCCTGGCAACACGTATCAGATTAAATTACTAATCTACGCATGATGTATTTTGATTAATTCACAGGTTTAACGGATGATGCAAGTTTTACCCATCCAGAGTTGTGCTACTACCACAGAAATTGCTTTGTCAGGCAAACTAATTGTTTTAACCGGGCCTAGTGGGGTCGGTAAAGGTACTTTAATGCAATCGCTTTTACAGCGTCATCCGGAACTTTATTACTCTGTATCCGCAACGACTCGCGCCCCCCGCCCAGGGGAAATTGATGGCAAAAATTATTATTTTATTAGCCGTAGTAAATTTGAACAATTGGTTGCTCAAGGCGAATTCCTAGAGTCGGCAGAATTTGCTGGTAACTACTATGGCACTCCCCGTGAAGCTGTGCTGAATCAAATTCAGTCTGGCCAGTTAGTGCTACTAGAGATTGAACTAGAAGGAGCAAGGCAAATTCGTGCTTCCTTTCCTGAAGCTTTGAGCATTTTTATTTTGCCGCCTTCCTTTGAAGAGTTAGAAAAACGCATTCGGGGACGGGGACAAGATTCCGAAGCCGCGATCGCCCGTCGTCTACAACGCGCCCATGAGGAAGTGCAAGCGGCTGATGAATTTGATATCCAAATCGTCAATGATGATTTTGAAACTGCTCTCAACGCCATTGAAGCAGCTGTGTTTGCTTGAACAAGTTGATCAGCATCACACCCAAACATACCAAAGAATGAATTTTTGTGTCTTTGTGTTTCAGAAGCGATTTCTGACCACATAGGTATAGAGAAGTAATTAGGCATGGGTAATAGTCAAAAATTAATGACAATCACCAATGCCCAATTACCAACCAGTAAATTAGCCTATTAGACCTTGGATGATAGCCAAATTGCTGGTTAAGAAGTAGGCTACTACCGCACCACCAATACCACCAATTAAGAAAGCACTGGCGAAATTGTTCCAGCCTTCTTTGGAGCTAAAAGCGTCTGGAGTATTGGGTACAGTTACACTAGCAAGTGCTTTGGGTGGGTTGCTGTTAGCATACAAAGATAGACAAGCGGTAAGAATCACCACCAAGCCAATAGATGCCAGCAATCCAGCTAAGTTAGCATTAGTAGCATTACGCAGGGGGCCTAATTTAGCAAAGGGACCAAATAGCAGGTAGCCATGAGCCATACCTACTTCTAGTCCACGTCTAAAGGGAGTTAGACCAGGGCGATAGGCAGGCAAGTTATTGATGAACCATTTAACTAGGGGATAAGCATTAACTGGGGTTTCCAGATTACCGATTTGCGGATCGCGTCCGGCAGGAAAAACAACTTCCCGGTTTCTAGGATCGCTAGGAGAATTTTTTGATGCGTCTACTGCTTGCGCCATATTTTATGTTTGCCTCTCAAATAAGAATGGTGGCATTTTTATATTAATAATAATTGTAGCTAAAGATGTTTTTTGCTAGGCAAGTTTAGAAAAATTAATTTAATAATTGAAAAAATATAAAACTCGTAAGCTGTGACAGCATTACGAGGTTAAAAAAAACTAATTTTACTGCCTATTTGGGCGATTATTTACTTAATAAAATTAAGCAAATTAATCACACAATTTTAGGCAAAAAGCAACAGATGAAACTGTCTTAAAATCCCGGTTTCAAATTATGGTAGAGGATGGAAAAGTAAGTCAGGGAAAAAGCGATTAAATTCAATCAAAATACCTGCTGTGATTGTCAGCCAGATAGTAGCTGCAACAGGTGCGGTGGAAATAAACTTAATCAAATAGCTGCTTTGGTCAGTTTTGTCCGCCATGATGTTAATCTCCAAAAAAAGTGTGTGAACTAAGCTGAATTAACGGGGAGAAACAGTAATTTCTGAGTCTTTAGCAGTTAACTCACCAGAAAGCAATTCTTTCACTGCTGCTGCTGGCCAAGCAAAGCCTGTAGCAATGATAGAGAGTGCTATACCCAAATCGATTTGGATTTCTTTTTGCTCAGTGTCAGATTCTTTTTTGATGGCTTGTAAGTAGGCACGACCTACCCAACCAATCCAACCAGCAATGTACAAGAACAGAATGCTAGGAATCAGGAAGTCGCCAGCGCGATCTAGACGGCCATCAACAATCAAGTGAGGATAGCCTTCGGGGCCGCATAGCGCCTGAGAATAACGTTCAAAACGCTTTTTACCAGATTCTGGATCGGCTGTAGTATTACGGGCATTTTGGGCTAGTGCTTGAAATGCAGGATTGTCTTTACAAGGGGTTAGATCGGCTCCTAGGGCTTTCGCAGGAGGAGCGAAACTAAATGAAAGACAAATCACTAAAATCAAAGCAAACAATCTTCGCATGGATATGTTTCCTTTTATTACAAAAGAAAAAGTTTTTTGTACAAAACGAAGCGGCTTGTACAGTCTTTATTTGCTTAACTAGCAAGTCATCATACTCTTGGGCGGGAATCGAGTAAAGTTAAAGTAAATAAAAGTTAAAGCTTCTCAAACAAGTCTCGATTGTGGTAAAGCCCTGGAATGACAACTGTTTTAGCCATAGAAACTAGCTGTGATGAAACTGCTGTGGCAATTGTTAAAAATCGTCAAGTTTGCAGCAGTATTATCACCTCGCAAATCCCCATACATCAGCAGTATGGTGGAGTAGTACCAGAGGTAGCTTCGCGTCAACACTTGGAAACGATAAATGGAGCGATCGCTCAAGCCTTAGAGCAAGCTCAATTAGATTGGGGAAAAATCGATGGGATCGCTGCCACTTGCGCTCCTGGACTGGTGGGAGCGTTATTAGTGGGATTAACAGCCGCCAAAACTTTGGCAATCTTGTACAATAAACCATTTTTGGGAGTTCATCACCTTGAAGGTCACATTTACGCTACTTATTTGAGTGAGCCAACTTTAGATCCCCCTTTTCTTAGCTTACTGGTTTCCGGCGGACATACAAGCTTGATTTATGTTAAGGATTGTGGTAGATACGAAACCCTAGGTGAAACTCGTGATGATGCGGCTGGGGAAGCCTTTGATAAAGTATCTAGGCTCTTAAAGCTGGGATATCCTGGTGGCCCAGCCATTGATAAACTAGCGCAAGTGGGTAATCCCCAAGCTTTTGCCCTACCAGAAGGGAAAGTGTCCTTACCGGAAGGGGGTTTTCATCCCTATGATGGTAGTTTTAGCGGCTTAAAGACGGCGGTACTGCGTTTAGTACAGCAACTAGAGAAAGAACAGGGACAAGTACCCGTAGCAGATGTAGCAGCCAGCTTTCAGGAAACCGTAGCCAAGGCATTAACCAAAAGAGCGATCGCCTGTGCCATTGACTACGGCTTAGATACAATTGCCGTTGGTGGTGGGGTAGCAGCTAACAGTGGATTAAGAAAACACCTACAAGCAGCCGCTACACAGCATAACTTGCGCGTCCTATTTCCTCCTTTGAAATTTTGTACCGATAACGCTGCGATGATTGCCTGCGCCGCAGCCGATCATTTATCTCGTGGTCACACATCCCCTGTTACCTTGGGTGTAGAGTCGAGGCTACCCCTGACTCAAGTTATGAAGTTATATCAGCCAAAGTCTTGAGGGAGCAGAGGGGCAGGGGAGCAGGGGAGATTTTTTCCCAATAATTCTTTAATTTTGAATTTTGAATTGATTGATGCCTATTGCCTATTGACTACTGATTCCTGTTTTGTCAGAATCGCCCGAATGTGATTAGCAACAGCATCTGGCTGTTCTAACATTGCCAGATGTCCACAATCAGGAATTTCAATCACATTGTCTCCACAATATTGGAAAAGCCTATGAAAACTAGCTAAATGACGAACATATTTAGGTTCCATCACTTTATCATCAGCACCAGCTAAGAAATACACTGGCTGTTTTAACTGAGAGACTAACTTGGGTAAACGGTTGACTTCTTCCTCAGTGGTAGACTCTAACAATGCTCCCAAAGCCGCTTCGGGATCAGCCACGACGAAATCAATCACTCGCTGACGCGCCCAATAGCGATCTAAAGGACGAGAGACAGTAACTCTGGTAAAAAGTAAATCAATTAACGGTACTTGGGATAACCAACGGGGACGGACTTGTAAAAATCGCTGCCCTGCCGCACGAAACTGTTCAAAAGCTTCCTTGAGGTAAATACCGCCACCTGCATTGATACAGATCACACCCTTGACAATTTCAGGCATTTGAGCAGCTGCCCACAGAGCGATCGTCCCTCCCAAAGAGTGACCAATCAGCCAAGCACTATTGATATTTAGTTGTTGCAACAGGATTGTCAAATCCTCAGCATAGGCAGCTGGCGTATGGAGAGACTCAAAAGATGAACTCATAGCCCGAATTGAGTTAGCAGAAAAACTGACAGCACTTTCTGCTGGACTAGAGTCAGTTTCTAGCGGGTACTGAGACTCACCAAAACCTCGTAAATCATATGACAGACACTGCAAACCAACTGACAAGCGGGAAATGACAGGTTGCCAGTATCCACGACTATTAAGCCAACCGTGGATGAATACTAAAGTATCAGGACAGGATGTGGGAGCTGTTAGCTCGTAGGCGTGTGGAAAGCCCAAAATTTCAATAGTTGCCATATTTATATCGTACCCTTAAGGGTGGGTGCGACCAAATACCGAATGAGAGAAGGCGGGAGTGGGGGAAGTAGGGGGAGCAGAGGAGCAGAGGAGCAGGGGAGAAAAACTAATCAATCTTGCCTATTGCCTATTGCCTATTGCCTATTGCCTACTAACTAATGACTTTGATCGCACTTGCTGAAATTCTTGATTACTTACCCAACAATCTCAGACGTACACCTTCGGCAATTTTGTGTCCCAGATACTCAGGAATCAGACTTTCATTCGGCCCCAACAAGTAAAGAATTAGCCGTGTACGTCCACGCCAAACTAACAAATTGGCATTGACAACCAAAAGGTCTTCTTGCCAAATGGCGTACATAACTTTGTAAAATAATCCTGGTTGATTATCAGCCTCAATCACTAAAGCTGGAAGATGAAAAACTGGATCAACATAGAACTCAGTTTGTACCTGTTCTAAACCCACATCTAGGTTGAATTCTACTGCCAGCATCTCTTCTACCTCAAACCGCCCTCCTAGAGCCTCACGAATGGCTCGACAAACATTTTCTGCGGTTTTCTCTGTCAAGGCTTTGCTTCCACGAGAGACCAACAGTTTGATAAACACTAACATTGGTGGTCGAATCTGTCCGTATAGACTCAAACTGTGGATAGTCAGCCCGTAAGCCGCCAACACACCAAAAATATCGCTGAGGAGAAATGATTGATTGCGGTAGGCAAAATGCAAAGCACTTTTACTACCTTCCGGCTTCAACTCAATTACGGCACGTCTGGATTTATAAAGACGATAGGCTAGCCGCAAATTTTGCAGTTGAATCTCACTGCTTACAAATTGCTCATAAAACTGGGGAAACGCTCGATTAAAGCGTTTGAGAAGTTCCAGTGTCGAAGATTTTAAACCAGAAGCCATCGTTAGGGGTAAGACTCACTTGCGGGGATTGGGGAGCCAGCCGCGTGGGCGGGTTTCCCGACTTTAGCGGACTGGCGTGACTGGGGATTGGGGACTAGGTAATTTAAGTATCACCCACTACCCATCAACTCATCCCTTCATTTATATACAATTCAGTGTAAGTATTCTCGCCTTTTTAGGAATTTCTCCTAGCCTTTACAACAAAGTGCTAAAGTTGAAAATGATTGGTGTGAAACACGCCGTAACTAGCTGTTACCATTGATAATCCCGAAGATACCCAAAAAAATTTGCGGGTGAGGGTTAAGCAATGGTATTAGACTGTAAAACGTGAATCAACACTTTTAATAGTGGCAACCAATTCAGTTATACTACCCGAACCACGTCGGCATGGGTTTTTGGAAAACTTGGTTTAGTACCTCTGAATCTGCGACAAGTAGAACCACCTCTTTTGAAGAGCATACACTAGACGCTAAGGGCAACTCTAACGCCAATAGCGATGCCTCCGGAGCTACACGGAGTGCAGAACGCATTGTTTTCAGTACAGAGCGAGACATCGACCTGTATGAACTAGAAGAACTGTGTGATGCCGTTGGTTGGTCACGTCGTCCTCTGAGAAAAGTTAAGAAAGCTATTGAGCATAGTTTTCTCGTAGCCTCCATGTGGCAGGTACGAGGAAACCAAAGACGGCTAATTGGTTTTGCGCGTGCTACCTCAGATCATGCTTTCAACGCCACTATTTGGGATGTGGTTGTTCACCCAGACTTTCAAGGTAAAGGACTGGGTAAGGCCCTGATGAAATACGTACTTAAAAAACTGAGGAGTGAAGAGATTAGTAATGTAACGCTCTTTGCCGATCCTCATGTTGTAGATTTCTATCGAACTATGGGTTTTATGCCAGATCCGGAAGGTATCAAAGGTATGTTTTGGTATCCTCATTAATTCCCCAGATCAAAAATAGCTGACTACAAAAAAGTCAGCTATAATGATATAATGTTCCTAACCTTGACTAACGTTATCGTAAAACTCGCCCTAGAATTTTAGTTAAATTCTGGGCATAACTACAGTAAAAAATACTTGCGTTTAGCAATTAGTAGTTTTTCCTGTAAAATTATGTTAAAATTAGCCTAAACATCGGGATGTAGCGCAGCTTGGTAGCGCGCCTGCTTTGGGAGCAGGATGCCGCAGGTTCAAATCCTGTCATCCCGATATAACAAGGTAAATAAGAAAACCCCAATCTGTTAAATGATATGGGGTTTTTCTGTAGGTAAGTTTAGAAAGTTCAAGTTATTGTTTGTATTTATTCATATTGCGCCTAAGTATAAATTTTAAATTAAGTTGATGAAAAATACTGAAATTAACTGTATTTTTGCGTAAAATAATCTTTGTCTGTTCATGGCCATAGCTTATTTGATGTGAACCAATGAAATTTTTTCTTTAAGAAAGAATACAAGCTAGATAAATTCTATGTATAAAAAGAAATATCTAATATGCCAAGAGTGGGTGGAACGATTCTCTATTGCATAACGTCACTCAGATTTGAGTAAAGACAATAGAATGGCATTGGCAAACTCAACAACAAGCTACATATAATCAGCATCTACAGTAAGGCGTAGTGAATAGTAAAGCAAAGCTGAGGAAAAGCTCACTCCAGCACGGTCAACAGGTAACAATGTCACTAATGGAATCTATAGGGGTTGGAAAATATCATGTATTCAGAGTAGATTGTTAGCATTTAACAATGCTCATGACTTTTTCCCATATCCAATGGATTGCTATATAACTGATAAAAGTTGGTACCAAATTGGTGCTGTGCAAATCAAACTATTTGTTTAAACTGAATTGAAATTATTGATGTAAGGAGCAATCATGAAAGCATTGGTTCGCTGGGGCGCAACATTAAGTTTAGTTGGAAGTACACTGCTAGGAACAGTTTTTGTAGGGAATTTCCCAGCACTGGCATTGTCAGAACAACAAATTAAAGAAAAATTAGACTCTGTACCCGTATATTTAATTACAAATGATAAGGGTTTACCATTGAGCCGTCCTTTACCAGCAGGGCAGAACGGACAAAAACCTGGGGGTTCGGTCACAGGGGCTTATTTGAGTCGGCAAGAGGCACAAGCTTTTATTAACGAGCTGCGGAACGCCAAAGGTAAAGACCCAAAAATGGAGGAAATGGTCAAAAGCCTGCAAGTGACAGCAGTGCCTTTGGGGGTAATTTATCAGCAATTACAACAAACAAAAACAGATCCCAATCGTCTTTTATTTGCATTTAAACCTGTAGATCAGGAACTTAAGGGTGCGATGGATTTATTACGTCAAAGCGGTCAGAAGGTAGAGCAATTTAGAAGTGTACCGATTTTTGCGGTGAGATTTGCGCCAGATCAAGGTTACGTACCAATTCAATTAGGGTCTGAAAAAGAACAAGCTGTACCATTGTTTTTAAGTAAACAAGACGCACTAGGTTTATTGAATCAGGTCAAGCCAAAGTTTCCTAAAGCCGATATTCAGGTAATAGATGTAGATGGAGTTATCAAGACATTACAGGACAAAAATGATGCTTGGCTTAACCAAGTTGTCTTGGTTCCCTCCCCAGAATCAAGAGAGTATATTAGAACATTACCCAGAGAGAACGGAACGAAGGCTCCTGCTAATAGAAATAACAACACCCGGCCAGCACCACAGCCCAATCGACGTTAGGCATGGTCTATAAAAAGCTAAATGTAGTTTCTGGTTTACAACTTTGGCAATGGCGCAACAGAGCGATCGCTACTGGAATAACTCATCAGGTTTCAGTAGCGGAAGTTGATTGGCTACTGCAAGAGATAGCTGGGTTAGACCGCTTGTCCTTACGTTTGCAATCTTTTAAAGACCAAACTCAAATTTTGATGAATTTGTCTTTAGAAGAGCTAGAAAATCTGTGGCAGAGACGCTTGCACGATCGCTTGCCAGTCCAGTACATTGCCGGAACTACACCTTGGCGCAATTTTCATCTGAAGGTGTCGAGCGCGGTTTTGATCCCCAGACCAGAAACAGAGTGCTTGATTGATTTAGCTGTGGCAGCTGTGGCTAAGAGTAAATCAGCACCACACCTACAACAAGGACTATGGGCAGACTTGGGAACTGGAAGTGGAGCGATCGCCTTGGGACTGGCAGATGCCTTTCCAGAGGCAACAATTCATGCTGTGGATTATAGTCCAGAGGCTTTGGCGATCGCCCAAGAAAACGCCCATAATTTGGGTTTAGCCAAGGGAATACAATTTTATCAAGGGTCATGGTGGCAGCCGTTAACCTCTCTCAAAGGACAATTTAGTGGCATGGTGTCTAACCCACCTTATATCCCTAGGGATATGGTGCCTACATTGCAACCAGAAGTCGTAAACCATGAACCGCATTTAGCTTTAGATGGTGGCGTTGATGGTTTAGATGAGATCCGCCACCTGATAGACATTTCACCTAGGTATTTGCGTCCTGGTGGGGTGTGGCTGATTGAAATGATGGCAGGACAGGCTCAGACAGTGCGAACACTGTTACACAAGCAAGGTAGCTATTGTAATATTCAAATTCATGCTGATTTAGAGGGTGTTGAACGGTTTGCTTTAGCCTACGTAAGTGCTGAGTTTTGAGTTATGAGTAATTAAGTGGTTTACATAACTCTTGGTTCTCAGTATGACAAAAGTTTCGTTAGATGCTTTAATAGCGGGTACTCGTGCCGGTGCTGTAGTCAGTTTTCCTACTGATACTGTTCCCGCATTGGCAGTGATGCCAGAACAAGCGGCGTTGATTTTTGCAGCTAAACAGCGCAGTCAAGATAAACCCCTGATTTTGATGGGGGCTAGTGCGGAAGATTTATGGCCTTATGTCCGAGGTAATGAGCAAGAATATCAGATTTGGCAGCAAGTCGTAACTCGGTATTGGCCAGGAGGATTGACGTTGGTGTTACCCGCTAGCGATCGCGTCCCACCTGCGATGAATCCCACTGATCCCACTACAATTGGGATTCGCGTCCCTAACAGTGCGATCGCCCAAGCTATTTTGGCGCGAACAGGCCCTCTTGCTACCACTAGCGCCAATTTTTCAGGACAGCCACCTTTAAAAACTATGGCAGAAATTGATGTTCAATTCCCTGGAGTTCTGACTTTAGAATCCATAGCTGAAGAATATTTGAGTGAAAATACTGAAAATAATCTGCCTTCAACTGTGGCTAAATGGACTGGTATGGATTGGCAAATCTTGCGGCAAGGTACAGTCAACTTAGATTTTTAGGCTGAAAACTAGATTAGCCAATAGGGTTGTGAGTTGCAAAACAGTGACTTGCTGTGATTTTTATGACAAACTGACAGATAAATGATGTTCTAGGAAATTCGGAAACTGATTTTTCAGTTTTGTGGTCAATTAACAAGTTAATAACTGCCTAATTATGAATTGGAGTAACTGGGTATATCTAGGTGCAGGATTGGTAATGGGGATCAGTTCTCGTTGGTTATTGGCGAGGTCTGCCAAGGCTAAGTCCCACCAATCTCCAGAAGAGTTGACACAGCCTCAGCACACACCACAAATCCTAGAAGAGTTCAAAAACACGCAACTGGCTTATCACATGGCCAGGGAAATGAGCCAGTTTAAAGCGGGTTTTTTGGCGCGGACTACCCATGAATTGCGATCGCCTTTAAATGGTCTGATTGGTTTACATCAGCTAATTTTGTCAGATTTGTGTGAAGACCCAGCAGAAGAGCGCGAATTTATTGGCCAAGCTCACGAGCGGGCGTTAAAGCTGTTACATCTGATGGATGAAATTCTCAATGTCGCTAAGACAGAACACGGAACTAATAAATTAGATATTCAGCCGCGGCCTTTAGCTGATGTTTTACAGGAAGTTTATAACTTAATTTATATGTTGGCGGTAGATCGCAATTTGAAGTTGCGAATTTTGCCTCCTGAACCTGAGATTTATGTCTTGGCAGACCAAAAATGGTTAAGGCAAATATTGCTAAATTTAGTAGATACTGGGATCTCTCAGATGACGGAAGGCAGTATTTGTATTTCCTGTGGCATCCCATCTGCAAGTAATTTTGTCTATATTTGGTTAGATTTACCGACTCACGCATTAATCAGCGATGAGTCGATAGATTTACTCAAAGGTGAAGACAAATCTGTGGAAATTGAGCTAGAGAAAACTGCTCTTTCTCCAGGAATGAAGCTATTACTCAATCAAAATCTTTTAGCCGTGATGGGTGGTAAGCTAGAAATCCTACCATCCACCAATTCTGGAGAAGCGGAGCAGTTGACAAGATTACAGATATCTATGCCCTTAGCGATTCTTGAAGCTGAACTTCTCCAGTAGTCAAGGTGCTAATTTCTGATTGGTTGTATAGCACCATAGTTGTAGTGTGATTAGTTTGGAATCCAATTTTTTCGTAGAAATTTTTTTGTTCGGTAGTCATCAAGTATACGCGCTCAACCTGCATCCGGGGATGACTCAACACTGTTTCTACTAATTTGCTTCCTAATCCTGTGCCACGATAGTCTGGATGAATCACAACATCCCAGATTGTGCCTCGGTATATACAATCAGAAGTTGCTCTAGCAAAACCAATCAGTCTTTCTCCATCCCACACAGAAATTACTGGGTCACTGTTAGCAATAGCTATACTCAAATCCTCAATACTGCGTCCTTTCGCCCAAAATGCTGCCAGATTAAATAGCTCTTGGAGTTGGTAAAGGTCTACTTCAGACTGGCGATCGCAAAATTGAATCTGAGGGTGGTTCATTTGTAGGCACTCCGATGTGGCAGTATTTTTACTGTCTCTACATCATATTGTGCATGAATTTACTGAATTCGGATATTTCCATGCAACAAATTCTGACAGAGGGAGTGGGGAATGGGGACTAGGGGAGTAGGGTAAGAGAGAGAAAAGAGGTTTTTAGTAATTTTGTAGGCTTACCCCTCCGTAGCCAAGAGTATTTTGAATTGTTAATTGTTAATGACCCACTTCCATAAAGGGTGAGAGGGGCCTTGCTTTCGGATTTGGAATACTTGTTTTTCTAAACGTTGTTTTTCATCCTGTGGCAATCCCACTAAAATATTACGGCTTTGCCAGACTAAAACACTAGCCGTCATACCAATACAAAAAGCTAAACCTATGGCAGACAGGGGATGGTATAACAATCCATAGCGCACACCCACCCAAGTAAAATATTGTTGCCATAACGCAATTTCTGCCCGCAAGTTCCACAAGCATAGAGGCGCAATTGTCAACCATAAAAAGCTAACAAACAGCCATCTTCCATATACAGTTAATTGGTGTAGCCTGTGAACTTGTTGGGCTAAAGATTGGTCATTGCTAAAAGTTTCAGGTTCTTCGGGTTGAGCCATAGGCGATGGAGGGGATTGGGGATTGGGGATTGGGGATTGGGGATTGGGGATTGGGGATTGGGGAGATGTAGCTTGAGCTTCTCTTGCGATGGCGTAAGCCTACCCGCAGGGTGGAAGCAGGGGAGCAAGGGAAATAACTATTGCAAGAGTGCCTATTGCCTACTAATTATTGCCTACTCCACAGATGTATCAGTGACTCCGGTACTTGCTACCACTGTAGTTTGACCTGTACGTTCTCGCCACCAAGTTAGGAGGGTGCTAGCAACAAAAATACTGGAATAGGCTCCGGCGATGAAGCCAATAATCAGAGCTAAGGCAAAGTTTTTTAAGGTTTCGCCACCAAATATAAAAATAGCGAATAATGGCAACATGGTGGTGAGAGTTGTATTGATTGATCTACCTAATGTTTGGTTAACTGCATCATCAACAATTTCAGTAATTGGTCGGTTGGGAGTTGCTTTTAATGTTTCCCGAATGCGATCGTAAATGACTACTGTATCGTTGACGGAGAAACCTGTAATTGTCAGGAGAGCCACAATAAAGAGGCTATCTACTTCCGTACCGAAAACTAGACCAAAAATTGAGAAGATTCCTGTGGCGACGAGTACATCATGAAACAGGGCGATGATGGCAAATATGGCATAGTCTAACTGGAACCGGAAGGTCAGATAAATAATTATGCCCAAAAAAGAGACAATCAGGGCCATGATACCGGATGTAAATAACTCTCGCCCTAAAGTCGGCCCTACTGTGTCGATTTGATTTTTTTGCTCGTCAAAAGTGCCTACTTTCTCGCTTAAGGCGGTTTGTAATTTGGTACGCTGTTCGCGATCTAAATTTTTTGTGCGAATTAAGATGCCGTTTTCTTGGCGTGTTTCTTTATCAGCGATAATTTGGATGCTGCTATCGCCAAGTCCTTCTGCTTTAGCGACTTCCCGCACAACGTTAATATCTATTGGCTGGTCGCAGTTGCCTGGTTTGGTACAATCTCGTTCCAACTGCAATCTTGTACCACCGACAAAATCTAAACTCGGACGTAGGGGTGCGCGAATGCTGGGGTTTTGCCAAGAAATCACCATTGAGATGATACCAGCCAAAATGACAGCACAAGAAATAGTCCACCAGAGCGATCGCGATTTGTTAATACTGAGTTTCATTGAGCTACCTCTGCCTTATTAGATGCACCTGATGCTGGCAGGTTCGGACAAAACAGTTCTGGTTTCCGCAGTGCAGGAATTGAAATTGCTAAAAACATTAAGCTACGACTACAGGTAATAGCACTAAACATACTGACTCCTACACCCAAAGCCAGAGTTAAAGCGAAGCCTTTGACTAAACCAGCCCCCAGCCAAAATAGGGCTGCACAAGCAATCACTGTTGTCACATTGCCATCTAAGATGCTGGAAAAAGCACGGTAAAAGCCAGATTCTACGGAACGATATAGGGATTTACCTGCTCTTAATTCTTCCCGTGTGCGTTCAAAAATGAGTACGTTTGCGTCCACTGCCATACCGATACTGAGAATAAAACCAGCTATTCCCGGTAGGGTGAGCGTCACACCAAGTAGAGCAAAGCTAGCCCAAGTCAAGATGGCATAGATGATTAAAGCCACATCGGCGATTAATCCTGGTATTCTGTAATACACCACCATAAATATTAATACTAAAATCAGTCCACCAATGCCGGCATAGATGCTGCTGGTGATACTGTCTTTACCCAAGGTTGCGCCAACGGTGCGGATTTCAGCAATTTCTACTGGTACGGGTAAAGCACCACCGCGTAGTTGTACACCTAAGTCATTGGCTGTTTGAGCAGTAAATCTACCTGTAATCACAGCAGAACCGCCTGTAATCCCGGTAGCGGCGAATTCTGGCCCAACTACGGGAGAGCTGATGAGTTCATTATCGAGAAAAATACCGATGCTGCGTCCTGTACCTGCCAAATTTTTGGTGAGTTCGGCAAATAGTTCACCACCTTTTTGATCGAAGCGAATGGCAACGTTCCAATTGCCACCTTGTTGGGTGGGTTCGCCGTAGGCATCTTGGAGGTATTTACCATCAAGCGGTGGGTTTGTACTTTCAAATAATTCCGCGATCGCTTGGGTATTTTTCTGTAAATCTTCTAAATTTTGATTAATTGCGGCTTGATCGTTACTTTTTCTTAATTCTTCTTGCTGAACTTTTAGTTGAGCGCGTGATTGTTGAAAAGCAAATAATTGGGTTTCTGTATTGGGTTTTTGTTGACGAAATTCTAACTGTGCTGTCCCTCCTAGCACCCTTTCTGCTTGTTCTGGATCATTCACCCCTGGTAACTGGACAAGGATTTTATCTGTACCGACGGTTTGGATGACTGGTTCGGAAACACCAAGACCATTAATCCTACCTTCGACGACTTTTTTGACTCCATCCAGTTCACGTTCAGTGATTTGCTTAATTTGCTCTGAGGGTTTGACCTGAATTGTGAGCTGTGATCCACCTCTTAAGTCTAGCCCCAAGGGTACAGGAATCATGGCAATCGCCGTCATAGCGGCGATTACCAATAAAAGAACCAAAGCTAATAGCGATCGCTGTCTCTGCATACCATAACTCGCAACTGACAAACGCTATAATAACGCTCTTTGCATCAGTTATGAGTTGGAATTGGGTACTGGGGATTAGGGATTGGGTATTGGGTATTGAGCATTGGGAATTAGTTTTTCTTCCTGCATCCCTGCTTCTTAAGAGTCCCCAGTCCCCAGTCCCCAGTCCCTATTCCCTAAACTCTCATAGCAACCATTTTCTGTACAGCTTCTACAATTTGCTCTGGCTGTACGATTGTCAGACGTTCTAGTGTGCCGTTGTAAGGGGTGGGGATGTCTTGGGATGATAATCTCAGCACTGGGGCATCTAATTCATCAAATAGGCGATCGTTAATTGAGGCGGTTAGTTCTGCACCAATACCCCCAGTTCGCATACATTCTTCTACCACAATGACGCGATGGGTTTTCCGCACGGATGCACCAATAGTATCAAAATCTAATGGTTTGAGGGATATTAAATCAATTACTTCTGGGTCGTAACCTTGTTTTTCTAAAGGTTTGACGGCTTGCATGACATGGTGACGCATCCGTGAATAGGTCAAAATCGTCACATCTTTACCGCGACGGACAACTTCTGCTTTATCCAAGGGCAGTAAATATTCTTCTTCTGGCAGATTTTCTTTCAGATTGTAAAGTAAAACGTGTTCAAAGAATAATACTGGATTATCATCACGGATAGCGGATTTCAATAGCCCTTTGGCGTTGTAAGGGGTGGAACAGGCTACAATCTTTAATCCTGGTACGGCTTGGAAGTAAGCTTCTAGACGTTGGGAATGTTCTGCGCCTAATTGTCTACCTACACCACCAGGGCCGCGAATCACCATAGGAATTTTAAAGTTACCACCGGAGGTGTAACGTAACATCCCAGCGTTGTTAGAAATTTGGTTGAAGGCTAGGAGCAGAAAGCCCATGTTCATGCCTTCAATAATTGGCCGCAAACCAGTCATGGCTGCGCCTACTGCTATACCGGTAAAGCTGTTTTCAGCAATGGGAGTATCTAAAACTCTCAATTCACCATATTTTTGGTATAGGTCTTTGGTGACTTTATAGGAACCGCCATAGTGTCCCACGTCTTCACCAAGAACAAATACACTGGAATCACGAGCCATTTCTTCATCAATGGCTTCCCGCAGAGCGTTAAAGAATAGTGTTTCTGCCATTTAGACCTTTTTTACGACTATTGTTTTAGAATCTTATCGCGCCAACGTTACCAATACCGTGAGCGATCGCACTACTACCACCAAGGTGAATTTTCTAACTTAAACGAGTGTTTTGTGTATTTTTAGACTTGAGTGGTTAATAGCTTGATTTTTGCTTTGCATGAGTAATTACGGATTTTCATCTAGTCAGGCTATCAGCTGCAAACTGGCGAATCAGTTACCTGCGTTACCTGATTGTCTGGGAAGCGTCTTGGCCTTCCTGGTTTGCGTTTATGTCGTTGATTAACCGACTTTTCGCTGGCATCTGCCAATTCTTCAGGTGTACATTGGAACAGGCGTAAAGCTGCCAAGTATTTTTTTGGTGTCATTGTCGGCTCAGTGCGCCCAGCTTCCCAATTGCGAACGCTGGTTTCACTGATTGCAAGCCTGAAGGCAACTTCTGCACGGCTAAGGCCAGCACGTTCTCTCAGGACTTGCATATCCATATCTCATGCTCCTTAAGAAAAATGTTGAGTTTTTTACTAAATCAATTGACATTTGATGTCAACGTAAAGCCATTAAAAATTTATTATCTCTAATTATTTTATAGCGATCGCTTCACCCTATGACAAATGCAACTCATAATTTCTGTAACGTTTCATACAAAATTTGCTGTTGAACGTGAATAATCATTGTGAGTAGGGTGCATTAACTATGGTCGGGTGGCTCACCGAAAGACAAGCATATAGGTGACAACTGACGCAGGCCAGAAACTAAACTCAATCCACCCATCCCAAACGCCATCCAAGAAGCAATTGACTCAAACGGTTGCACTTCACGCGCAGTAGTTGCTGGTTGCTTGGGGTCGTAACGGACTGTTACTATTTTGCCTTGACTGGCGCGGGAGGAATCATAATTACCTGTAAAGCGGATGCGATCACCCTTGGAGAGAAATTCTATCACTGGCGCATAGGTGTCTTTTTGCTCATTTTTACTATTGCGATCGCGACGATGGACGGTATGCACCACCCTACCCTGTGTTTCTGTTAGTGTTGCACGTTCGTGTGCAAATTTGTTATTTACCCAAAAACCTGTCCCGATAAACACCAGTCCAATTACCAGACCAAGAGTTCCACTAAATTTATCTTCAAATGTAATTTGGCGAAGTTTCACATTCATTGGTGTGACAATAGCAAAAAAAATAAATTTCCAGAGTATCGGCTATTCAATTTACAGAAAATTATCTGCAAATTATGTGAATTAAGATGATAATTTAAACTAATTTGTAATTTGCAATGAACTGGGTATTAGGGATAGCTATTGAGGAATAACTGTATCTCAAATCAAGATATGTCAAAGTAACACAATTGAAGAATCACGGAATAATTGGATTGAAGCGTTGGGATTGTTTTTTTATCCATTTAAATTTTATTAATTAGAAATCTCCAAAATTAATGATGCGTGACCTGAAATATTTGTAGAGATGTATTAATACTACGTCTCTACAAATATTTTTTGGAGATGTCTAAACATCATGCAAATTACCGCAACCATCTGGCCGCATCTTTGGCATGGTAGGTTAAAATTAAGTCTGCGCCAGCACGTTTGAAACTGGTTAAAGTTTCCATGACTACGCGCTCTTCATCAATCCAGCCATTCAAGGCAGCAGCTTTCACCATCGAATACTCACCAGAAACGTTGTAAGCAGCAACTGGTAAGTTACTTGCTTCCTTGACGCGCCAAATCACATCCATATATGCTAAGGCTGGCTTGACCATGAGCATATCAGCCCCTTCCGCAATATCTAACTCAATTTCTTTAATGGCTTCACGGGCGTTACCTGGGTCCATTTGGTAGGTTCTTCTGTCGCCAAATTGGGGGGTAGACTCGGCTGCATCTCTGAAGGGGCCATAATAAGCGGAGGCATACTTGGCAGCATAAGATAAAATCGGTGTGTCTTGGAACCCCGCCTCATCTAAAGCAGAACGAATTGCCTGTACAAAGCCATCCATCATCCCAGAGGGGGCGATGATATCCGCGCCGGCTTTGGCTTGGGATACTGCTGTTTTCTTCAATAGTTCTAGGGTGGGGTCGTTGAGAACCCGTCCTGTTAAATCGCCAACTTGTAGATAACCGCAGTGTCCGTGACTGGTATATTCACATAAACAAGTGTCGGCAATGACAATCAAATCTGGTAATGCTTCTTTTACGGCCGTTGCTGCTTTCTGCACAATTCCGCAATCATGCCAAGCGCCAGTAGCATCTGCATCTTTATCTGCGGGGATACCAAATAAAATAATGGCGGGTATGCCTAGGTCATAAACCTCTTTCGCTTCTTCGACGATTTTATCTACGGAAAGTTGGTAGACTCCAGGCATGGATTTGACTTCATTGGCAATACCATCACCAGGTACAGCAAACAATGGGTAAATTAAATCATTGGTGGTTAGTACAGTTTCACGTACCATCCGGCGTAGTTGGGGATGAGTACGTAGACGACGGGGGCGATGGGTGGGATACATAAAGTTTCGTGAAGAAATACAATCAAATGGACACAAAACAAAGCGTCACAAAAGTCGGACACAACTTTGCTATTGTCGGACAGACTACAGGCAGTGCTTAACTGTCCTTTGCCCTACTCTTGCTCAAGCTGTGGGGCAATTTTGTATTTTACAGTAGGCTGGAGGCAGGATAATTTTGGATTTGAGATTTGAGATTTGGGATTTGCATCAGTAAAGATAAAAAAATCTCAAATTTGCCCCATGAATAAATCAAAACAATTGAGATATGAATTAACGCTCAATTATCTATTTCTAAATTCTCAATTTTCTGGGAATTATTATGATAATTTTTATTAAAAAAATGGGCATGAGAATAGTGAAAGGTTTGACTGGCGATTAGAAGTGGCAGTTTGAGTGCAGCCTTGCATCAAATTGAGGGGGATTGAGGGGGTAATTTTAAACGCATTTGCTGATAAGCGTTCCCGCAGGGTAGGGGCGCGGAGGGTGCAAGTTGAGAGTAATTGGAAGATTACGGTTGAATTAATATAAAGGCGGTTAATTAGACGATTAATCAGTGGGGTCGTTGTTTTAAGATTAAAGGACTCGCTAAAGTAGAAAAATTAAGTTACGTAACTAGGAAGTGAATACAGTTTATGTCAACTGAACTTCAGACAGAACTTGGTCAAGCAGTTGAACTTCGTCGCAATTTTGCGATTATTTCTCACCCTGATGCTGGTAAAACTACGCTAACAGAAAAGCTACTCCTCTACGGGGGTGCAATTCACGAGGCTGGTGCTGTTAAGGCACGTAGGGCGCAACGCAAGGCTACATCCGATTGGATGGCGATGGAACAACAACGGGGTATTTCTATCACCTCTACAGTATTACAGTTTGCTTACCAAAACTGTCAAATTAATTTACTCGATACCCCAGGACACCAAGATTTTAGTGAGGATACTTACCGGACTCTGGCGGCGGCTGATAATGCTGTGATGCTGATTGATGCGGCAAAAGGTCTTGAACCTCAAACCCGCAAGTTATTTGAGGTGTGTAAACTCCGGGGTTTACCAATCTTTACTTTTGTTAACAAACTTGACCGCCCCGGTAGGGAACCACTGGAATTATTGGACGAGATTGAGCAAGAATTAGGGCTGCAAACCTATGCCGTTAATTGGCCGATTGGCATGGGCGATCGCTTTAAAGGTGTATTTGATAGAATCAACCAGCAAATTCACCTGTTTGAACGCAGCGCCCACGGCAGTAAAGAAGCCCGTGACACAACTGTAGATTTGGGTGATCCAAGAATTGAGGAATTATTGGAACAAGACCTGTACTACCAACTGAAAAATGATTTAGAACTATTAGAAGGCGTAGGCCCCGACCTGGATTTAGATTTGGTACATCAAGGAAAAATGACCCCTGTGTTCTTTGGTAGCGCCATGACGAACTTTGGGGTAGAGTTATTTCTTAAGTGCTTCCTTGACTATGCCCTTAAACCAGGTGTTCACATCAGCAGTGTTGGTGAAGTACCCCCTACTTATCCAGAATTTTCTGGGTTCGTTTTCAAACTCCAGGCTAATATGGACCCGAAACATCGCGATCGCGTCGCTTTTATCCGGGTCTGCACTGGTAAGTTTGAAAAAGATATGACAGTTAATCATGCCCGCACTGGCAAAGTCGTCCGGTTATCACGACCGCAAAAACTCTTTGCCCAAGAACGGGAATCAATTGATGTCGCTTATCCAGGGGATGTGATCGGTTTAAATAATCCAGGTGTTTTTGCGATCGGCGATACAATTTACACGGGGCAGAAACTGGAATATGAAGGGATTCCGTATTTTTCGCCAGAACTGTTTGCGATTCTTCGCAACCCCAATCCCTCAAAATTTAAGCAATTTCAAAAGGGCATCTCCGAATTGCGGGAAGAGGGTGCAGTCCAAATCATGTATTCAACTGACGAAGCTAAACGCGACCCCATTATGGCAGCTGTGGGTCAGTTGCAGTTCGAGGTGGTGCAGTTTCGCTTACAAAACGAGTATGGTGTAGAAACCATACTAGAACTACTACCTTATAGTGTGGCTCGTTGGGTAGAAGGTGGCTGGGAAGCTTTGGAAAAGGTGGGACGTATATTTAATACCACCACAGTCAAAGACAACATGGGCCGCCCAGTTTTACTGTTCCGCAATGAATGGAACTGTCAACAATTACAGGGAGATCATCCAGAGTTAAAACTCAGCGCGATCGCCCCAGTGTTTTCTAGTCAAAAAGCAGAAGATGAGTGAGTAGTGAGTGATGAGTGTTATTCTTCTCCTCTCCTTCTAGAAACTCCTGGGTTGATGTACACGGCATCTGATGATTCGCGCTTTGACATAACCGTGGATCAAATCACACAGATGGAGTACCAGAATTTCTATGCCTTCACACGCTAAATCGTCTTTGGAGGCTGGTTTATTTGCCCTCAAGCAGGGTAATTACCAAACAGCGATCGCCCAACTTGAACCTTTAGCTAGCTATCAGGGCAATGGCACTGCTAGCTTACAAGCTAGGGTAGGGTTAGTGATGGCTTATGCACGCAGTGGCGAAGTCCGTAAGGCGATCGCCCTGTGTCAGACTCTCACTGATAGCCAAAACCCAAAAGTCAAAGAGTGGGCAGAAGTGGCCCTAGTACATTTAACTAAAAACCAGAAAAAACGCCAAAAATCAAAAAATGCCCAGGTTACTGCCAGATCACAGCAGGCTGTAGCCCATAAACAATCCCATTATTCATCCGCTTTGCCCTCTGTGGGTTTCCAAAATCAATTTATAGAAAGACCTAATGTAGCAACTAATACTTTATTTGGAGGCACAGGTTACGCCAAAACTCAGGAATTTGGGATTTATTGGCGGCAAGCTAAACGCGCCAAGGTGTGGCAGCCTCTACAAAAGCCCAGCTTGATACCCTTAAAACTGCTAGCAGCCGGAACATTCATGGCCTTGTTTTGGGTGCTGCGAGAAATCCTCAAGTTCACAATGGGTGCAATTAACTGGAGTTTAGTTAAATTGCCCTACTTGTCACCTTTGCAATTGTTATATCGTGATCCTACTCCAGTGTTACTAACTGTTTTGTTCATAGCGATCGCGATATCACCTTGGCTATTAGATTGGTTGTTAACCCAGTTTTACGGACAGCGAGAATTATCTAAAGATGCCTTGCACAACCATAGTCGGGAAACGCTGCGTGTACTGCATCGCTATTGTCAACAGCGACACTGGCCAGCACCCCAACTACGAATTTTACCAATAGCTGCACCAATAGCCCTCACCTATGGCAATTTACCCCGGACTGCCCGGATTGTAGTCAGTCAAGGACTATTAGACCAACTAGCAGATGATGAAATTGCTACCATCTATGCTATGCAGTTAGGGCAGATTACCCACAGGGATTTTGTCTTGATGTCTTTACTGCTGCTAGTAACCCTACCAATTTACAAACTCTATCAGCAGATTGCAGTTTGGGGAGACAAAGTTTCAGGGGGGATATGGCATTGGCCATTCACCATCGTATCCAGTTTGGTGTATGGATTGTGGTGTGTGTTGAGTGGTACGGCTTTAGTGTATTCTCGCTTACGCCTGTACTATAGCGATCGCCTAGCAGCTGAAATCACTGGTAATCCCAATGGCTTGATTCGGGCCTTACTGAAAATCACTATTGGCATTGCGACTGACATTCAAAAAGAAGAATACACTCCTGGACAATTAGAAAGCTTAAATCTGTTAATGCCAGTAGGTTATCAGCAAAGTGTGGCTTTGGGTAGTGTAGCCGGTCATCTCACCTTTGAATCAATGTTGATGTGGGATAATGTCAACCCCTATCGGCGTTGGTTTACCGTTAATAATACTCATCCATTAATTGGCGATCGCATCCACAGATTATGTCAGATAGCCCGTCACTGGCATATAGATCCGGAACTACATTTGACTAGCCAGCAATCCCTCAGCGAACAGACATTGAATGTTACTCGTCAGTCTTTCTTGGTGCAAATTGCACCCTTTTTAGGGATTCCTTTAGGATTTGTGTTTGCGGGTTTGATTTGGTTTTTGTGGCAAACTGCTTTCACCATGAAAATTTTAAATCTCAAATGGATTTACGAAGATTGGTCATTTGTCACAGGTTGCCTACTCATCTGCTTTAGCATCGGCATGGTAATCCGGATGAACTCTTTTTTTCCAGACATCAAAGCCAATGGTATACACACAGAAGAACAGTTCCTGTCTCTGTTAGCCAATCCTTCCGGCATTCCCAGTGATAGCATCAAGGTGCGATTTGTCGGGAAACTCCTAGGTCGTCAAGGTATTAGTAATTCTTTAGCCCAGGATTTAATTTTACAGTCCAGCAAAGGTTCAGTAAAACTCCACCATGTTTCCTGGTTAGGAAAACCCATCCATCATCAAGAATTGATTGGTCGGCAAGTGATAGTTACAGGTTGGTTTCGCCGAGGTGCAACACCCTGGATTGATATTCAAACCTTGCAAACCCAAAGTGGTAAAACCATCCATAGTCCTCATCCCATCTGGTCTACCGTTCTAGCAGTCGTAGCCCAAGCTTGGGGGGCTTATATTTTCTTGATGGGCTAGGTTGTGATCCCCATTTCTCCCTACACCCCTAGGGAATGTAAACAAACATTGCAAATCTTGCTGCTAGGTGTTACATTTGTTTACAAAATCTCTGGTAAATAAAATAAACAGCGCCCCAGCTTGGTCATCACCAGTGGCTGCTTGCGCCAATCTATCTTTGTTTATCCTCCTAACACAGCAGTAAATCGACCAGCCACTGGCTGGTTTTTGTTTCCCAATATCTACCATCTTGAGAAAATAAGTACTTTATGCTACGGTGTGTTAATACTATTGCTAGAAAAGTATATGCTGAACTAGCTACGTAGATAATACCGTGGTAATGTAAGGAATGGTATTTAATTCTGCGGGCAAGGGCATTGAAAAAAAATGCTTACGGCAAGAAGCAGTAAAAAACAAATTTATAACCTTTAGAATTAAGGTGGTATTAGTGGAGCGTTGTGTACGCTTTTTGATTCAAAAAGCTTGATCCCAACAAAAAACTGTATTGTATAGGTTGACAGTTTGGAGTAAAAAAATTGGTTTACGGCAATCTTGGTCAATAGCATTTAAAAGCCAAAGCCAAGTCATGGTTTTCTTGCCCTGCCATGTTCATTCAACTCTGGAGGTATAGTTCATGTCCGTTCGCCTATATATAGGCAATTTGCCAAAAGAAGAAATAGATCGTCAAGAGCTGCAAGCAGTGTTTGCTGCCGAGGGTGATGCTGTAACAACTAAACTCATTAAAGACCGTAAAACTGGTAAGTGTCGCGGTTTTGGGTTTCTGACAGTCAATAATGATGAACAAGCTGACCAAATTATTGAAAAGTACAATGGTCAATTGTTCAAAGAAACCCCAATTAAGTTAGAAAAAGCATTACCTCGCACAAAAGGTGATGAGGGCGATGAGCAAGCAGCACCTACAGCAGCAGGTAGTGCTACTCCTACACCTAAAGCTAACAAAGAGGGTAGTCGCCGTGATAAAGGTGCTAAGAAATCTCGTCGCGGTGGTGGTGGACGTGAAGGCAGTTCTACGTCAACATCTGATTCAGATGCTATTCGTCCAGATCCACGCTGGGCTTCTGAATTAGAAAAGCTCAAGCAAATGCTAGCAGCTCAAACCACAAATTAAGTAACAAAGGAGAGAAATTAAAAATTAAAAGTCAGGATTTTTTGATTTTTAATTTTTAATTGTCAATTCTGATCAGCTCAATTAAGGATGAATTGTGGCTATTGTTGAGAGTGCGATCGCTCATGTTGGGTAGAATATATTGATTCAATCAATTTGTCCCAACAAGTTGGTTGTTTATTGATTGAGCATAAAGTTTTGCCTACAGTGGCGATCGCACTTGTTCAACTAAATTAAGCTTTTCTGAATCTTCCAGAGTCCAAACCACCAGAGTGAGGGCAAGGTAACACTCCTCAACTGGAATCAATTCTAACTCAATAAGTATTTATTACCCCTCCAGTCTCACTAGGCTCACAATCTAGGCTGAAGGGGTTTTGAATTTTTAGATGTTGAGTAATGAGTAATGAGTGGTGAGTAATGAGTAATGAGTGGTGAGTGGTGAGTAATGAGTAATGAGTGGTGAGTGGTGAGTAATGAGTAATGAGTAATGAGTAATGAGTGGTGAGTAATGAGTAATACCCATTACTTCAAAATTAAAGACAGTTGGAGTCGGGGATTTAAACGCCAACTCAACTGATACTACGTGTAGATGTAGGGGTCATTTAACCCTTGAATTTACGATAAACTGTATTATAAGATACATATTTATTATTTAAATATTAGTAATATTGGACACTCTACTTACTCATATCAAAGTAATGCCAAATAATTCGGTGTAATTAAGCAATTTCTTTGATATTTCGAGTAAGTTAGAAAAATTCTTCGTAAATTCACAATAATTCTCATAAATGAATTAAGTGGAAATACGGTTGTGAACATTTTTCCTAAAAATCTATAAGTGTTTTAAAACTGATCCAATATTCAGTGAATTTCAGGGCAAGGCTTTATTTATTCACTGCATTGAGAGCAGTATTTTTGCATACTTAATTAGCAAGAAAATAGAATTTCATCTATCACAAGTATTAGATATAAGTATGACCATAGATATATAGAAAGATTAAATGTAAATACTGAGTAAGAAACTATGACTCTGTTAATAAATAGATAAAAATGTGGGACATATTAAATTAAAATAAACATTACTCAATGTTCCTACAGAATTCAAGTAAATGTGCTGTCAGCACACTTGAAACTTCCCGCTACTTGATTACAATCAGCAACACACACAAACTATGAACTCTAACACTGAAAAACGTATAGCTTTGATTTCAGTTCATGGAGACCCAGCAATTGAGATAGGAAAAGAAGAAGCTGGAGGGCAGAATGTTTACGTGCGTGAAGTGGGTAAAGCATTAGCCCAACTGGGATGGCAAGTTGATATGTTTAGCCGCAAAGTGAGTCCTGAACAAGAAACAATTGTGCAGCACAGCCCACTTTGTCGCACTATTCGGTTAACAGCTGGGCCAGAGGAATTTATACCACGAGATAATGGTTTTAAATACTTACCAGAGTTTGTCCAACAATTGCTGCAATTCCAACGGGAAAACCACATTATGTATCCGTTGGTGCATACAAACTACTGGTTATCTAGTTGGGTAGGAATGCAATTAAAAGCAATCCAAGGAAGTAGCCAAGTTCATACTTATCACTCTTTAGGAGCAGTTAAATACAAAGCTGTAGATACAATTCCTTTAATTGCTACTAAGCGGTTAGCTGTAGAAAAACAAGTATTAGAAACAGCCGAAAGAATTGTGGCTACCAGTCCCCAAGAACAGCAACATATGCGATCGCTTGTGTCTGCAAAAGGCTACATTGATGTGATTCCTTGTGGTACAGATATCGCTAAGTTTGGCTCAGTAGACAAACAAACAGCCAGAGCCGAATTAGGCATTGCCCAAGATGCGAAAGTTGTATTGTATGTAGGACGTTTTGATCCGCGCAAAGGCATAGAAACTTTAGTGCGTGCTATCAATGAGTCGCAGTTACGGGATTCTGGCAAACTCAAACTAATTATTGGCGGTGGATTTACCCCAGGTAACAGCGATGGTAGAGAGCGCGATCGCATTGCCTCAATTGTGGAAGAATTGGGTATGAGTGAATTTACAACTCTTCCTGGTCGCCTCAGTCAAGATATCTTGCCAGCTTACTATGCTGCGGCTGATGTTTGTGTTGTTCCCAGTCATTACGAACCTTTTGGACTCGTAGCAATTGAAGCCATGGCTAGCGGGACACCAGTAGTAGCCAGCGATGTTGGTGGACTGCAATTTACAGTAGTTCCAGAAAAAACAGGTTTATTAGTACCACCCAAAGATGTAGCGGCTTTCTGTGTTGCTATTGATAGAATTCTGATGAATCCACAATGGTGCGATGAATTAGGTCAAACTGGTAGAAAACACATCGAAGCTATGTTCAGTTGGGGTGGTGTGGCAGATCGTCTGAGTGAACTATACACTCAAATTTTGGCAACAAAACTACCAGAAAGAGCATTAGTTAGCCAATAAAACTATCAAGCTCTTTGGTAATAGGTATGAGGGAATCGGTAATATTTGGCAGTTGAGATATCAAACTTGTGGGTTAAACCAACTGGAGAGGTATTTCAGCTAGACTGGGCTAGAAAAACTTGGTTAACTTACCTTTTCCCTTTTACTTTTTACCCTTTGATATAAGTTAATTATCTAATACTTTTTAGCTAATATTTTGCTACATCAAAATATTATATTTTTTTGGCTTGAAAGCATTGGGGTAAAATATCCCCTGTCCCCTGTCATCTGTCTCCTATTTAATGCCTCATCCCTCTGAATTTCAGAAATTTTGGTCACTTGATCCAGCCATAACTTTTCTCAATCATGGTTCATTTGGCGCTTGCCCACAAGCAGTTTTAGCAATCCAACAACGGTTGCGATCGCAATTAGAACAAGAACCATTACGCTTTTTTGGTAGAGAGTGGGAACCACTTTTAGATGATGCCAGAAGCAAACTAGCAGCATTTATTAACGCTGATATTCAAGATGTGGTATTCGTTCCTAATGCTACGACTGGTGTCAATTCAGTGTTGCGTTCCCTCACTTTTGCACCCGCAGACGAAATCTTGACAACCAATCACGAGTATAATGCTTGTCGCAATGCACTGGATTTTATTGCTAGTCGTACAGGTGCGCGGGTAGTCGTGGCGAAAATCCCCTTTCCCATAGAATCGCCACAGCAGGTAATAGCCGCCGTACTTGAGCAAGTTTCATCTCAAACACGGTTAGCATTAATAGATCATGTGACTAGCCAAACTGGGTTAATCTTCCCCATTCAGGAATTAGTGCAGGAATTGCAACTGCGGGGTGTAGATACCTTAATAGATGGCGCTCATGCACCAGGGATGATTCCTCTCAATCTGCGAGAAATTGGTGCAACTTACTACACCGGCAACTGTCATAAATGGCTGTGTGCGCCAAAAGGAGCAGCATTTTTGTATGTGCGTCGCGATCAACACTCAGCAATTCGTCCTCTGACAATTAGCCACGGTGCTAACTCACCACGCAATGATAAAAGTCGGTTTCAGTTGGAATTTGACTGGACAGGTACAGATGATCATACAGCCTATATGTGCGTCCCAGAGGCGATCGCTTTTATGGGTTCGTTATTACCTGGTGGTTGGCAAGAATTAATGCAGCGTAATCATCAACTGATTTTAGCTGCCAGAAACTTACTTTGTGAAGCCTTAGCAGTATCTTTGCCTTGTCCTGAAGAAATGATTGGTGCGATGGCAGTTGTGCCAATGCCTACAACATTAGAAAATCGTGATTTCATGTCTGTGCATGATGCGTTATTTGATCAGTATGGCATTCAAGTACAAGTAGTGCCTTGGCAAGAGTCTCCTAGATTGCTAATTAGGATTTCCGCACAGATTTACAATACACTAGAGCAGTACGAATATTTAGCAAAAGCACTCCTAAATTTGTAGAAAAATTAAGTATTATTGATAATTTTAATCAAAAATGCTAACTTAGCCGGATTTTAATTTTTAGGATTTGAATATCTAGTATACTATTAGTAGAAAATCATTATATTTTCTGTGTAAAATAGCATTACTCCCAAAAAGCCAAGTTACTATAATTCCATTAGCTTTTTGAGTAGCATTTGCCCTGAAATAGCAACAGGTTGTGTTCTGTGCAGAGGGGGCTACTATGAAAAAGAATGTGTACAATATATTCTCCAGACTGGCTATAGCTGTAACAGTTGTATTAGCAACTTTATTAATCACTACACCAGTAGCTGCGAATGAAACTCAGCCGATTAATGTTGGTGCAATTCACCCTAGAGAGCCAAACTTTTTCAGTCGAGGCAGAGAGCAGTTTGAAACAGAAATTCAACTTTTAATGATGAGAAGTGGAAAAGTAACAGATAATCTTTTGAAAGTTAGTCCTGAGATTATTCAGATACAAGACAAGCTATCACCTTTAGAAAAATATCAGATTGAGCCAGGGAATGTTGATAGTGATGAATCACCAAAATTGATTAATCAAGATAGTCAAATTAGCCCTTAGTTGCTAACTGGAAAAACTAGCGATCGCTTCAATATTTTTTGACATCTCCATCAATATTTCCACATTTCAGACATTCTAAGTTAAGTAAGTCGGTGAAAATAAATCAAACTACGTTAAGCAATGTACAAATATTGGAATCCAGTTCGTAGTAAGGACTACTCTACAGGAACGCTGTGTGAACAGTCCTTACTACAAACCTTGAATTATTTACGCTGTTCTACTTAAACAAGTTTCACCACCAAGGATGAAATTATTAGTTCCTACTCCTACAATTAAGTTTAAAATGATGGTATTTCAAATAATAATAAAGATAGAATAAAATCCATAATAAAAATTGCTACCCAAGTAGTGACAACTGCGGTGGTTGCTGATTCGCCTACTTCTCTTGCTCCTCCTCTAGTTGTCAGCCCCCAACTACAGCCATTGATAGAGACTATAGCCCCAAAAATTAACCCTTTTAGCAAAATAATAAACACATCGGATGTTTCTAAAAAACTTCTAACTGACTCTAAAAATGTTTCTGGAGTAATTTGGTAAAATTGTGCAGCCGCAAAAATTCCGCCACTGATACCCATCACTAAAGCAAAAATCATCATAATGGGCATCATTAAACAGCAAGCGATAACTCTCGGCAGCACTAAATAATCAATGGGGTTAGTTTTGAGCATATATAGCGCATCAATTTGTTCTGTGACGCGCATTGCACCTAATTCGGCGGCGAAAGCAGAACCGACTTGCCCAGCAATAATACTAGCAGTCAAAATAGGAGCTAATTCCCTACAGAAAGCTAATGCAAAAGCTCCTCCTATGGTACTCACAGCACCGAATTGTACTAATTCTCTAGCGGTTTGAATAGTAAAAATCATGCCAGAAAAAACACTTACAAGCAGAACTGGCGAGACGCAACCAGGCCCCGAAGTTACCATGTGTTCCATGATCTTGCGGTAGTAAGTTTTTCCTTGGAGTAAATGTAGGCAGACTTGACCAAAGAGCAGCACTGTGGCTAGACAACGTACAATAAATAATTGCTCTAAATTTTTTTTTGGTTGCAAATTTACCGCCCTTAAGACTGATTTTTTTGCCCTTATATTAGCAGTGCATAGTACATAATGGAATTTGCTGAAGCTGAATTTAGCAATTCAATAATCTTTTATCAATCATAGATATATTTGGCTGAGTAAACTGTATGAACTAAGCATTGACACATAAATAGTTATGTGTATTGCATATATTAGCTACAAAATTTAAAGTTTTAATAATAATTAAAATTCCCTACATAACTAATATTAATTAAGAAAAATTTAGTAAAATATTGATTATAGCGTTTACCGGTCTAATGAAGTACACTAAATCAAATAAAACTGTACATCTTCGCCAGGGTAAAAATGAAAGCATATTCGCTCGATTTACGCCAAAAAATACTTGATACATATAAGACAGGTGGAATATCACAACGTCAGTTAGCCAAAAGATTTTGTGTAACTTTAAGCTTTATTGAGAAATTACTTAAACAATATAGAGAAACAGGAAGTATCGCGCCTAAAGTCAGGATGCAACAAACTCCACCAAAGCTAAATGAAGAACAATTGAATGTTCTTTTTGAAATAGTAGAAGCCAAGAATGATGCCACTTTATCAGAAATTCGTGAGCAACTCAAAGAGAAGACAGGGATAACGATTGGTATTTCCACAGTAGACAGAATGTTACAGAAGATGGAAATCAGCTTAAAAAAAAACATTGCACGCCGCAGAAAAGGAAACTGAGAGAGTTCAATTATTAAGAGTCCAGTTCTGGCTCTTAATTCAAGGAATACCTGCTGATCATCTGATTTTCCTTGATGAAGCTGGAGCTAATCTATCTTTGAGCCGACATTCTGCTCGTTCCCCTAAAGGTAAAAGAGCGCATGGTTCTCGACCTCAAAAACGCAGTAAAAATGTTTCGATAATTGGTGCAATTGGTCTGAGGGGTGTGATTAGTCAATATAGCATTTTAGGTGCAACTGATGGGCTGACATTTGAGGCTTATATTGCTCAAAAATTAGTTCCTAAACTTAAGGAAGGTGATTATGTAATCATGGACAATTGCTCAATTCATCAAGGTGGAGATATTGAAGCACTCATTGAGGCTGCCGGAGCTAAGTTGATTTATTTACCACCATATTCTCCTGATTTTTCCCCTATTGAAAATTGTTGGTCGAAGCTGAAGAACATACTACGTTCTCTTGGTGCTAGAAGTTATCCAGATTTAGCAAAAGCAATTGAAATGGCTTTTAACCAAATCTCTTTAAATGATATTTATAATTGGTTTACCCACTGTTGCTACTGTACTTCACCAGACTGAGAAACGCTATATTATATCTAGGCGTAAGGACTTACGCCCCTAGACAATCTATTTGCCGCATTTTTGGCAAACTGATACAAATTCTTTCTAGAAATATCAAAGTCAAATATTACTAGATTGATATACCTAAATCATAGTTAGTAGGGTGCGTCAGTATGAATAATTTCTTGGTACAGCTAGGTTTTCTCGCACTGACGCACCCTACATTTTGGATATTTTTTGATCTGGAAGTCCCATAAATAATCAGTGGTGAGTTGAAATTGTTTAATCACCACTGATTATTCCTAGAAATCTACTCTGAAAATTAGGTGTGGAAGATCAGACTGACTAGGGGCAGAAAAGCCAACAGAAAGCTATTCCAAAACTGCAATTGAGCTTTTGGGGTTGGCTGTGGTGGTGCTAATAGGGCTTCTATTCTCTGTTCTAAGCGTAGCTTGCCGCCGGAGGTGTCACCTACACTAGCACCTAAAGCAGCACAGCAAATTTCTGATGTGGTTAAGGCAGTAGCATTACTCACCACCAACAACAGTGATTCGGCGAGTAATAAGGGATCTACCTGGGATGCGGCATAACTATCAGCACGTAGTTCTCGCAACACTAAAAGTTCTTGCCACAAAGGTTCTGTGTTAGGCAACCAAGCAGTGCAGGAACGTACCCAACCCAACCAGAAAAACCAAAATGTATCTCTGTAGTGGTGATGTCCTTGCTCATGGGCTAAAACGCTTTTGACATGAGCAGGGGAGAGGGTTTCTAGTAATCCTTGGCTGACTACTAATTCGGGTTGCCAGAAACCAATTTGTCCAGCAAATAAGGCTGGGGTGCTGAGTAGTCTGACTCGCTTACCGTCAACATGAACTACAGGACAGTTGCGGGCTGATTGTAGCGACTGCCAGCCTTGGAAGGCTAGTTTCAGGCACAAACCAGAAAAAACACTCAGGGACAATAAAGTTAGTATATAGCTCATCCATCCGGCATTTATACCGACCATTTGACCTTGAGGCCCCATGCACAGCACGGCGATCGCTGTCATCACCATCAGCAACGGTGGGAAGAGGAAGAAAAACAGGGTTCTTTGCCAGCGTACATCCCAACTACCTGGGGTATTAGTCCAAGAACATCTCAAAATCCCAGAAACTGCCAAAGCAGCCAAAATCATCAACAGGTGCATTATTGTTCCTCCCTGGCTTGGCGTGCCGCTTGAATGCGTTTAGCGATCGCTTCTATTTGCTCACTAGCCGCTTCATCCAGACTATCAGCAAAAGCTGCAACCACATCAGGATTACCTACGGCTAGAAATCGTTGTAATTGTTCATGGGCTTTGATCACTTGTGCCTGTTGCTTTGTCAGTAGAGGCCGCCAGTAGAAAGCCTTGCCTTTTTTATCACAGACTAGCCAGCCTTTTTCAGTCAGGCGACGCATCACTGTAGTTACAGAAGTGTAAGCTAATTCTCGGTTAGGGTCAGCCAGAATGCGATCGTGGACATCTTTGACTGTGGCTGAACCCAGTTCCCAAATAATATTGAGAATTTCTGCTTCCAAAGGGCCTACAGACAATTGTTTAGGGCGATATTCGGGTAAAGGTGCCATAGGGATTGGGGATTGGGGATTGGGGATTGGGGAGCCAGCCGCGTGGGCGGGTTTCCCGACTTGAGCGGACTGGCGTGACTGGGGATTGTTTCCTGCTTTCTGCCCCTATCTTCTTTCAGATTACCTTTATTTAGACTCAAGCTAAAATTCTACGGCGTGAAAAGCCTACAACTAGGGCATGAGTATCTCTCTTCTCTAGCCTCTAGCCTCTACCCAATCACCCATGATAGGAAATAATCTTTCCTAACCATAAGAAATACCCTGATTTTTCCTGTGATTATGGTGATTGACACCCATTAGAATGTAATCTCGGCAGTAGTATTGAGAGCAGGTGTAACCCGCGCGTGAAGCTATTTGTATACCATACCCCGGAATTAACTCCCCAGGATCAAGTTCCTGACTGCGCGATCGCAGTCGATGTCTTACGAGCCACTAGCACAATTGCCACTGTTTTATCGGCAGGGGGCGAAGCTGTGCAAGTCTTTAGCGATTTAGATCAACTCATCGAAGTGAGTGAACAATGGCCTCAACAAAAACGGCTACGAGCTGGAGAACGGGGAGGTGCAAAAGTTGCTGGTTTTGAATTAGGTAACTCTCCCCTCGACTGCACACCAGAATTAGTGCAAGGGCGACGCTTGTTTATTAGTACCACTAATGGAACTCGCGCTTTAAAACGGGTACAGGACTCACCCACGGTTATGACAGCCGCCTTTATTAACCGAGCCGCAGTAGTACAGTATCTGATGGATAAGCAACCTGAGACAGTTTGGATTGTGGGTTCAGGTTGGGAAGGCAGTTTTTCCTTAGAGGATACAGCCTGTGCAGGTGCGATCGCTCACAGTGTGATCGAGAAATCCCAATTACCACCTGAAGAGATAGCTGGTAACGATGAAGTGATGAGTGCGATCGCGCTCTACTCCCACTGGCAAAACAACCTTTTGGAATTACTCCACCACGCTAGTCACGGCAAACGTTTGTTACGCCTGGAATGCCATGAAGACCTGAAATATTGTTCCCAAACCGATATTTTAGCTGTCTTGCCCACACAGCAAGAACCAGGAGTATTTAAAAGTAAACCTTAAATATGCAAAATAAATAGCTAAATAGCTCCCCTTGTCTTGTTTATTTGCCCTGTCTCGGCAAAACTTGCCAAGGGACTAATAGCAATTCGCAATTCGCAATTCGCAATTAAGAAAGCCAGATTTTACAGCGAAAGCTTAGGTATTCAGTTTTTCGTTACCCAGAAGGAATGGGCGAGCCTTCGTCAATAGTCTCCAGTCCCTTCCAACCCCAATGACCAATCCCAGACCAATTATAGTGGTTTCTTAGAGGATGTTTGAAAAGTTTTAGGGAGTCAAAAATTAAGCCAATCGCTTCACCATAATACGGATCATTGCAAGATAGATAAAAGTTTCTGAGGTTTCGGGCAATAATTCATAATCTCTGACCAATCGCCGACATCCCATGAACCAGCCAAAAGTGCGTTCCACCACCCAACGTTTTTTGAGTAAAACAAAGCCCTTGCTTTGCTCTGGTCGCAGCACCACCTGTACAATCCAGCGACAAAAATTCATGACCCACTGCATGAACGGTTCCCCATCAAAGCCACCATCAACCCAGATGGTGGTTAACCGAGATTGTGGCTGAGACTGTTTAACTCGTTGGAGAACTTGTTTGCCTCCTTCTCGCTCACCGACATTGGCTGCTGTTACCAAAACCCGCAGCACTAACCCCAAGGTATCAACGGTCATAAATCTCTTGCGTCCTTTGATTTTCTTGCCAGCATCAAAGCCTACTGATTGACTCACCATTGCCGCACTCTTGACGCTTTGGCTATCAATTATCGCTTCCGATGGACTCGGATGACGTTCAATTTCGATTCTCGTCCACTCTCGGAGACTATCGTGAATGTGCAACCATGTCCCGTCTTTACGCCAGTTTCGGAAATATGTGTACACTGTTTGCTCTCGTAGGAAAGTCCCCAGGTAGCGTAGGCGTAGCCCGCCGTAGGCATCGCCATCTCACTCCTTCTAGCAGGATGTAAAAAATTGCATTCAGGACTTCCCACATATCGACTTCACGCTTACGACCACCCGGTTTCCCTTCTGGAATCAAGTCGCTAAGAAATTCATATTGTGCGAGGCTCAGGTTACTGGGGTAAGCTTTACTCATGTCGCTCTCTCGGTGCTGTTGATTATCTATTCACAGCGTATACTGAGAGAGCTTTTTTACAACATACCTGACTTTTCAAACACCCTCTTAGCTACGGCTGAACCAGATATAAATGATGAAGTTTGGTTTACCTGTAAAGCTAATGCAGTAATGATAAAAAGACTTAACATAGAAGAATAACTTCTATGACTATAAATTTAATTTATAAAATGTCTGAAAATAAGCATATTTAATAATAAAAAATACCGTTACAAAAAGCTAAACTTTTAAAATAAATTGCCTTTGAAAATTACTTGATTTAATCAATTGTCTCTTGCTGAACAGGATATACCATTGTAATTCGGGAATTATCTGAATCAATTGATGGAATATTTTGTATGGATTTATACCTTATAGCAAGTTGTTTAAGAAAATCCAGTTCTTCACCCTCAAGATTATTAAATAAGTTGTGATATCGCCAACCACGCTCATAACGACTGAGCATTTCTTCTGGAGTAAACCGATAGACATCTGCTGTTTGCCAACATATTGACTCCAAAAAAGGTAGCTTTTTGGGGACAATAATAGGATTGTTTGTTGGTTTGGCAGTTGTCATAGCTCAATCATAGAGATTGTAAGAACTGTTTAATACTATCAAATGCAGGACTATTCCAAGGTAAGTAACCAGCTTGCGCTGCTTCTCCCAAACGTTTATCTGGCTCTATTTGTGATGACAACCAAGCACGTATACGTGCCTTGGCCATATCTTTGGTTTTAGGTTGTCGTTTTGCCACAGTATTAACACACTGAAAATAATCATCTACACATTGCATAGCTGGATCTGTCTTTACTGCCTCTAAACAAACATCTTCTAACATTCCATTATCTTGATAATCTGGAAGAATTAGGACACTTATTTGAGGATTATTTCCTGTAATTTCATTGGGTTTAATTGGTACAGATAATCCGGCATTTTTTAAATAACTGCACACACTGTCAAATGCACTTTTCGCAGAATCATCAGCATCTCTGGTGATGCCTAAAGAAACAATTTCTCTATAACCTGGACGCAAATATAGTTGTTGTAAATAATTTCCTAGCCCTTGTTTACCTCCATAGTTTTCTACTTGAACATCAGTAATCTTAAGGTAATTCAATAATGCTTTAAAAAATAGCACTTCCTCCGAACCTTCACCAATTAGTAATTTTGGCTGAGAGAGTTGTTGAGATTTACTAGACATTAGCGAATCTCCCAGTCAAATTCATCAGAAGTTTCTAAGGCTTCTTTATCGTATGTCAATGCTTGAATTCCATCTTTTACCCGTTCAAGTCGATGGTAACGAAAATCATACTGTTCACTTTTTTCAAATGCTTCATGAGCTGCAAGTATACATTCTCGGCTATGAGTGGTGGCAAATATTTGTACATCTGCTCGGCGAGCAGCATCAGCTATTGCTCTCCAAACATCAGTTAAAACTGTGTGATGCAAACCATTTTCAACTTCATCAATTAAAACAGTTCCTCCTTGAGCATTAGCTATTGCCAATATAATTGAAAGTAAACGTCCTATTCCTTCTCCCATCAATGGTAGTGGTACAAGCTCACGCATACCTATATCCCCATTAATGATTGGCTCACGCTTAATAACCAATAAGCTCAAACGTCGCAGACGAGGTTCTAACAAACTCAGTGTTTTTAATACTTCGTCTTGCCTTCCTACTCGTTCTAAGTGGCTAAAACGTTCAGCATCTTCTATTGGAGAACGTGTACTCGTAGTGAGATATATACCTATTGGATATTTTTCTCGGCGATAACGCGTACTAAGAAGTCTCCCATCAGCTCTTAAGGAAATACTGATAGGTTGTATCTCATTAGGGTCTTTATATTCCCATACTAATCTGTCATATGATCTGACTTCTGTTGTTAATGATTCGTCAGTTTTAAACCTGCCATTTTCATCAGTTAAAATTGGTAAATCTTCTATCTGATTTTCTTCTGATTCAGGAAGAAATATTTTTAGAATTCTTTGTCTGTCATTTTCTCCTCTGCCAATTATTTCAATTACTTTATAAATATCTTGATCAAAGAAAAATCCTCTCAGTTCTTCAATATGTTCAAATCTAACTCCTCTTGGAATACCCCGCAGGCGATTGACCTGAAATAGTGATTCAGGATTAGTTGGATTGATAAACATGAAAATAGCTTCTAAGAGTGATGTTTTACCGACGTTGTTTTTCCCAGCAATTAAATTTACCCTTTCCAGTGGTTCAAGCTGAAAGTTCTGGAAGCAGCGAAAGTTTTTTAATGACAAAGAACGTAACATAACTTAATTTCTTGCCTCCGAATTTTTGAAGTTTCTTGCTGTTAGTAACTTATCTTTTATTTACTTTAATTAATTGACTTGTATGAGGTAGCTTCCAGTAATACTTTTTCAGCATTGCACAAACCTCATCAATCAAAAACCTCTGGTAGCAATATACCAGAGGTAAAGTTATACAATCCTATTTCACAGGATTCACTAATAGACAAATGGCTGAAATCTTAGCCAGCATTCGCCAAGAGCAACTCGCGTTTTTCTGACTGACGTACCTGTACTTGACCATCATCATTGACATCAACAATGGCTGTACAGCCTTCTCTGAGTTCGCCAGCCAGCATTGCTTCCGCTAGAGAATCTTCTAGGAGGCGCATAATAGCCCGGCGTAATGGCCTAGCACCGTAGCTGGGGTTATAACCCTCTGTAACTACCAAGTCTTTGAACCGTTCGGTAACTTCTAAGATGATGCCTTTTTCAGTTAAGCGGCTAGCCACTTCCCGCAGCATAATGTCAGCAATTTGCTTGACTTCATCTTTGGATAGTTGAGTGAAGACGATAATTTCATCTACCCGGTTGAGGAACTCAGGACGGAAGTAATTTTTCAGTTCTTCGTTGACTAGGTTACGAATGCGATGGTAACTAGCTTCTGGTTGATTATCAAACTCAAAGCCTAAACCGCCGCCACCTTTTTCAATTACCTTAGAACCAATGTTGGAAGTCAAGATAATTAAGGTGTTCTTGAAGTCTACCTTGCGACCTTTAGCATCAGTGAGGTGTCCGTCATCCAGAATTTGCAGCAGCATATTGAAGACATCGGGGTGTGCTTTTTCGATTTCGTCGAACAGCAACACAGTGTAAGGTCTGCGGCGCACGGCTTCGGTGAGTTGTCCGCCTTCGTCATAGCCGACGTAACCAGGAGGCGAGCCAATCAGTTTAGATACAGTATGGCTTTCCATGTACTCAGACATATCTAGCCGAATCATGGCATCTTCAGCACCGAAGAAGTAGGCAGCTAAGGCTTTGGCTAATTCAGTTTTACCAACGCCGGTGGGGCCGGAGAAGATAAAGCTAGCGATGGGACGGTTGGGGTTCTTTAAGCCAACTCTAGCCCGACGGATGGCACGAGAAACAGCTGTAACTGCTTGTTCTTGACCGATAAGCCGTTTATGCAGGGTGTCTTCTAGGTGCAGCAGTAACTCTGATTCAGATTCTGTAAGTTTGTTGACTGGTACGCCTGTCCAAGAAGCGACGATTTGAGCAATGTCTTCTTCGTCTACAACGATGGGGTAAATGACTTTCTCTACTGAAGCAGCTTGTAGTTCTGTTTCTAGGGCAATTTCTTGGTCGCGCAGTTCTCCAGCTTGATCAAAGTTTTGCAGTCTGACGGCTTCGTTTTTAGCTTTGGTAACTTGAGCAAGTTTGCGCTTGAGTTCTTTATCTGTGGAAATATGGGAGTTCCGTAGACGGACACGAGAACCAGCTTCATCAATTAAGTCTATGGCTTTATCTGGTAAGAAGCGATCGCTAATATAGCGGTCTGACAACTCAGCAGCTGCCACCACAGCCTCATCGGAAATTTGCACTTTATGGTGCTGTTCGTAGACTCCCCGCAAACCGTAGAGAATCTCAATGGTTTCTTCTACGGATGGTTCTCCGACTAAAATTGGTTGGAAACGACGCTCTAGGGCGGCATCGCGCTCGATGTGTTGACGATATTCATCGAGGGTGGTAGCGCCAATACACTGGAGTTCACCCCGTGCTAAGGCTGGTTTGAGGATATTAGCTGCATCTAAGCCGCCTTCTGTACCGCCAGCGCCGACTAAGGTGTGAATTTCATCAATTACTAGGATGATATTCCCAGCCGTGCGGACTTCATCGACAATTTTTTTGATGCGTTCTTCAAAATCTCCGCGAAAGCGTGTGCCAGCAACTAATAACCCCATATCGAGGCTGATAACTTGCTTACCTTCCAACACTTCGGGGACATCTTGGTTAATGATACGCTGTGCCAATCCTTCAGCGATCGCCGTTTTACCCACCCCTGGTTCACCAATCAACACGGGGTTATTCTTAGTCCGGCGACCAAGAATTTGGATAGCACGCTCAATTTCTTTTTGACGACCAACTACGGGGTCGAGCTTACCTTCTTGGGCTAGTTTGGTGAGGTTTCTGCCGAATTCTTCTGTGGTGAGGGTTTGTCCGCGTCTGGGGCTACCACCACCTACAACCACAGTTGGGTCTTCACCTAAACGCCGAATCACAGCAGAACGAACATTTCTCAGGTCAACACCCAGGTTTTGCAACACTTTGGCGGCGACACCTTCACCAGCTTCGGTTAGTCCTAACAGTAAGTGTTCTGTGTTGATATAGTTATGTCCCAGACTGTGAGCTTCTCGAAATGACTGCTCAAATAGGCTTTTGACTTTGGGGGTAAAAGGAATTTCTGGTGGTACAAACCCAGAACCCCTACCGATAATTTTTTCGACTTCGCGACGTGCGTCTTTGAGAGTTACACCCAACTCAGTCAGCACTTTGGCAGCAACCCCAGTTCCTTCTCCCATCAAACCCAGGAGAATTTGTTCAGTTCCTACGAAGTTGTGTCCCAGGCGACGTGCTTCCTCCTGAGCGAGCATAATGACTTTGATGGCTTCGGAAGTGAAGTGTTCAAACATAGCGGGTTCTTGCTCCCTTGCTGCTTGGACTTTGGGCGATTTAAAAATTCACCCTTATCTAAACTTTTTTGTATTTTCTTAAAGACAATGTATCTTTATCTATTATGTGGTGGCAGTGGTGAGAGCCGTATTAGCTCAGGTGTGGTTGCCGTCATCTTTAATTATGGCGCTTTAGGCTGATTTTAGCTCTCAACTCGGAATGAATTAATAATTTGGTGCAGGTATAAACAATGGCAGAATTACACGGAAGTAAAGACCAACAACACCCACTTTACAACCGCGATCGCCCTCTTATTGATATTCTACTAACTCAAACAGCCACAGACTACAATTTAGCGGAATTGGCTAGGCTGAGAATTCGTTATCAAGGCTTCCCAGGCGCAAGGGACATACAACAGGACTTAGATAAAGTTTTGCAACAATGGGGATTAACCGAAGCCGAATTATTTGAAAAAACCCGCCAATTACACGATATTGGAGGAATTTATAAGAGTCGAGGCAAAAGAGAAGAGCAGGATTGGAATTAGTTTATAGGCAATAGGCAATAGGCAATAGGCAATAGTTATTCTCCTCTGCTCCCCCTGCTCCCCCTGCTCCCCCTACTCCCTACTCCCCCGATACTCTCGTAGCTGCTGCAACAGTCTCTGTTGGGATGTTTGAGGGGGGTTAACCGTACTTTCAATAGCCACAGGTGCTGGCTTAGTGGTGAGTGCTTTTTGTTTTGGCGTGGGGGGGGAAATTGCCACCTCTGATTGGTTGACGGCTGCTTTTGCTGATTCTAAAGTTGCTGCTACTTGGACTTGCTGCTGCATTTGGTCTGTGGAAGAAACCAATGTACTTAAACCATTAACTAATTGCCGCAAATTCTGGCGGAAATTGGGATCTCCTGTTAACTCATCCAAATCAGAAGTAATTTTTTGGGTATTTTCAAATGTCACCCTGGCGGAATCTAGGGTTTGTTGCAGCAGCACGGCATTTTTAGGATCATTTAAGGCTTTGGTAGCATCTCGCAAATTAGCTGAGGCTTGCGCTGCGTTGGCTGAAAGACTTTCTAAATTGTTCAGTAACTCTCCTTGAGTTAAGCGATTGAGGGCAGGTGATAAGGTAGTGACTGTCACCCGCAATTGATTGCTGGTTTCGGCAATATTATTCAAAGTACCAACCAGTACCGAACGATTGGTATTAACTAGGTTATCTAAGTCAGTGAGTAATTTACTGGCTTGAGTGGCAGTTGTGCCGAATTGACTAGCAGTGACACCCAATTGGTCTACTGTTTTTGTAGTCGAGGCTGTCAGTGCAGTAGTGGCTTTCTGTACGGAATTAGCTGTGTTAGCAAATGTACCCAACTGTCCTTGAAAGCTTTTGCTCAAACTGCGGATATCTCGGCTGAGTGCGGCAACGCCAGTAGCGGCTTCTGAGGAAGTTTCGAGGAGTTTATTCACCCTTTGATAAAATTCGGGGTTATTGTACACAGTTGCTAACTCAGTAGTGCTACGTATGAGTTCATCAAGACTGATACCAATTTGTCCTTTGAGCCGAGAACCATTACAAACGATGAGACTGGGGTTGCAATTTTTATCTAGGGGTTTGGCGATGGTTTCCCCAGTGGGTAATGATGTTTTGGGTGTGATGTCAATTATACTTTCACTAATTAATCCACTTTGGTTAGCTTCAATCACTACATCACGGGGAATAATTAGGTCAGATTGGGCGATTTCAATTTCTACTTCTACCGCATTTGGCCCTGGTTGAATCCGGGAAATATTGCCGATTTTCACACCGCGATAACGAACCGGTGCGCCTCTTTGCATCCCACCAGCATTAGCAAATTCCACAGTTGCTTTGTAGGAACTGCGAGCCGCAGTAAACCGATTTAACCATAAGATGATCACTACAAATGCACCTAGTCCCAGTAAGACTAATAAACCCACTGAGCCTTCTCTCAATGTTCGCTTAGATGCAAAACGGCTGGTGATAAAATCTCGCATATTTTCCTTTGCCCAACTAACCCACAACCTGAATTGGCCCTTGCACACTCCCACTCATAAATTGTTTGATTAATGGATGGTCTGTGCTATCTAACTCACTAACTGTACCTTGCCACTGTACTTTACCTTGATAGAGAAACACTATTCTATCGGCAGTCCGTCGAATTGTACTGTCTTGGTGGGTAACAATAGCATAGGTACCACATACACCTTGAGTTTTTTGCAAGTCACGGATTAAATCTTCTATCACTGTCGAAGCAATGGGGTCAAGTCCAGCTGTCGGTTCATCGTATAGTAAAAGTTCTGGCCCTTCGTCTGGATTATCGGGGTTAGACATAATGGCACGGGCAAAACTCACCCGTTTTCGCATTCCTCCGGAAAGTTCCGAGGGATAGAGATGACTAATTCCCGGTAAACCTACCATGTCTAATTTTTCTTTGACTAAATCGCGAATGCGCGATCGCGGTAAATTAGAATTCTGATACAGTAAGAACCCTACATTTTCTTCTACAGTCAGCGAATCAAATAATGCCGCCTGTTGAAACACCATGCCAATACCAACCGACTCATTAGCATCTTCAATCAACCCCTCTCTTTTTATTCCCTGCACATAAATTTCCCCCTCATCAGGAGTAATTAACCCTGCAAGTACGCGTAAAATTGTCGATTTACCAGTCCCGGAAGGGCCAATAATCCCTAAAGCCTCTCCTCGATAAATCGTCAAGTCTACATTATCTAAAACCCGATTGTTACCAAAGGATTTAGAAATACCTTTCAGTTCAATTAGTGGTTCTGTCATTAGTTAATAGTCAATAGTCAATAAGCAATAGGCATTGGCTATATAATCTCCTCCTACACCCCTACACTCCTTCATGATCCACTCCCCACTCCCCACTCCCCACTCCCCAGTCATAGTCATCGGTAGCGGTATCGGCGGTTTATGCGCTGCGGGTTTGTTGGCGCGTTATGGGAAGCGGGTAATTGTGTGTGAAAGTCATACAATTGCGGGTGGTGCGGCTCATAGTTTTAGACGACGCGGGTTTGAATTTGATTCTGGCCCCTCCTTTTATTGCGGTTTAACCGGTAATGAAAGTTTAAATCCTATTAAACAGGTTCTTGATGCTTTAGGTGAATCCATCCAAGTTATACCCTATGATCCTTTAGGACACTACCACTTTCCGGAAGCCAGTTTTGCAGTTTATAGCAATGCTGCACAATATCGTCAGGAAATACACAAAATTACACCCCTAGGTGCAGAAGAACTCCAGCAATTTGAACAACGCTTGTTGGGATTATACGAGGCTATGAAGGGTATTCCCACCATAGCACTGAGGGCAGATTGGCAGGTGATTTTGGTGTTGTTACAACGTTATTTGCTATCTTTGGCGAAAATGCTGCCTTACTTGTCTCTGGTGCAGTCGTCTGTGGGTGATGTTATGGATGCTACAGTTAAAGACCCTTGGGTGCGGCGACTGATTGATTTGGAGTGTTTCTTACTTTCTGGGTTAAAAGCACACGGTACAATTGCCCCCGAAGTAGCATTTATGTTAGGTGAACGTTCCCGTGCTGGGGTTGAGTATCCTGTGGGGGGAAGTGCAGCCATTGTTAAGGCTTTGGTGCGGGGGTTGGAACGTTGGGGTGGTAAGTTACGTTTAGGATGTCACGTTGAGCAAATTTTGGTAGAGTCTGGAAAAGTCACTGGTGTGCGGTTGCGAAATGGTGAAATTTTGTCAGCACCAGTTGTAATTTCTAATGCTACGCTTTGGGATACCTATAATAATTTACTACGCCCTGAAGATTTGCCTGGGGCTTACCGTCAAAGTGCGTTAAATACTCCTACTGTGGAAAGTTTTATGCACTTACATTTAGGTATTCGGGCGGATGGTTTAGAGAATTTAACGGGACATCATGTGGTAGTTCATGATTTCAACCAAGATATCAGCACACCGGGTAATACTTGCATGATTTCTATTCCTAGTGTGTGGGATAAGAATTTAGCACCAGAGGGGCATCATGTGGTTCATGCTTACACCCTTGAATCTTTCGCCGGATGGAAACGCAATGATGAGTATGAGGTGAAGAAACGAGAGAAAGCGCAATCTTTATACCGTGCTTTAGAGCGTATTATTCCTGATATTAGAGAGCGTATAGTATTAGAACTTATTGGTACACCGTTAACTCATGCCCATTATCTACGACGTTATCAGGGAACTTATGGCCCGGCGATCGCCGCAGGTAAGGGTATGTTTCCTAGTACACAAACGCCAATACAGGGTTTGTATCGTGTGGGTGATAGCACTTTACCGGGAATTGGTGTACCTGCTGTGGCTGCCTCTGGTATTTTATGTGCGAATAGTTTGGTGAATGTGGGGCAAACAGCAGAGTTACTGTGAAAGGGAGACTTTGATTTTATCAAAGAAAGGCAGAGGGCAGAGGGCAGAAGGCAGAAGGGATTTATCCCTTCCCTGATTGCCCGATAGCGTTCGCGGAGCGTCTCGTAGAGAAGCGTTAGCGACGCAGGAGCGTCACCATCTGCGCGACGGTCGGGAGCAAGGGTTTGACCCCCACCAAATTTTCAATTTGGTGGCTCTCGTCATGGTTGGTTTTGAATCCCCATCTGTTGCGTCAGCTTCCCGCAGGGTACGAAACCTTCTGCCCTCTGCCTCCTGCCTTCTGCCTTCTTCAAGTAGCAGTTTCTAGCGGGACTTAGACAAAAATCAAGCCCAAATGTAACCCAAACTAGCTTTGTAAGCAGCAAACACGTCACGATTTAAGTTCAACCAATCAATAAATCGAAAAGACATGGCTGTTCTGAAAGCTTCTAAAGCTTCAGTAAAAGTATTTAAAGGTTTGTTTGCCCACCGTCGTCTTAATCCTCCAGTTAACTGATGCCAAAGAATAAAAGTATAGGCACAGAAAACCAAAATAAAATGGCGCAGTAAACTCCTTTTATCACGAACTTGATATTCTTTAAGTCCTAACCATCCTTTAGCTTCCCTGTAAAAAACTTCTACCCAATTCCTTTGAGAATATGTATCAACTATCCATTGTGGTGTAACAATTGATGAAGATATATTAGTGATGAAGTAGTCAATATCGGTGGCTGCTGAGAAAGTAGAAGCATTCATGACGATAGCAATATTTCGCTTTCCAGTTAAACTTGATATTTCCACTTCACAAGTTACTACCCATAATGTTTTGGGTTTATCCAAATCTGTTTGAATTTCTGTGAAAGCCTCTTTGGGTAAGCTCTGGGCTAATTCATCTAACCGAATTGTTTGTTGAATATTATCTGTTTGATTAACTGTTACTTTTCGATTTTTAGCTAATCCTCCTAAATATTTTAATTGCCGTTTTTCCAACTCTAATAAAAATGATGTATTGTTGCCATATCCAGCATCTACAATTACTATCCCAGGTTGATATTTTCTGTTTAGGGCTTGATCTATTAACTTGATTGCTAGTTCTGGTTTTTTCTCAAATAGAGGATCTTGTTTTCCTTGAGCTAAAGAATCAGCGTGTTGATATAACTCTATATCTAACGGTAAGCTTTTTCTGCCATCATATAAATGCGTTGTTACTACTACGATTCCATTATCTGTTTTGCCAATTTCTCCAATATACTGTCTCCCCACACCAGCAGTAAAATTACCACTTTTTCTATGACCAGAATCATCAATTATTAAGCTAAAACCTCTACTAATTCTCGTTTGACTGCACTTATTCATGATTTCCAATCGACGCTCATTCACCTGCCCACTAGACCAAGGTGCTTCGGTCAAAAAGTGATGTAATCGGTGGTAAGTTACACCTACAGCATTATCCGCCATTTGAAACAGGTTTTTTCTCTCACTTTCCCCCAGTAATCCCCCTATATAGTGTCTAAACTCTCTTTTTTGAGCTTTATGAGTAAACACATCATCAAATCTTTGACACCATCTTTCAAAGCACGGGGGCATCGCTGTGGGAGTGGTTTCTTTCATGAGCTTTTTCTAACGTGAAAGCTATGTTAGTTAAGCATTATACTCTTTTTGGGCTTAATTTTTGTTTAAGTCCCGCTAGTACGTTGACATCCACTAAAGGTGTGACGTTAAAATCTTGCTTTAATAATTGAGTTTGAATTGCTTGGGTGAGGCGATCGCGAATTTCTTCACTAGAGGCTGTAACTTGCGGTTGACGCTGCACGTAAATCACACACAGGAGGGTATCCTGATCGGCAATATTGGCTCGTGTGAAGCGCACATTCGACTCAACTAATTTTACTAAACCAACTTGTTCTACAGTTTTTTGGACTTCGGCGTTGGCACGTTGGGCAAGGCTAGAGCGTTGGAGATTGGGAGAATTAATAAACTGCCAAGTGAGCAAACCCGCCAAGGCGATGATAGTGATCACCAAGGCAGAAAAGAATACTCGTTTTTTACCTCGCTGATAGCGAGTTCCTTGAGCAGACAACCCGAACATTCGGAACATGAGAGCAGCCGATAAATTGATACCACATAGTTGCAAAAACAGTAAGAATAGTCCCGAAATTACCATATCCCATCTGCCAATGGCGCTAGCCATACCAACAATTCCGGCAGGTGGGGCTAAGGAAGCAGCAACTAACATTCCTGTAGCTGCCCCAGATACTAAACTACTGCGCTCTGACTGTACCAAGTTGAGTGCGCCTGCTGCTCCGGCTGCCAATGGTAAAATCACTGCCACGGCTGAAACTTGGCTATTGTCTAGCATTAAACTCGTAGGAATTTCTTGCCTTAGTATTAGACTCAGTAACCAAGTAGTAAAAATTGTGACCGCTAAAGCGGCAAAATATCGTAAAATACTCCGCCCCAGGAGTGTGCGATCGCCCCAAGCAGTAGCGATGGCTGTATTCATTGCTGGGCCTGCAAACGGTGCAATTAGCATCGCTGCCACCAGCAAATAAGTTGTATTAGTATACAAGCCAATCCAAACTACAAAGCCGGCGACTACGGCGTAACTGAGAAAGCCTTGCCAAGAGCCAACACTTTGCAAACCGGAGAGCAAAATCTCAATCGGACTGCGTACCTCGACATCTACAACTTGCTGCGGTGCTGACGATGCAGGCGGTTGCAGAGCCATCACACCAGTTGGGATGAGTGTGATGTGTACTTTGGGTAAGTCTTGCAGTTGTTCTACGAATTTCCCCACCTCTCGATTAGAAATGTGAGCAATCACCACATCAATTGGTTCGTCGGCATGGGCTGCAAATTGTGCCAAGTTTGCGCCGTTATGAGATTTAGCGATATCAATAACAGTTTGTCCGTTGCCTCGTGGCACTTGGATCATGAGTTGACGCATTTTCACCTCCTACCGCTAACCATCGTGCTTTTGCAGGCGATCGCTCTACTACCCAAAGAAATATTTTGTGAAAACAGGATTGAAAACTGGGATTTTTGGACAAAATAAAACCCCTGGTTGCGCCAGGGGTAAGGGTTTCGCTGAGATAAGTAATGACTACTACACTTGATCTAAAGTCAATTCCAGAAGACTTATTAAAAATGTTGCTGGTGGTGGGTTATTTCTGGTTGAACAAATGGCGTACAGCCTGCTCAATGTCTGTTTCCTTAATGAGTGACTCGCCAATCAAAACAGCATTGGCACCGGATTGAGCTACTAAATTTAATTCAGCGTGTCCATACAGTCCCGATTCCACGACTACCATCACACCCAAATTTTGCAGATGCGATCGCCTAGCTGCTAACAGGGTTTGAGTGGTGCTGATATCGATGCTAAAATCTGATAAACTTTGGTTGTTAATGCTGATTAAGCGAATATCATCTAGCTTGAGTACCCGATCCAACTCAGCTAAGTTATGCACCTCCACTAAAGCATTCATCCCCAAATAATGAATTATGCGTAAAAAATCTTGCAGTTCTCTATTTGTCAGCATGGCGGCAATCAGCAAAACTGCATCTGCTCCTGCGGCTCGTGCTAGATAAATTTGACAGGGATCAATAATAAATTCTTTACATAATAACGGCAGTGAGCTTCTTCTGCGAAGCAAGCGGAGAGTTTCATAACTACCCTGAAAAAATGATGTTTCGGTAATCACAGAGATACAAGCTGCTCCACCTCGTTCATAGGCTTGGGCGATCGCTACGGGATCAAAGTCGGCACGAATTAACCCATAATTAGGTGATGCTTTCTGAATCTCGGCAATCAGGCTAGGTTGATGAGGATTCTGCTGTAAAGCTGTTAAGAAATCTCGCACAGTGGGTGCAGCAGTTAACTGGCGTTGCAAAGAAGCTAAAGACATCTGTTGATGTAGTTGAGCTACTTCTTGCTTTTTCTGCAATAAAACCTCTCTGAGAATGGGTTGCAGGCGGGTGGTATAAGTGGTGCTGGTGCTAACTGAATACATCATAGACTGCCATAGGGGATAGGGTGACTAATACCAATTCAAAATTCAACAGGGAGTTTAAATCTGTTGCTGAATTTTGGGGAGTTGGTATAAGAACAGGTATAGAGGTAGTGCTGAGTGATGAGTGCTAAGTAGATACCCCACTCAGCACTCAAGCCATAACCTTAGTGTGTCAGTCCTACATTTTTGCCTGGCATCCAGCTTGATTTCACATTAAAGACTTCTTGACTATCGGCTTGATTGGTTTTTTGTTTGTCGTTGAGATAGTTATTTTTGAGTAAGCGAATATAAGTGCGATATGGAATGTAGTCTACGGGATTGTAGCCAGAGAACCGCAGCAGTAAAACACACGCCCAAGAATACTTGCCAGCCATGATGGCTTTGACTATTTGTTCTACTTGTTCGTTATTGATTTTTTTAACGTTCTGTGAGTTGTTGTTGATGTCTTTTTGATGCAGCATAACCTTCCCTGATGAAACAATTTGGTGGTTTTTATGGAAAATTTTGAATGAAAAAATCAAATGTTTTTTCCTTAAACACCTGTCTATTTTTCAGCTATACAATCCTTGTGAATGATTTTTAAACCAACTTCCCCTCCTGGAGTAGTCCTTCTACATGATCTACTCTATGAATGAGGTGGCTATACAGTTCTATTTGGCGACGACTGATTACCCGTACTGATGTCGGCTCACAAATCCGTGATTTATCATTACGATCTACGTCAGTACACATGGTTAACTCAGCTTTATCTTTGTATGAGTTAATTAACTGACGAATTTGGGCAGCAGCGTCTAAGGCATCTGTGCCTGGTTTAATAGTGCCACTAATAGGACAGGTTTCCACACATCTGCTTTCTACACGCACAAACATTTCTGGTGATGCACCGATTAAATATTCCCCACCCAGATTTAAAAGGAATCCATCAGGACTACTGGGTGGTTCACAGGCTGTAAAAAAGTTTTGACTCGGAACTACTTCAAATAAGTTACCCTGGCGGAAGTAGTCGAGAGCCATTTCTACGAGGTTGGCATACTCGCCTGTGGCATGATCGGCAGTTTGGTTTGGTAGAAGACGTTTACCCTGATAGTCAATGAACTCGCCTGTCCTTGGTAGATGCTCGTTACTACCATGTGTTGTGGCAAAGTCATACTGAAGACGAAAGGCTCTTTGGAGATAGTAATCGACAACTATTAATTCATCGGGCAGATACAACACCAAATCTTGTTGGTTAATTGGTTCCAATTGCAAGACTAAATCGTCACCAAATGCTCCATAGAGTCCTAAACGCTCGTCTTCATCACTAACAAAAGTCTGGAGAATTTCACGGATAACGGTAAATGCGGATGGTTGTTTGTTGCGTTCTTCTTCTGTAAAGAACTGTTTTGTGGGTTGGATATAACCTGTGATCTGATGATGATTGCTGTTGATTTGTAGGATCTGTGAGTGGGCGGATAAACGTTGCAATAAGATTGGTAGTAACACTTGGGCGCGATCGTTGAGTGAGGAGAGGGTAAATGTGTTCTCCCTTGTCGTTAGTTCCAGTGGTGGATTGACAAATCTGATCGCCCATCTTTTATATCGCCCTGGATATTCGTAACTACTTGTCAACAAGGCTCCACGCCCATGATTGAGGTGGAGGAGAATTTCATCTAATGCAGTGTCTATCTTTTCTTGTGTGATATGCCGAGATACTCGAATATCACCAAGAGTTGTGTAAGAGAGTGAATCGCAAATCATGGGATTGTTTGTTGATCTGGATGCTGGATGGAGTATGGCGCGATCGCCTACGGTGGGCGGAATGCCATCTCTTTGAGAGGCTGCGCCAACGCCTATAGAGGGACGATTTAACCAATTTCACTATCTCAACTAGAAGATTTTGACACTACAGCACAGGTAAACCAGCACAAAATGCTGTCTTTACGAAGACAGGAAGCAGATAAGTGCAAATGGTTTTTTGAAAATAGGGGTGAATTTAACTAGCGAGCGTTTTTATCTTCTAGTTAATCCAACCCCTAAAAATGAACCGTTTTGCAGAAGTAGCTTCTTTGCTAAGATTACTCAATCTTTAGCAGTAAATATATGATGTTTTTTTTGCTAGACTTATCTCTTTTTTCGTTCCTTAAATTTAAAATTTACTTTTACTCCTCAGACATAATATATATAAATTTTTTAGTAACACATAATTATACCACTGTATTTTCAATCAGCAATAATTGTTGATTTAACAGATGAATTACTATAATGATTTAATTTCATAGCAATTATGTCTGTAATTTTAGCAACAGCACAAATATTTAAAAATATTTTTCTTAAATAAACTTGCCATGAAATATCTTTTTCATCATGCTTGCTTAGTTGGATTCAATAATTTATATCTTTTGATGGTTGTAGCGTATAGCTAATATTTACATTGAAGTGATAAATATCACCAAGTAAATATTCATCCGCTTTGATGGTTAAATTGACTTGCGTAGGCAGGGAGTAGGGAATAAGTCTTTTCATTGGTACTGAATTTGTTAGCGCCAACGCTAACAAAAATCAAATAAGCGTCCTTTGTTTACAGATAAGTACACTGCTGAGATTATTCTTAAGCAAGAAACCAGTTATTAAATGCCTATTAAGCCGTTGTTTGCTAACTTGCGGAGTGAGACAGTCATTCTAATTTTTGGCATAAACAAAGCTTTTTTTCTCAATGTCTGTATTGCTTAATACATTACTTTGTAATAATTTCTATTTCTTAAGAGAGAGATTTTATAAATACTTAGACAGATGTTGAAAGTAAAGCTACTCCTCATGACAGATGACTCGGAATATTATTATGTAGTTCAATCCGTGATGAAGTGATATCGAAAAATTAGACTGATGATTTTAGAAACCCATTAATACATAAAATAATTTATAATATTACTAAATTATAAATTAAACTTTTAGAGTTGAAGTAAATTCATGTTACACATTGATAATTAGTAGCCTTCATTTATTGATGTCACAGCATTTATAAAGGAAAAAATCTATTATTTTTATTTAGATTTATTTGCTAATATCAAAAGTAATTCAATAAATTTAAGTATATCGGTTACTTATTAGATTTAATTAACAAGACGTTTTAAACTCTGAATATAGTTACGGAGTTAATAATTCTCGACCACAAAATCTGGTGATAGAAAAATGATGCACGAATCGTCTAAAACAATCCTCGTAATTGAAGATGAGATCGATACTCGCCATCTCTTCTTAAATATTCTTGAGGCTGAAGGTTTTGACACAATAGGTGCGGAAAACGGTGGTGTTGGTATTCTTCTGGCACAAAAATATTTACCTGACTTGATACTTTGTGATATTGTCATGCCAGACATGGATGGCTACAGTGTGCTGAAAGCGTTACGCCAAGATCCTCTGACGGCGATCATTCCCTTCATTTTTCTTACAGGTAGTAATAATAAGGCGGCTGTGCGTAAGGGGATGGAGTTGGGAGCAGATGACTTTATCGCAAAACCGTCTACTATAGAAGAAATACTCAAAGCGATCACGATCCGATTAGAAAAGCAAGCTCTCCTCAGATATTGGTATGCGACTAAATCCCACTCCCTTCCTGATGCCCTAGCTCTAGAACCTGAGTCAATCTTCCCATCATTACCACAACTACAAGAAGTTTTTGATTATATTGAAGCGCACTATCATCAAGGAATCACTTTATCGGATGTAGCTGATGCCGTTGGTTATTCAGCCGCTTATTTAACTAATAAAGTTGCTAAGGAAACGGGAGATACTGTCAACGGCTGGATTCTCAAGCGGCGGATGGCAGCAGCACGTCCTTTATTAAAAAATACCAATAAAACTATCGAGCAGGTTGCTACAGCGTTGGGTTATCAAAACGCCTGTCATTTCTCCCGTCAGTTTCGCCAATATCACGGTTTACCGCCCAAAGCCTGGAGAAAGCAGCAACAGTCCTCTCAGTACCTCAAAAACACAAAGCTACCACTGGGGAAGACTTTCCCTCAATGGGATAAGTGTGTACCTTTGGGCGGAGTTAAGTAAGTTGGGGATTAGGGATTGGGTAAATAAAAAATTTTACCTTGTCTCCCCCATCTCCCTCATCTCCCTACTCCCCACTCCCTACTTCCCACTCTTAGATTTGGTGAGGTTTTGGAATAATAGTTGTATTGCTAAAGCGAATAAACCGATTGCGACTATACCAAATATCCCAGTTCCCAGAGCTACTATGCCGACTACTAAGGTACGAACGGCAGAGGTGAGGTTGACTACTAATTGGTTATCAGAATGGATGGGTTTTTTAGCAAAAGTTGTAGCGATCGCAATCATCAGAGAATATAAAGCATAACCCAAACCGCCGGAAATTAGCGCCCCAGTTACACAACGTAATGGGGTTGGCGGAACTTGTGTGGTAGTATTTGCTGTTGGTGTTGTATTTTGGTCAGTCACGTTGCTTCGCTCCGAATTCAAAATTCAAAATTAAGAGATGCTGAATTTTGGAGAATTAGATAAAAAATTTCCCAGTCCCCAGTCCCCAATCCCTACCCTAAATGAATACCCTGTGCAGTTGTGCGAGTTACGAATAATTCTAAATCTTCATCGGGGATGGCTTGTCTGATTTGCACCTTTACTTGTTCTGCTTGCTCTAATGTTTCACACAGAGCAAAAACTGAGGGGCCTGAACCTGACATCATTGTTCCTAACACACCTGCTTGAGCTGCAAATAGTTCTCGGAGTTGTAAGACTTGGGGATAGGCTGGCAATACTACACGCTCTAAATCATTGTGCAATTGTTGAGCAATTTCTGTGGCATCTTGATCTAAGATGGCTTTTACCATTGCACTAGAATGAACGGCGGCGGCTCTTGCTGCTAAGTCATCGGTATTTCTGAGATAGGAACTACCAAATTGTTGACGGTAGGTTGTATATGCCCAAGCGGTAGAAACTTCTAAGCTCCGATATTTTGCCAATACTATATATATATGGTTCAAACTAGGAAGCGGTGCAAGTTGTTCTCCTCTGCCTGTGGCTATGACTGTACCACCTGCCACGCAAAACGGTACGTCAGAGCCGAGGGTTGCACCTAGTTCTTCTAATTCGGATTTAGTTAGTCCCAAGTTCCACAATAAATCTATCCCGACTAACACGGCTGCTGCATTAGTGGAACCGCCAGCTAACCCAGCTGCTACAGGTATATTCTTGTGGACTGTAATATCTACTCCGCCATATTTAGCCAAGGCTTCCGGAAATTTTTTCGCCATGAGTTCGGCGGCGCGATATACCAGATTACTTTTATCTGTGGGTACTTGGGGATGGTTGCAATGAACGCGGATAGTTTCATCACTAATTGAGTGTAATTCAATTTGGTCAGCGAGGTCGATACTTTGCAGGATCATCACTAACTCATGATAACCATCTGGTCTGTCACCGATGATTTCCAAATACAGATTGATTTTGGCAGGTGCAATAAGGGTGTAACTACGCATGAGAATTTGGGTATTGGGGACTGGGGATTGGGGACTGGAGACTGGGATGTTTCTACTCCCTATTCCCCACTCCCTACTCCCAACAAGTTTGCTAATTCTACCCATTGCTCGGTGCTGATTTCTTCAGCTCTAGCTTGGGGGTTTATATTTAATTGTTCCAGTAATTGGCTCAGGCGATCGCGGTCTACAACTGATTGCAAATTATTCCTGAGCATTTTACGTTTCTCCGCAAAGCCTAACTTTACCAAAGTCTCTAGTCGTTTTGGGTCATTCGCGGGAGTTGCTATTTGTCGGGGACGCAAGCGCACAACTGCGGAATCTACTTTTGGTGGTGGATAAAAAGCACCTGCTGGAACATGACAAATTAATTCACATTCAGCTAAATATTGCACCCTCACCGATAACGCTCCAAAGGTTTTTGAGCCAGCTTTGGCATATAACCTTTCGGCTACTTCCTTTTGAATTAACAATACTATGGAATCAAAAGGTTGAGGGTTAGGGTTGGTGATTGTTCCCAAGAGTTTTTCAATAATTGGCCCCGTGATGTTGTAGGGGATATTAGCAACAACTTTATTTGGCTGTTGGAATTTAGGAAATGCTACCAAATTAGTGTCTAAATCTAGAGTGAGAAAATCACCTTGCAGCAGTAAGAAATTTTCCTTCTTGCCTAATTGTTTTGCTAATAACTCACATAAATCTCGGTCGATTTCTACTGCCAGCAATGATTGCACCAAGGGTAATAAACGCCGAGTCAGGATACCTGTACCGGGGCCAATTTCCAGGATGCGGTCATTTGTACTACACTCTGCCGCCTTGACAATTGCGTCGAGTGCCTTTTCACTTTTGAGCCAATGTTGAGCAAAATACTTGCGCGGTCGTACCATTAATTTTTCTTGTTATATTTAAATCTCAGCTTTTGACAAAAAATCCATTTCTTACTTTTTGCTTACTTTTGGCTGTCAATCTTTCGGGCTTTTTGTTGATTTTAGTATTGACATTAAATATTTTATATGGTATTCGATTTGATGCGATCGCCTGAAGCTAACTAGCAATGAGACTACCAAAATATCGTCCTCCTACCCATCCTGGGGAAATTTTAGTCAAAGATTTTTTAGAACCTTTGGGAATATTACCAGATGAACTTGCTCAAATAATTGATATTCCCAATGAACAGATAAATAAACAGCATAGAATCACACCAAGCACTGCGTTAAAGTTAGCAGAACTATGGGGAAATAGTGTAGATTTTTGGATAAAACTGCAAGCAAATTGGGAGTTATACCACACCAGTCAATACCAGTCAATTTAATAATCTTGAGAATGAGCAACCTTAGTGACAGTAATTAATAAATCCTGTTCTTGGATGTGATAAACAATTCGATATTCATTGATAACAACTAAATATAAATTTTCCCCAACAGCCAAATTTCTCGCTCCTTCTGGAATTGGGTTAGATGCTAAATCTTCTAATTTTTTCATCACCTGTTGTTGCACTTGAGAATTTAGCCTCTCAATCTGCTGCACAGCTGTCGATAAAACTTGTACTTGATAGCTCACTATCCTAATTGCCTTTTCAGGTCTTCAAAAGATATGGTGTTGATTAATGCTGACTCTAAAACTGCGTGAGCATCTTGTATATCGATTTTGTCACGCTTGGCAGTAACTAACTGCTGCAAATGTTCCATTGAAGTGATTTCAATTCCTGGTTCTTCCCTCAGCTTGTGGGTTAACGCATAGAAAGCTTCATTGTCATCTCGGTGTTCCAAAACATAAGCTCTTAACTCTTGCTTCGTCATCGCTGCAAAATTTGGCTTGGTCATAAAATACCTCACACTACCATTGGGGAGTATTTCTAACTGAGTTTCATCTCCAGCTAGGATGTAAATACGGTGAGTAGTTTCATCTATTCTCACCAAATGAATTGAGCAGTACATATTAGTCAAATGGTAGCAGACCCTAAAAAGCCCCTTCGCTTGTTCTGCCGTTGGCTCTTGCATAATTTCTAGTAAACTACCTCTGCGATCGCTAATCAACCTAATATCATCATCTCAGTCACAGAGTCACAAACAGTGAAGACACATAATATAGTCTAGCTAAACCTGCAATAGTTAAAACCAGCGATCGCCATCACAAAAACCTCCCCCCTCTCTCCGCGCCTTTGCGCCTTTGCGCCTCTGCGTGAGATCATCCTATACATAAAATTTATGCGAAAATACTAAACAGAACCCCAGTGGCAAAATAGACTTAAAAAACCATGCCCCAGACTGGTGACATCCTCCGCACCCGCTATAAAGTAGTTAAAATCCTCGGAAGTGGTGGATTTGGCGACACCTACTTAGCCCAAGATATCGACCTACCCAGACAGCCGAAGTGTGTAGTCAAACACCTCAAACCCAATCCAGACCCTAAAGTATTAGAAATCGTCAGAAGATTATTTGACAGCGAAGCCCAAGTATTATACCGTCTAGGCAATGATAGCGACCAAATACCCCGACTGTTTGCCCACTTTGAAGAACAAGGGGAGTTTTACCTAGTCCAAGAATTTATCGATGGTCAAGACTTGAGCTATGAAATCATTCCCGGTGAAAAGTTAACAGAAATAGCAGTTATCAAACTATTACAAGAAATATTAGAAGTATTAGCAGTAGTCCACAAACAGAATATTATTCACCGCGACATCAAACCCCAAAACTTAATGCGTCGCCGACAAGATGGTAAAATCGTGCTAATTGACTTTGGTGCAGTCAAAGAAGTTGAAACCATGACGGTGAATAGCCAAGGTCAAACAAGTTTGAGTGTCGCCATTGGTAGTCTGGGTTATATGCCCAGCGAACAAGCAGCCGGACGACCAAAATTAAGCAGTGATGTATATGCAGTGGGGATGTTAGGGATTCAAGCATTAACAGGGAGACAACCCCACGAACTACCAAAAGACCCCACCAACGACGAAGTAATTTGGCAAAGTTGGGCAAATGTCAGCGAGAAGTTGGCAGATGTGTTAGATAAGATGGTGAGTTATTACTTTCGGGATAGATACCCTTCAGCCGTGGAGGCGTTGGCAGCACTCAAATCACTACAGCCACAACAGCCACAAGTAACGCCAACTATACTAATGCCACAGCCACAAACGCCACGACAACAAGTACAGCCAACTATACCTACACCACAGCCACCCCCGCAACAACAAGTACAGCCAACTATACCAATACCACCGCCACCCACACCACCATCAACACCAACAAAAATAATCACCCCAAGCTGGTCACGGCGCAAGGTAATACAAACAGTTGGGTTTGCGGGTGCGGGGTTGGGTTTAGCAATCATAATACCGCGCATATCACAGTCTAATTCAGTTCCTATTAACCCGTCTCCTATTCCCCCTAGTAGCTTGCAAACCTTTCGATTTGAAACGGTGATAGTAAATGCAAGAGGGAACATCACCAACCGCCAAAACCAGACAGCAAGATACTTTGCAGAAGACTTAGGCAATGGTGTCACCTTGGAAATGGTGCAGATACCAGGGGGAACATTTACAATGGGTTCACCGGAAAACGAAGCACAACGACAATCAGATGAAGGTCTCCAGCGAGAGGTGAGAGTACCCGGCTTCTTCATGGGGAGATATGAAATCACCCAGGAACAGTATCAAGCCATCATGGGAACAAATCCTTCCAACTTCAAAGGTGAGAAAAGACCAGTAGAAACAGTCAGTTGGGATAATGCGGTAGAGTTTTGTGAGAAATTGAGTCAGAAAACAGGAAAAACCTACAGGCTACCTAGCGAAGCCGAATGGGAATATGCTTGTCGTGCAGGGACAACTACGCCGTTTTATTTTGGGGAAACCATCACCCCAGATTTAGTCAACTACAACGGTGAAATTTCTTACGGCTCTGCACCCAAAGGTGAATATCGTAGACAAACAACAAATGTAGGAATATTTCCACCGAACTCTTTCGGTTTATATGATATGTGTGGTAATATATGGGAATGGTGTCAAGATGTATATAATGATAGCTACCAAGGTGCGCCGACAGACGGCAGTGCGTGGTTAAGAGGTAGCAATAATAACATAAGAGTGCTGCGGGGCGGTTCCTGGTACAACTATCCTGACACTTGCCGTTCTGCGTCTCGCAGCCTTAATAACCGCAACGTCGACTTCAACTCTATTGGTATTCGTGTTGTGTGTGCCGCCGGGAGGACTTCCTAGCCCTTTGCGCTCTAGCCCTTTAGCCCTCTGCACTTCTTATTCTTTTCCCTTCTTCTTCCCCCGCCGTCAGGCGGAAAAATATTTTTTCAAAATCTGGTGTCTAGATACAAAGACCATTATACACCAAATTTAATCGCGTGGACTTAAGAAACCGGGTTTCTCGTGAAGAAAACCGATATGTCGCGGAGAACCTAAAAGAAACCCGGTTTCTGGCTTCGCGCGGGGAACCCCGGTTTCTCCCAGATGACGATCGCTAATTGGCAAAGATATAACTGTAATCAAAACAATTATCTCAACAAATGCCAATTCGTGATGTAAAGTTTCAAGCGGGAAACTACTACCACATTTACAATCGAGGTAATAACCGCCAAGCGATATTTTTTGAGCGTCAAAATTACCTATTCTTCCTACGTCTTATGGAAAGACACCTTGTGAATAAGGGTGTAGAAATAGTTGCTTACTGCTTGATGCCAAATCATTATCACTTATTGGTTTACCTAAACACAGATAATTTATCAAACTTAATGCAGCCATTTATGTTGGCTTATACAAAAGCTATAAATAAACGTTTTAAGAGAGTTGGTTCGTTGTTTCAAGGGCGTTTTCAGTCTATACACATAGATAGCAATGAATATTTATTACACCTATCTCGATACATTCATTTAAACCCGGTTAATGCTAATTTAGTGAAAAATCCTCAAGAATGGGAATTTTCCAGCTATTCAGAATATATAATGCCACACAATCATGAGATCATCAAAATTGATAAAGTTTTACAGCACTTTGTTTCATTAGACAGTTACCGTCTATTTGTAGAATCTCCTAGAGAAACTGGGTTTCTCATGGAAACCTAAAACTAAAAGAAACCGGGTTTCTCGTGCGGCCAAACTGATATTTTTGCGATCAACCTAAAAGAAATCCGGTTTCTCGCGTAAGTCTGCCAGTGGTGTCAGCAGTTTCGCAGTCATAGGTTCAACCGAAAATCTGATGGCTTTATTCTAGAACATCAGCATAAATGTGAGCGCACCCAAGCCCGGAAAGCTTTCATCGCGGCATTTCTACCGTCTATCCTACTTCGCACTAAGTATTCAGGAATAACTTGAGTAATTGGTAAATCTGGAAAAATCCGACTGCTTGTAGATTCTACATATTTACCATCAATCAAAACATTAATTACTAACTTATTTTTCAGCCAACGCCATAATTCTGGAACTCCCAACAATTCATAATTATTAAAACGAGTGCGGGAAGTAATATCAATTTCAATGGCTAAATCTGGCGGAGGATCAATAGTTAAATCAATTCTATCTTTACCGCGAACAGCAGCTTCATTTTGGATATAAAAGCAATCGTCAGGTTCTACCCCAGCATCCATAATTTCTTGGTCAAAGGTTGTAGACCCCAAACTCCAAAATTCTACATCTAATTCTTCTAGTAGAGCCTTGACTAAATCTCCAATAATAACTTTAGCTACCTCATGCTCTGGTAATGGAGCCATTATTTCTAGCACCCCTTGACTGTAAGACACTCTAGAACTGCGATTTTCACCCAATTCTGCTAAAATTTTTTTATATGTAGACCAAGATATATTTTTAATTAATAATTGATGACCGATAGGTACAATTAGTTGTTTGAGTTCAAGTAACATAATTTTATCTCGCTGCTAAAGTACCATGTTTAAATGAATATAACATAACGCCTAAATAATTTCGCCCACCAGCAGCGTTAGCGGAGCGTTACGCAGTAAGGTTTTTACCTTTTTCTCTTCTTGATTAACTGTCAATTGTCAACTATAAACTAACTTTGTTCTGACTAATAGGAATCTCAATCACAAAGTCTGCACCTTGACCTGGTTCTGAATGACAAGATAATTTACCACCATGTCTATCTACCACAATTTGGTAACTAATAGATAATCCTAAACCTGTACCTTTACCAATACTTTTAGTAGTGAAGAAAGGGTCAAATAACTTGGAAACAATGGCAGCCGAAATCCCCACACCATTATCTGAGATTCTAATCCTCACCCAGTTATTCTTGATTAATTCCGTCCGAATATGAATTTTCCCCTGCTCACCCAGAAAGGAATCTTCCAAGGCATCAATAGCATTACTCAGAAGATTCATAAACACCTGATTTAATTGACCGGGATAGCATTCGACTAGAGGTAAATTACCATATTCCTTAATCACTGAAATTTCTGGATGCTCTGGTTTAACTTTCAGGCGATTCTGCAAAATCATCAAGGTACTATCAATACCTTCATGAATATCCACCTGCTTAAATTCAGCTTCATCTAAGCGGGAAAAATTGCGTAATGATAGGACAATTTCTCGAATGCGCTGAGTTCCTACACGCATAGATTTGAGCAGTTTTACCAAATCTTCCTTGAGAAAATCCAAGTCAATATTGATGATGGCTGCTTGAATTTCTGCTGGAGGATAGGGAAAATGTATTTGATAGAGTTCTACAAGATGCAACAAGTCTTGAGCGTATTCACTGGCTGGAATCAGATTACCGTGAATAAAGTTCACTGGATTATTAATTTCATGGGCAACACCTGCAACCATATTACCCAGTGAAGACATTTTCTCACTTTGGATAAGTTGAGCTTGGGTTTGTTGCAATTCCCGGAGAGTGTCTTCTAAATTTTCGGCTTGTTGTTGCAACTGCATTTCGGCTTGTTTGCGTTCTGTAATATTTAATGTTGTCCCCACAAGTCGATAAACTCTACCTTCACTATTTTTGAGAGGATTAATTTTAGTCAGCCACCAAGTTTCTTGATGGCGGATAGTTAAACATTCTTCATAAGTGCTAGTAATACCAGCTTCTACACAGTTTTTGTATCGTTGACGCACTGCTGCACCTTCAGCAATACCATGTACATCTTCAGGAGTTTTACCGATAACCTCAGCTAGAGTAATTCCTGTAGCTTTTTCAGCAGTGGAATTCCAGCCAGCAAAACGAAACTCGCCGTTTTCTAGAACATCAACGACAAATATAATTTGATCAACACCCTCATAAATACTCCGTAAAAATTGCTCTTGCTCTTGTAATAGAGCTTCTACCTTTTTACGTTCACGAATATCACGGGTAATAGTGGCAATACATAAGGGTTCGCCAGTTTCTGGGTTCTTGATAGGAAACAAGTTTTGATCAACAAGTATCACTTCTCCAGTTTGGAAGTGTTGGAAACGATACTCACCTTGCCATACACCTTGTTGTATTGCCGCAGGTATCATCTGTTGTTGTACATATTCTCGGTCTTCTGGAAAAAAGAATTCCGGAACTGTAAAATCTTGAGTAGAAGTCAAATCATCTAAACCAACCAGCTTTCGTCCAGCTTCGTTGAGAAATATCGGTTGTCCTGCTAAATCTGCTAAACCGATGAAATCACTGCTATTTTCAATCAGCGAGACAAACATTTGGCGTTCTTTTTCCGCTTGTTTGCGTTCTGTGATGTCTGTAACTGTAACTACAAGTTGAGCAATGCGGGAATGATTATCCCAAAGAGGTGTGACATTTATCAGCCACCAAGTTTCTTCATCATTAGCTAAGAAATTTTCCTCAAAGAATATGCTCCTTTTCGCTTCAATACATCCTCTGTAGCGTTGGCGATAGAGTTTAGCCATATCTTGAGGTAGTGCTTGTGCCATTGTTTTCCCCACCAAAGGTTCTAGAGGCATGGGGCTATTTCTGAGCATGGCAGGATTAAATTTAACGTAGCGAAACTCTGCTCCATCATCCAAAACATCCAAGACAAAGATGCCGTAATCTACACCTTCCCAGATACTTTGTAGAAATTGTGCCTGTTGTTGCAGTTGTTGCTGTGTTTGTTGACGATCGCTGATATCTAGTAAATAACCATACCAGACAATCTCCCCTCCGACTCGGCGTTCCGGTTTAGAGACAGCCTTAATCCATTTCTCTTGCCCAGAGGGTGTAATTATCCGCCATTCATATTCAAAGTTTTGTAGAGTTTTTGCAGAACGAGCGATCGCAGCCTGAACATTTAGTATATCTTCAGGATGAATATCTGCAAAAGTCACAGAGGCATCATTTTGTAACTCATGTGCTTCTCTGCCTGTAATTTCTCGACACCCAGAAGAAACAAAAGGGAAAAACATCCTACCATCAGGGTTGAGATGAAATTCATACAGCATCCCTGGCACATTATCTGCTAGTCGTTGCAATCGTGCTTCACTCTCCGCTAAAGCTTTTGTCCGTTCCGCAACTCTTGCCTCTAATTCCTCATTTAAACTCTTGAGTTCGGCTTCTGCTTGTTTACGCTCCGTAATATCCAAAAGTACACCACAAAAGATTACCTCCCCTTCATCATTTCTGCTAGGGGTTGAATCGCCTTGCCACCAGCGAATCTCACCATTAGCCTTCACCAAACGTCCTTCATAGTGCCAAGGAGTAACATTTTCTACCGCCTCTGTCACAGAAGTAACATAACCCTCAGCATCCTCTGGATGGACAAGCGCAAAAAAACAATTTAAATCCTCCATCATTGCCGTTGTAGTGATACCTGCCAACTCCCAGATAAAATCGCTGATAAAGTCTACGCGCCAGACACCATCACGATTAGTAAATTGAAAAATAGCCCCAGGTAAATTAGTTGCTATATCCCGTAACCGCCTTTCAGTATGCTCCCTATGTACCACTAGCTGACGTAGCCCTTGTAACTCTGTTTGCAGAGATTCATAAATATTTCTATCTATAGTGATCAGATGTTCAGCCATAGTTGCGCCACTTCCCAGCTTAGAGTCTGAAGGTAACATCAGTATCTATATTTCCCAATCTCCAGCCAACAACAACAAAATTCCCGAATCTCAACTCTGCGTTCCTCCGCGTTTAAGTAGTTTAACTAAACAACTCCCCCAATTGATGTTGAATCAATAATTGCTTTAAGGTAGCATTTTCAGCTTTCAAAGCTAAATTTTCCGCTTCCAACTCACTAATCCTCTCCTTCAAAGCTTCCTTACTCGTACCCTGTTTGTAAATCACCACCTCCTTATAAATTTCCAAATTAGTATCTTCATTCATCCATCTTTGATATGTTTTTGTATGCTCTTGTACCGTATGCCCCATATAATCAGCCATAGTCTTGATTGGCACACGCAAGCGATGACCACGGATAGCATAAGCATGACGTAAATCATAAGGTCTAAAGCCGACATCAGTATTTCTAAATCTGACATGAAGTTTTGCTGTTTTATTACTCAGCTTTCCTTCGTTATAAGGCAATCTCACATTTTTTAATTTAAATAACTCTACCCAATGAGGATGTAAGGGAGGAATACCACAACTGCGCTCACCAGTTTTTGTCCCTTCCGTCAGACTAGGATTTAAATTTACCAAATGGAAAGTGTTGCTTGGCTCTAGAAATGCTGCAATATCTACTGCAAATAATTCATGAGGTCTTAACCCATAAGTAGCCAACATTCCATATACCCATTGCCATTGTTCGGGTAGGGTAAGATTATCTTTACTCGTATAAACTGATAAAGGCGTACCAATTTTGAAATAGCCTTGAATAACTTCTTCATCGGCAGGAACTTTACGGATACTAGGATGAGGTTTGGGAGTAGCATAGGCATAAATAGTTTTGAAATTATCCATACCACAAAATTCACAGAATTTCTTCAATTGCCACACCAAAAAAAATCTCGATGATGTATGGGGTTTAGTTTTTTCTAAAGCCTCCTCTAAAGCTTGACAAGACATAGGTACATCTTGAGGTAATTTTTTCAAATGCCTCAGATAATGACTTTCCCAAGTCTTAATTCCTCGTCTATTCTGCTCATGAGTCTTCCAGAATTCTTGCTCATATTCCTGAATCAATTCCCGAATGAGCTTAGAAGATTGTTCCGCATCTCCTAACTCAATTTTTTGCGCTTGCTTCCCTAATAATTCTGGAGTCCATTGGAATTGTTTTGTAATTAACAATAAATCTAATTCCCGTGCTTTTAATACCGCCATTTTTACTCCGGCATCATTAGCAGTAAAACCGCAGGAAATGGTATATTGTTTATTAGGACTGCCTTGTTTACCAATATCCCCAGGTCTACAGGGAAAAGTCCCTTGTAAACCGATAGTTTTAGGACTCGTAAGTTTCAATTTAATCTTAACTCTATCTAAACTTAAAGCTGCATTAGCTTGTTGCACTGCGTATTTAATTCGGAGATATTCCCGTTCCAACTTCGCTAGTTCATCCGCAGCAGGTTGTTTAGCTTTCCATTGCTTCCATTTAGATGGTTCCCACTGCTCAAGGGGTGTCCCTTCCCACTCACATTTACGAGGGTTAAAAGTATTTGCAGGCATAAAATTTTCTCAACCAATATCTTGGTTTTGAAGATAGCTAATAACAGCCAAGAAGTAAAGTTTGTAGCAAATTTACACGGAATAGATGCTCATGATCCTGAAGTTAAAAGACAGATACACAAGCCGAATTATGAATATGAGTAGCAGGTCTTTTTTACCATTCATGATGATAGCGATCGCAGCTAGCACCCTTAGCTGTACTTCTAACATATCAGAAACCAATACACCATCTCCTAGCCCAACCCAGAGCATAGAGCGATTCCGAGCCAAACCAAACAACACTAACACCTCTAGAGCCGCCTCTGGTAGTACGGTAAATGTCACTTTATATACCAGCGATGTTCAGTGCCAGGAATTTGTACCGCAGAAAGTAGCCGTACCAGCAGCAGAGTCTGTAAATAGTGCCGTAGGTAAAATCATAGAAGAACAAGACACCGCCGACTTTAGCTTGTCGGGATATCGCGTCAGAGTCAACAATGGCATAGCTACCGTTGATTTGCGATTGTCACCCCAATCAAAACGTAAATTCACCTCACTTTCTAGCTGTGAACAGTTTGCCTTATTTGGCAGCCTCCGCAAAACCCTCACCAGTAATTCCCAGTGGAAAATTAAAGAAGTTCGCTTCACCGAAAAAGGCCAAGAAATTGTGCTTTAGTCAATAGTTATTCTCCCCTGCTCCCCTGCTCCCTCTGCTTCCTACTCCCCACTCCCCACCTTCAACCATTGCTCAATCAACTCCGCAACAATATCACTCATCTGCCTTTCCTGAGACGCAGCCGCAGCCTTCAATTGTCGATGCAGTTGCTTAGGTAAGTAGATAGTTGTACGGGTATAAGCGGGATCAGTGCTTTTAGTAGTAGAACTCGATTGCTCATCTGTAGACTGTGGTTGCTCTCGCTGTTGACGACTGCGAGCAGCATCAATTAAATCATCAAAACGGCTAGTTTTTTTCTTATTATTCACGGTAAAATCTCCTTCCCTGCTTCGGCGTAGCATCGCCAAGCAATTTGAGCGTAAGTATCTTTGAGAGCATTAACTGGAACTCCCTCTAAAGCAGCACGTTGGAATACCGCTAACCGTCGAATCCCCGACTTGAACACAGGTAAACCTGCATTTAATAGGGTGACTCTCGCTTCCTCTCCGGCTTTATTGGGATTAGGAGGGACAAGAGTAAGCAATATTTTATACTTTGCTTTAAGTTTTTTCAGTAAATCAACCATGTGCAACGTCGCAGCTAAGGCGATCGCATCTGGGGTAGTCGGGATAACCAACAAATCGCATCCTTTAGCTAGAGTTTTTAGCTCATCCGCATCTGGACGGGCCGGGGTGTCAATCACTATATGCTCATAAAGCCCCGCTAAATTGACTCCCTGCTTCTCATCTGCCACCTTAAAGGGCAAAGAACCCCGATTTGACCAATCTAAAGCACTAAGGTTTAAATCACCATCTATTAACAGTGTGTCAGCTTTGCTCTGGAGATATGTAGCTAGATGCAATGCTGTCGTAGATTTACCGACACCACCCTTAAAAGCCGCTACAGTGATAATCATTTTTTCGGTGAACGCAAATAATTTTTCGATTTTACTCCACATCTAAACATCTGAACATTTCATTTTTATCTGTATCATCTGAATATTTAAACATTTAGACATCTAAATTACTTAGTATTTTGATATTTAAAATATGATATGTAATTATACTTATATTTTAAATACAAACTATTTTAAGTAAAATGTAGAGATAAATGTAATTTTAAATACAGCAATTTACTTGCTAGTTGTGGCAGTCGTGAAAGATTGAATATCAAGGAATTTACACATTTCTACCTTTTTTCTACCTACCCACTGCAACTAATGCTTTGTAACGGCGTATTACGTTGATGGACAGGTGAGCCGAAAAGTTTTACAATCTGACTGAATGTAGTAAATCTACTTATTGCCCAATCAACCTCAGCATAGTAAAGATTTTCTGGCGATTCCGCTAGAGAATAGTGCCGACCTATTAATATAAAAAAGTATTGATGAGAGGGTTATAAACCAATGGATGTAAAGCTAATTTTGGTGGGTTTAACAGTTATATTTACTATTTCGTGCCTATTTTTTGGGACGAAAAACGGATTTTATGATTCCGACAACTATCACGGCAATGGCTCTGCTCATTGATTACACAAACACAAAAGGCAAATTCCCTTGGCCTCTACTTTGAGAGCTTCTTGTTACCCAAATTTTCCACACCAGTGCGGGTTCGCAAGAGGTGTCCTCTCCAATCAAACATCTATATTCATAGGCTTTAGGGACGCACTACAAAATTTACCCCTAGGCTATAAAACCAAAATCCTTGTCAAACTGGGCTTTTGGGAGATGTTAACGACAATGAGGTTGGAGAGGAAGGACGCATGAGGGATAATTTGTCAGCACACTCTCGTGTTGATACACAGGAAACAGCAACTGAATTAGAATGCTTTCCCTATAGTGTGCAACATAACAACGAGGGTGTGTGTTTACTGGTGCGGATGGGGCTACATCGCATTATGCTCGATTGTGGTATGGCGGACATTTCCTCTTTGAAAGAGAGTGTCTCTAAATCGTCAGAGCTACCAGCAGATTTAGTATTAGTCACTCATGCCCACCCAGATCACGCTAGAGGGTTACTCTCACTGCATCAAGCCTTCCCTCATTTACCCATATATGGCAGTGAAGTAACCAGCAAGTTGCTGCCTTTAAATTGGCTAGAGCAAGATCCGCAAACAATACCCCAATTTTGTCATGCCCTACCACTGCGATCGCCCATTGAACTAGATGATGGGTTAGTAGTGGAAATCTTTCCCGCCGGACACTTACCAGGGGCGGTAGCAATTCTACTTACCTACACCACAGAACAACGTATTTATAAACTCCTGTACACAGGGGACTTTTTCTTATCAAACTCCCGATTAGTGGAAGGTTTGCGGTTAGAAGAACTACGAGGACTAGATTTAAATGTACTGATTATTGAAGGAACATACGGCACATCCCGCCACCCCCACCGCCGCAACCAAGAAAACCAACTAGCCGAACGAATTAATCGGGCGATCGCAGATGGTTGTTCTGTGCTAATCCCCACACCAGCTTTAGGTTTGGGGCAAGAACTATTAATGTTGTTGCGTTCCCATCACCATTTCACCGGCAGAGATTTAGATATCTGGGTTGATGGTGCTGTGGCGATAGGGTGCGACGCATACTTGGAATTGTTACCCCATTTACCCCCATCAGTACAAAACTTTGCCCGCCATCAACCCTTGTTTTGGGATGAACGAGTCCGTCCCCGTGTGCGGCGGTTGCAGTCGGAACATCATGCGACTATGGGCAAATCTCCCTGTATTGTTCTCACAGATATCACCACGGATTTTAACCAATATTGTCAACCTGATACTGGGCCTTGGCTAATCTTACTACCAGAAAAAATAGATGTAAAAGTTAAGAAAGAATATGCAGCACCCACAACCATCGAAAGCTATCTCCTAGCACAGCACAGTGATGGTCCTGGTACTACCCAGTTAATTCACAACCTGCGTCCTCAACACGTTGTCTTTGTGCATGGTTCTTCCAGTTACCTAGCAGACTTAACCAGCTTAGAAGAATTACAAAACCGCTACCACATTCATTCACCATTACCGGGGACACGCGTTGAACTGCCCATTGGGGAAACTTTTTTACAACCAGCCGCCCCAGAGACAAACTATGAAGGTGAACTGACAGAATTAGGCACAGTCATCACCATTACCCTCCCCGAAGCCATCACCGCCGATCCCCGTTGGCGACAATTTGCTGACACAGGTTTAATCGAAGCCCGTTGGCAGGGAGAAGAATTAGTATTGAGGGGATTAACTCAACGAGAACTGCTAAATCAAAATAGCGATCGCTATATTACCCCTGATCTCGATTGCTGCGGTACTTGCCGACATCAAAGAGGACAAAGATGTTGGAATCCTGCTTCACCTTTATATAACTTTAGAGTCACCTTAGAAGGTTATTGTCCAGCTTTTGAACGGGGATCAGGTAATAGTCAATAGTTCTTCTCCCTGCTTAGGGAATACCAAAAAATAAATTATCCAGAATTGACAGTTTAGTAGGGTGCGTCAGTGTCAGAAAACCTAACTACACCGAGAAATTATTCATACTGACGCACCCTACATTTAGAATATTTTTTCTCTGGAAGTCCCTTATTCCCAGTCCCCATCTCCTAACTATAGCAGTTGCCACATAGATGATTAGGACATCAAGCAATCATAAAACCATTACACTAAAAGGCTTTCAAGTCTGTAACCTGTAACCTGTCCCCTACTGTATATCAATAATAAATCCTGAGTACGATATTATACTCAGGATTCAGATTGATTGAGAACTGGATCAGTTAGGAAGGGACAAATGAACAGAATCGTTTGCAGAAGAATGAAGCATGAAAAACTGTCTCCCCTCCTACCTCCTGCCTCATTTACTCAGGATTAGATTCAGGATAAGGGTTGTGGATACGCTCGGCTTCGGGACAATCTTCAGTCATGAGTGGCTCTATGTTACCGCGAGGAACTGAAGCTAGCTTTTGAGTGACAGCACCGATGCTTTCAAGACGAACCATCTCCTCCCAAGAGCAAATTTCGTCTTCTTCCTCTGTTTCATAGCGGAGGGTGACTAAATCTCCCTCTATGTCAATGATGCGGGCGCGCTCTATCCAGCGTTGCTGGTCCCGCAAGAAAACACATACCTCCCGCCCATCGCAACACAGTTGATAAATCTTGCGGTGTAGCATGTACTGCTTCTGCCTTTTTAAACAACGTAGTTAAACTTTTGAAAATCTGGGTTTTACCCCAATCAAATGACACCCCTAGGAGGTTAGCTTCATGGTTCAGCATCACTAACCCAAAGACTTAATCGAATATTTCATAAATCTAGGTAAATATTGGGTCATACACTGATGGTTACTGCACCAAGATTCTATCTCCTTTAGGGTGATTTAGCGAATGTCTACTTCTTCATAGAAGTCAAACAATTCGGGAGTTCTACTCACCAGATGAATATTTGCTGGTAAGTCTTTCCTACCATTATGTGATAATAAATACTCCAGAACAAGCGATGATTGCGGTTGTTTAATTTGCCTACTTGTAATCATTGGCATTGCTGAGAAGCCTGGGGCCTCGGCTTGACTGTTACCCCTATGTATTTGATCTTAACTCATTCTTTTGCTGGTCATCACGGTTTTCTACAATAAAGCTCCATGAGTTTTGAGTTTAAGATTTTTTCCTGACACAGTACAGCTATCTGAATGCCAGCATGGGGCAGTATTAGCAAGATTTGTACTGGGTGAGAGATTCTAAGAGCCGTTGCGAAGATCCTTCTTGTTTAATCTTACCTGTCTGCACCGCCTCATATAAATCTGCCAGAACTGCCAAATCTTCTGGCTGATAGCACTTAGTAGCCAGCACTTGATGGAGTAAACCCTCAGATTCAACACTAAGATATCCAGTTTGGAAAGCAGATTCAATGAGTGCGCGAATCATCGTGATTGGGGTAGAGTACGCGATTTATTACCTCTAGTTTGGAATACTTTACATTTTTAAGAATTGATGTAGAACAGCAAATTATTGTGATTTTAGTTACATATTTTTGTGATCCGGATCACACCTTCTGTCTCCTGCCTCCTGGTTAAGATTGAAAAAACTGGCGGAAGTCTTCATCCTTGGCACTTAGTTGCACCCAGTCTAGATTTAAAGACTGGAATTTTTGTACCAAGCGATCGCAGGCGGGGCGTTCGGTGGCATAATGTCCAGCATCGATTAAGATGAGGTTGCGATCGCGGCTTTCTTGAAATTGGTGGAATTTACAGTCAGAAGTCAGATAAGCTTGTGCGCCTGTTTTCACCACCGCACCAATAAAACTAGCACCCGAACCACCCAACACCGCCACCTTGGAGATTGTCTGCTGTAAATCAGCACTGGGGGAAAAGATTAAATCTGGGGGATTGAGGCGATTTTGAATCACTGTGAGTAATTCTTGTAAAGTCAAAAATGGCTCTAATAATCCCACGCGCCCATAACCTAATCCGGCTTGGGTGGGTACAATTGGGGCAACATCTTTTAGTTCTAAAATTTGCCCTAAAACGTCAGCAGTACCATCTGCAACCTGATCAAAATTGGTGTGGGCGGTGTAAATACCTATATTGTGGGTGAAGGCTAACCGCGCCATTTCCGCAATCGGTTCACCAGTACAAAGAGATTTGGGAGGATTGAAGATGAGGGGATGATGGGCAAAGATTAAATTAGCATTTAAGGCGATCGCTTCTTCCATGACTGCCAAAGTTGGTGTTAAACACACCAAAACCCTAGCCGACTCTTGTAAAACTCCCGACTCAATCTGCCAGCCACAATTATCCCAACTTTCGCACCAACTTGGATTCGCCCAAGCTTCAAACCAAGTAATTAAATCAGCAATTTTCATCAATGTTTTTGGGGTTGAATGTTCAACTCTAATGCTAATTGCTCCCGCATTTCCTGGAAAGGTTTGTTCCAGATGGGGCAAGCGTTCCAATCCCAAGCAGCCACAGGGATAAGTTCTGCTGGCGCTAGATGAGTTAACAACCGATATTCATCTTCTGGTTCACGGGAAAATGTGAAAGGATTCCGAAATCCGTTATCACACAACTTATAGGGCTGGGAGTTATCTAGATGAATACGTTGTATCAGTTCCTGAGATTTCGTTAATAAATAATCTAGAAAAATTAAGCTAAAAGGTTCTATATCAGCGCGTGTTGCTGGTTCTCGCTGTACCCATCTTGCCCAATCGAAACCATACATAAAATCATGGACATAGCGAAATCTAATTTCATTCTTACTACCAAATAATTCCGAGAGTAAGACTATCTTTTCACCAAAAGTTTCTATAAAATTAACCGCCCCATCTTCAGCCGCTAAAGCTTGATGCAGCATACTACTAACCATAAAATCAAAATCCCAGAAGATATTTTCTGGGAAGTTTTGTATTTGAGAGATAACTATATTTTCTAATGTATTTTGTAAAGCCTTAATTACTTGAGGATCGGTAACTTTTTCCGTAATTAATTCTCCTATTTCTACAAAGCTAGTAATTATTTTTTTATGGGGATTAAGGGTTAATAGATTCACATTATGTTGACTGAGAATTTCATCAATAAATTGAAAAGCATGATTGGGTGCAGTGTGTTGCTTCATCTTTATTGAAATAGCCTAAAAGCTGCAAATCTCAGTGTATCTCTAAATTTGTAATTTATTAAACTAATATTAAACAAACTTAACTATTTGCATAAAAAAATCAGCAAATCAGCATCACAAAGTAAAGGTTTAGGTATCTATAGTAAACCTGCAATGAATATTTAATATTTTGCTGACGAAACTATCCCGAAATATGGACAACTAATTCTCTGGAATGACTACGCTGGCGATGTTCCCAAATATAAATTCCTTGCCAAGTTCCCAACACTAAATGACCACGATTAATTGGGATATGTTCAGAAGTATGCGTCAGTGCGGTGCGGATATGTGCCGGCATATCATCAGCACCTTCAGCGTCATGAATATATTGCCCTGATTCGGGTACAAGTTTCGCCATGAAGTCGGCTAAATCAACAAGTACATCAGGATCAGCGTTTTCTTGAATGACTAAACTGGCGGAAGTGTGGCGTAAAAATAACGTACAAAGTCCAGTTTCTACTCCTGATTCGGCAACTATCGCTGCAATTTTTGAGGTAATGTTATAAAAGGATTTGCCGTTAGTAGTAATTCTCAGAAGTTTTTGGTAGTGAGCCATATTTGAAATTACTAAAAAGCTTAATTTGGTTGTTTTTTTCTGTTGGGTTAGAGGTAGATAGAATACCTAATGAACTTACCAGTAATGCAATAATTATCATTGATGATATTATTGTAGATAATTTTATTACCCTAGAAATAATTAATAATAGCTTGTGCGATCGCTTGATTTCCATTTTTAGCAATAGGTTGGGATTGCTTTGGTGGTTGTGGTGGTTGATGGAGAAAATCCCAAGTGCCGTGAAAAAATTCCTGTGGTGTCACAATTTGATGAGAATTGTAATTTGCCAGCCCTTGCAAAAGATAAGGTGCTTCCGCAAAATCATCACGGGGGATGGTGACAAGAGGCACGTCTAGCAGGGTAGCTTCAGAAAATGTACCGTAACCAGGTTTAGAAACAACTCTGCCACAGATAGTCATAAAATCAACGGGGCGGAATTTGCGATCATTAATTTTGATCACATTGGGTAAATCTGGGGCAGACTGATCAAAAACCACAAATTGCCAATCGGGAAAATGGCGGAGGTTTTCGTAGGGAATTTGTTGTAAACCCAAACCGCCAAAGGTTAACAAGATAGTTTTCTCTGGATGTGCAGTAATACCCCAAACAGAACGAATTTCATCGGCAGTGTACCGGGGAGTACCACCAGTTAAGCCTACATCTATAATATGGGGGAAAGCTTGTAAAGGTTCATGAAAGGGTAGACGAAACAAGCGATCGCACTCTCGATAACACTCACTAATCCAATCAGCAATAGCTACAAATTCCCCACCCCAGTCACGATAGATACAATCCCAGCCAAAATTACTCATCATCCAGCAAGGTATACCCGCTTTTTGGGCAAATAAAGGCGCAAGAAACGGAATATCCGCCAAGATCAACTGCACACGATTTTGGCGAATAAAATTTACTTCGGAAGCAATTAACGAATTTTGCTGCTTTTTAATCTCCAGCAACTTCGCCAAAGTCGCCTCCTTATCCATATTTAAGCTATCGGTTTGCACCACACCCAAATCAAAAGCGCGGGGACGATGGATAAAATCACCGTCTATGTAGCATTCCAGCAACCACCGAGGCGCAGTAGTCACCATAATTAACAGCACTTCTGGACACAACTTTTGAATTGTCGCCGCTACTGATGCGGTGCGGGTAGCATGGCCAAAGCCGTGATTTGTAATGGCTACGTATAAAATTGGGCGGTTCATGTTTGGGGGTGGGGATGAGGGACTAGGAAGAATATCTACTGACTGCTGCTACTAATTGGTCGATTTCCGATTCTAAAGTTAAATAGTGGACGGTGGCGCGGATACAACTGGGATCGGCAATGGTACGGGTTAATATACCTTGAGAATCGAGAAACTGCACCAACTTTAAAGGTTGATGGTTAGTCAGTTGGAAAGAAACAATACCGCATTCTGGGGGTGCGGTGCGGAGACATTCCACATTCGGTAATGCGGCTAAACTTCTCCAAAGATATTCACTATGGCGGCGAATTTGGGCGTAACGTTCCTGGGGTGTTCCCCATTGTTGATGAGTAGCGATCGCCTCCCGCAAACCAAAGTACAATGGGTAAGCTGGGGTAGATACTTCATAGCGTCTCGCATCCGGTTTCCAGTCCACAGGTTGGGATTGGCTATCAATCGTAATTCCATACAAGCCAATAAAAGTTGGATGCAAACTCTCTAAAACTTCCGGACGCACATACAAACCCCCCACACCTTCGGGGCCACATAACCATTTATGACCAGTAAAGGCATAGAAATCTACCCCCAATTCTGTTAAGTTCAAAGGTAAAGCACCCACAGATTGGGCAGCATCCACCAGTAAGAAAGAATTATTGTTTCTGCATACCTCCACAATTTTATCTAGAGGTAGCACCTGACCAGTATTCCAAAATACATGGCTCAGTACCACTAAGCGGGTATGAGGACGTAAATTTTGGGCAATAATTGCGACTGGATTGCCCTCATTTAACGTTGCTTTCAAGGGACAAATACTAACCTCTACCCCAAATCTACGGCTAATTTCCTGAGTCGCAGCAATGACTCCAGGGTGTTCGCAGTCTGACAGCAAAAGATGATCGCCAGCTTGCCAGGATATCCCCCACAAGGCAATATTACAACCCACAGTCACATTATCAGTAAAAGCGATTGTATCAGATGTGACGTTTAACTCAGAAGCGATCGCTTTCCTGACAGTTTGGATTTGTGTTGTTAACCAACTACCAGCCTCACTCCCAAAGGGGCCGATATGCTGGATGTGAGCGATTGATTGAGAAATAGTATCCATAGTGACTTTTGGCATCGGCCCCTGCCCACCATAGTTAAAATAAGTCTTATTCGCTAAAGCCGGAAACTGTTCACGATGAAGATGCAACCTAGCCTGTGTCGTGGAAATATTAGTCATAAACAACTTAAAATTCAAAATAGCGCATTTTCTTAGTTTCCCATTCTCTCAGGCAGTAAGTATTAAATAGAGGTTAGGAGAGGAAGCAGGGGAGAATAACTAATGACTATTGCCTATTGCCTATTGCCTACTGCCTCCTACTGCCTATTGCCTACTGCCTATAAACTAGAATTAATGCTAATTAATGCCGAACACCTCCTGCAATACCAACGCTGTAAACGTCGCCCTGTTTTAGATATTCACGGTGACAGAAGCCAACGAGATGCGCCTAGTGAATTGTTGCTGAAGCTGCAACAAGACAAAATGCTGCATCACCACAGTATTTTGACTCAGTACACCTATCACCAACCAAATTATCCCAGAGGCAACTGGGAAGCTGGACAAGCGGCAACCTTAGAATTGATGCAGCATGGAGTTGAATACATTTATAGAGGCGTGCTATTAGCTAATTACAGTCAGTTAATAGATACAGAACCTGACGTAAACTATACTCTCCTCAGTCGTCCCGATTTACTTGTCAAACAACCAGGAGAATCCCACTTGGGAGATTGGGTATATACACCCGTAAATATAGAACTCGGTAAGCGTCCCAAACAAGAATATCAAGTTGTCACCGCCTTTCACGCCCAAGTTTTAGCTAGAGTGCAGGGAATTACACCGTCAACAGCTTGGCTGATATTGCGGAGTAAAAATCCTCACTATCTGGTGGATTTGTCTAAATGGACACCCCAAATGCAGGTAATTTTACAGGAATTCATTCAAGATTTAGAGGTGACAACTGCACCAGAAATATTTATTTCCCGTCAGAAGTGTAATCTTTGTCTTTGGTACAGTCAATGTTATGCGATCGCTCAGTCTCAACAACACCTCTCCCTCTTACCAGGAGTCACACCCATTCGTTACACCCAACTGCAAACCCTCTCCATTACCACGCTAGAATCTCTCGCTGATACCAACCCCGCCATTTTAGAAAATCTCACGGGTTTTGATTCTCAAGTTGCAACTAAATTAGTGATTCAAGCCCAATCAGTCTTAGAAAAAAAACCCTTAACTTTCCCTTTTCCACCCCCCAAGGGCAATATTACAGTTAACGCACCCGTAGAAATATACTTTGATATTGAAGCCCAACCAGATTTAAATTTAGATTATCTTTTAGGGGTTTTGGTGGTGAATAAGCAAACCAATACCGAAACATTTTATTCTTTCTTGGCGGAAAAACCAGAAGAAGAAGAATTCATTTGGCAACAATTTTTAGACTTAGTTTGGCAATATCCAGAAGCCCCAATTTATCATTTTTGCGTCTACGAACTAGATACAGTCAAACGCCTAGCAAAACTGTACCGTACTCCTCACAAATCCGTACAGCCCGTACTGAATCGGTTTATCGATATTTATGAACACTTAACCCAAACTGTAGCTTTACCCATAGAAAGTTATGCCCTCAAAGCCATTGCTCGATGGTTAGGTTTTGAATGGCGTGACAAAGAAGCTAGTGGAGCCAAGTGTATTTACTGGTATGATCAATGGTTAGAGACAGGCGATCGCACCTTACTAGAAATCATCAGTCGTTACAACGAAGATGACTGTAGAGCCACCCGCATTGTCAAAGACTGGCTAGTGACATTTGTGCAAGATAAGTATCATTTAAGACGAGCTTGAACATAGGAAGTAGGGGAAGCAGGAAGGGTTTGCAGTTGAATGGAATACAGACCTAACCCCTAACCCCTTCCCTACAAGGGAAGGGGAATACAACTCAAAGCCTCTCTCCTTGTAGGAGAGAGGTTTGGAGAGAGGTCAAAACTGTGCTACACCCAACCGAGAACTGCTATAGAAGGACGGGGTTTCAGACCCAGAGGTTTCGATGAAAAAAATCTGGAAATTGCCCAGAATCATTTATTTAGCGATCGCTATTTTAATTATCAGCTTCTTTGTAACTAATTTAGACACAGGTGCTGTTGAAATTAGTAGCATAGAGTTTATTGGAGAAGCCACATTGCCCAAAGGATTATCCTTTCAAAAAACTGAAGTTGGGGGATTATCTGGTATTACCTACGATGCCCAAAATGACCTATATTATGCTATTTCCGACGACAGGGGACAAAAAGCTCCCGCCCGTTTTTACACCCTTAAAATTGATTTAAGTAAAGGTACTTTGCCAGATAACGGAGTCACACCAGTTGGTGTCACTACCCTATTAAATAATAATGGTCAAACCTTTAGCTCTAGGGAAACTGATACAGAAGGTATTGCTGTCACCAAAGCAGAAACAGTATTTATTTCATCTGAAGGTGATGTTGCTCAATTAATTCCACCTTTTATTAAAGAATTTAGCCTATCCTCTGGTAAAGTTCAGCAAACACTACCCATACCCAACAAATTTTTACCTGATAAAAATGGTAAGCAAGGTGTCCGTAATAATTTAGCCTTTGAAAGTCTGACAATTACACCAGATAACAAATATTTATTTACGGCTACCGAAAATGCTCTGATTCCAGACGGGCCAGCAGCTCAACCTAATATCGGCAGTCCTTGCCGAATTTTGCAATATAATCTCCTGAGTAATCAACCAGAGAAAGAGTTTCTTTACCAAACTGAACCTATAAGCTCATTCTTCAATATCACCGGTAAATTTGCCAGTGGATTACCAGATTTACTGGCTTTGGATAACCAAGGACATTTCCTCAGTATAGAGCGATCGTTTACAGGTTTAGGGTTTGCTGTTTTATTATTTCAAATTTCTTTAGAAGGAGCGAATAATATTAGTAATATAGATAGTTTGTTGGCAGTCGATACCAAAAATATTAAACCAGTCCAGAAAAAACTACTCTTAGATTTAAGAACTATAGATGCACCACTAGACAACATAGAAGGACTAACTCTCGGCCCGCAACTCCCCGATGGGCAACGGGCATTAATCCTTATTAGCGATAATAATTTTAATTCAATACAACGCAATCAAATTCTGGCTTTTAAGGTTAAAACCGAATCACCAATTACCAGATTATTTCGCCGTTTCTGGCCGCTAAGTAGAAATAACTAAACCCGATTTCTCACTCAACTCTGTACCTCTGTCTTAAAAAATTCTGAACAGAGGCAACTTCCACAGCATCCGAAAAGCAAGCTACAGACTTTTCGCTGTGTCTCTATGGTTTAAGAGGGAAAAATTGATTTACTCATAGCTGTACCCAATGAGATTAGGACATCAGGAAACCATAAAACCATTACCATCAGAAGCTTTTAAACCTGTCACCTGTCACCTGTCATACCAATTCACGAAAAGTATGATACAGATAAATAAGGAATAAATATTAACGAGCAAAGATGGCTGGAGTAACCAAAGTAGAAATAAAAGAGTCAGTAGAGGAATTACATGAGTTGCTCTTAAAACAAAAAACAGCATCAAGTTTTGAACGGATTCAAGGTTCTTGGCAACTTTTGGTGATCTTGGTTGGGGGAAGGCAGAGGGCAGAAGGCAGAAGGCAGAAGTTAGAAAGATATAATTGAGATACGTCAAACTTCACTCCATCAAACATTTGAGGGATAAGCCTCAGCTTGGTTATGTCAGTGCTAAGTTATCTATTACCAGATTCAGCAAACCTGAAACTTGAAAATTGCATTCTTGACGAGATAAAAACTCAGATAAAGTTGATTGTTTCTGCTATCAATAGAGTAGTTAATTGTCCAGTTTGTAACCAACCAACTCATAAAATTCATAGTCGCTATGAGCGAAAGTTAGCAGATTTACCCTGGGCTGATTACAGCATTACTTTACAGTTAAGGGTGCGGAAGTTTTTTTGCCTTAATAAATTGTGTAAACGGCGCATTTTTGCAGAAAGGCTGACCAATGTTACCGCACCTTGGGCGAGAAGAACTCTACGTTTAGCTCAAAGACTGAGTGCGATTGGTTTAGCTAATGGTGGTGCAGCAGGGGTAAGACTCTCACAGGACTTGGGGATAAAAGTTTCTCGCAACACGCTATTAAATTTAGTCCGCTCAATTCCACTACCACCCATCGTAACGCCACATACTCTTGGGGTAGACGACTTTTGTTTTCGTAAATGTAAAACTTACGGCACAGCACTAATTGATCTCGAACGCAGACGACCAATTGCTCTACTCAAAGATGCAAAGGCTGAAACTTTGGCAGAATGGTTAAAAGCTCACCCTGGTGTCAAAGTCGTCTCACGAGATCGGTCAAAAACTTATGAAAGTGGTATTCGCCAAGGTGCGCCAGAAGCCATTCAAGTTGCAGACCGCTTTCATCTATTGCAGAACTTATCTCAAACGCTTTATCAAGTCTTTGGTAATCACGCCAAAACACTAAAAGAAGTGGAAAAACAAGTCTTTAATACTGATACTAAAGTGCATTTAGAGGTGGAAACAGCAAACAACCTTTCCATGATTGCTGAGACTAATAAGAGTCCAGTTGTGCCAAGGTTTCCCCAAAACACATCTTTAAAAAGAAAAGTTCAATCCGCCAAAGCACGGGATAGACGCAGAGAAATCCATGAGCAAGTTTGGAGACTGCGGTCTATTGGCTTATCAGGGCTAGCAATCGCTCAAGAGCTGGGAGTTTCTAAAACTACCGTATTCAATTACTTGCGTAGCTCAACTTTTACCGAACGTCGTGAACGTAGCGACCACGGTCTGAGTCTTCTCAACCCTTATCATGATTACCTCCTCAGTCGCTGGAATAGCGGGAACCACAACACCCAAGAACTGTTTGAAGAAATTCGCACCTGCGGCTATACCGGTAGTTATGCCACGGTCGCTCGCTTCACTCGTTATCTCAAGACCTTGCCCGGATTTGAGCCAGCAAAAGGTTCAAGAAAAAACGCTTCCCCCAGGGTTAGCTCTTGCGCCCATCGTCCTCTCACCCCCAGTCGCGTCACAGCTTTAGTCTTGCGACGACCAGAATTAATACAGCCTAATGAGCGTGAAGTCATCGCTCAACTACAAAAAGCCCATTCGGATTTGAAGTCAGCTATTGAACTAGCACAACAGTTTGCATCTCTTGTGCGTCAACGCCTGCCTGAGCAGCTCGATGCTTGGTTAAACAAAGCTAAAAACAGCTTGGTTTCTTTGTTGCGCTCCTTTGCTGTTAGTTTAGAGTCTGACTACGATGCTGTGAAAGCAGGTGTAACTATGTCAGTTAGTAATGGCCCAGTTGAAGGGCATATTAATCGACTGAAAATGTTAAAACGGCAGATGTATGGTCGCGCCAAGATAGACTTACTAGAACGACGATTTCTGTTGGCTATTTGAAAAGAAAATTTTGACAATTTACACTTGATTATATGAGTTATAGAAATCAGTTTATCTGGCAAAGGGCAGTTCAACTTGCTATCAATTGTTATAAATTTACCCGCCTATTTCCTCAGTCAGAATTGTACGGTTTAACTAGTCAAATACGCCGTTCATCCGTATCTGTAGCGTCTAATATAGCTGAAGGCTATGGTAGGCGTTCCAAACCAGAATATATCCAGTTTTTACATATTGCGCTAGGTTCTTTGAGAGAACTTGATACGCAATTAATCATTGCCAAAGAAGTAGATTTAGCTGATAAAGACCTTTTCACTCCCGTATTAAATGAAGTTGAGGAAATGCAAAGTATATTAGTTGCTACTTTAAACAAACTCAAGGGTTGAAATTATTACTTCTACTCTTCCGACTTCTGCCTTCTGCCCTCTGCCCTCTGCCTTCCCCCGGCTAAGATCACCAAAAGTTGCCAAGAACCGGATTCAAGCTTTGTATTTGCTGAAAATAGGACAAGTGAAAACAATACAAGATGTAGCGGTGGTAGTAGGAAGGGCAAGGGTAACGGTACAAAGATGGTTAAAAAATTATCAAGAGTCGGGAATCAAGGGTCTATTAACAACTCTAAAGAGTCCAGGGCGACCTGCAATAATTAGCTTACAAGTAAGAGAGCAGCTAGACAAAGAGCTTCAAGAATCGGAGGGATTCAAAAGTTATGAGGAAATCCGAACATGGTTAAAAGCAGTAGAAGGGATAGAAGCATCATATAAAGTAGTACATGATACAGTGCGCTATCAAATGAAAGCAAAGCTAAAAGTGCCGCGAGCAGTAGGTATTAAATACGATAGCGAAGCAGAATCAGAATTTAAAAAAAACTGCCACAATACCTAGAAGTAATAAAAAAACACGTCATAGCACCAGTAGATAGGCAAAAAACAATGAGATATTGGTGTGGGGACGAAAGCCGTGTGGGATTGAAGACTGAAGCTGGGAGACTAATTACTAAAAAAGGAGTCAAGCCCATCGGCATTATGCAATGGAAGCGGGATAATTTTTACTTATATGGATTAGTGGAACCCTTAACTGGAGAGTATTTTATCTGGGAATTCTCTCATTTGAATACAGCCTGTTTCAATATTTTTTTAGAAAAATTTTCCCAGACTTATGCTCAAGATATTCATATTCTTCAGTTAGACAATGGGGCTTTTCATTTAAGTCAGCATCTGAAAATACCAGAAAACATAGTTTTGTTATTTCAACCTCCACATACACCTCAAGTTAATCCAATAGAAAGATTGTGGGAAGAAGTTAAAAGGCATCTAACTTGGGAAAGCTTCTCAAATTTAGATGAATTAAGAGAATTTATCTGGAAGCGATTGGAACAATTAAACACATCAGTTGTTGCTTCTATCACAGGTTGGGATTTTATTCTTGATGCTTTATTTGTATCAGGCTTTTCGTGAATTGGTATCACCTGTTACCTGTCACCTGTCACCTGCTATAACAGTAATTTTACGTAATTGATTGTAAAAACTGATTTAGTTAATTTAGGGATTACGTAAATTTCCTCATATCTTTTGCTTCATCAATATGTTACATAATATTGATGAAAAGCTAAATAGTTGTCTAGAACTTTTCACATTGCCTAATTATTTCTAAGTAAATTAAAGCCTTACAGGATTTAACAGTTATTTGATAGCGTAAAATTTCCAAATATGGTCAATTCCAAAACCGAACCAGATGTTTATATTGGAAAATTTTTAAACAATCGCTATTTAATAATAGATTTGATTGGTAAAGGTGGCATGGGACGAGTTTACTTAGCAGAAGATGCAGCTAAAGGTGGTAAACAAGTTGCATTAAAAATTCTCATGCTCAGTTTAGCAAATCAACAATTATCCCAACGCTTCGCTAGAGAAATTTTTATTGGCGCTCAATTGGGACGGAAAAGTAAAAATATTGTGCGCTTGTTGAGTTATGGACTGACAGAAGACAAAACTCCATTTTATGTAATGGAGTATCTTCAAGGTAAAAACTTAAAGCAGATTCTCAAACTTCAACCATTAACCATCGAGAGATTTTTAGATATTTCTTATCAAATTTGTTTAGGCTTAGAATGCGCTCACCAAGGTATTAGCCTCAAAGGTGAAATTTATCCTATTTTACATAGAGATATTAAACCAGAAAATATATTTATTATCGCAGATACTAAACAAAATGAAATTGTTAAAATCCTTGACTTTGGTATCGCCAAATTTTTAACAGAACGCAGTGGGATGACACTGACAGATTCTTTCATTGGCAGTTTACCTTACTGTTCTCCAGAACATATGGAAGGACGCAAACTACTTGATATCCGTTCTGATATCTATAGTTTGGGAGTTTTAATGTTTGAAATGTTAACTGCAAAACATCCATTTCAAACACCAACTAACTCTTTTGGTAGCTGGTATCAAGCCCATCGCTTTCAAACTCCACCTACATTTACAGAAGTTGATACTCAATTAAAAATTCCCCAGGAATTACAACAGTTAGTGATGAAATGTTTGGCTAAAGAAGTAGGCGATCGCCCACAAAATATTAACCAAATATTACAAGCATTAGAACAAATTAAAACCAAAATAGAGGCTCCTACTACTAATATTCATCATGATGTTTGGGAAACATTACCTACAGTGCAGTTAGTACCAGTAACTTCTATCTCAGAAAAAGAATGTTTACAAAAAACTTGGCCAAAAAATAAACCAGTAGGTTCAATAGGATTTCCCCACTTATTACACACTACTCAAGGTGTAATTCCCACTTATTGGGCAATGTTACCGAAACAAGAAATTGCCAAGTTTTTAAATAAAAATCATAGTACAGAGTTTATTAATAAAATCACTGTTTACCCGATGATTCTGTGGGTGACAGTGCTATATGATACCCAACTATCCCTAATTCGCTGGTTATCTTCTTTTGTAGACTTAACAGAAATTAAAGGTCAAAAAATTGCCAGAGTTTTAGCAGATACAGGATACTATCATCTCCTGTTTTTTGCCATAGAAGAACCTGTTAATTGCACTCATGTTCTCACCTTAACCCTCACTGCTAAACAACGCCAGCAGCTTGTAGATTGGTTGAATATCAATCAATCTACAGATGTAAATGAAGATATGTCATCTCAGGAAGCTAAAACGATTCTCAAAGTAGAATATGAAAAAATCAAACTAGAGATTATGAAAAAATTTGCCGATCACAATCAAATAGCGAAACTAGAATTTAAAAATTGGTTATCTAAATTATTTGAAAATTTTCTCCACTTATTCAAACATAAATAACGGATATATTTGAATGTTTAACAAATGGCGATATTAGAGGTCATAAAAGTGAATCAAAGTGCATTTGTATCTCCACAAAGTACAGGATTAATCGCCAATCGTTATCAACTGCAACAATTAATTGGTAGCGGTGGGATGGGGGAAGTTTTTTTAGCCACAGATGTTTTACTAGGAGGAACACCAGTTGCAATCAAATTTCTCACACAAACTGTATCTGATGCCAAAATTCGCAAAGACTTCGCTCGTGAAGCACTGATGAGTGCAGCCTTAAGTCAAAAAAGCTTACATATTGTCAGAGCCTATGATTATGGTGTGAGTGAAACAGGTAAACCTTTTTATGTGATGGAATATCTCAATGGTAAAAGTTTAAAAGATTTAATTCCCCTGCCATTACCGAAATTTTTAACTTTGGCACGCCAGATATGTTTGGGTTTAAAGTGCGCTCATGAAGGTATTCAAATTGATGGTAAGATTTACCCCCTAGTACATCGAGATATTAAACCAGCCAATATATTAGTTGTTCCCGATCCCATATTAGGACAGTTAGTCAAAGTTCTCGATTTTGGCATAGCTAAATTTTTAAATTATGCAGCTACATTGAGTACCAACAAAGGGTTTCATGGTACTTTACCCTACTGCTCTCCAGAGCAATTAGAAGGAGAAAAATTAGATAGTCGCTCTGATATTTATAGCTTGGGTGTAATGATGTTTGAAATGCTCACCGGAGCTAAACCTTGGCAACCAGAAACCGATTTATTTGGTGCTTGGTATAGAGCGCATCACTTTGAAGCACCCAGAAATATTACAGATGTTAAGCCCCAATTAAAACTACCGCCACAACTCAACAACTTAATTATGGCTTGTCTGGCAAAAAAAGCCAGCGATCGCCCTCAAACAATGGCAGAAATTCTCGAAGTTTTAGACAGTATAGAACAGTCGCGATGTGCCAATGTACCAACAACATTAACTCCTATAACTACCCCCAAAATTGCCACAGGTTCCCAGTTACTTCTAGCTATAGAAAAAAATTATCAACAATTTATCTGGCCACAAGATAAACCCAAACAAGAAATTGTTTTCCCTTATTTAATCAATACTCCCCAAGGAAGTGCGGCTACACTCTGGCTAATGTTACCAGCCACAGAAATTCGGAAGCGTTTAAATTCTAAGTTACACAACCGATTTATCTTTGTCACATCACCCCATCCCATGCTCCTATGGGTGACACTACTTCATAATCAAGAACTAGAACCCAAGTGGCTACCATGTTACATAGATATGCAAAATACCCATAATCGGCTGCTGGTAACATCCCTAGCCGACAATGAAAGTTATCCGCTCATTTGCTTTACCCTAGAACCACCCCATACTTGCACCCAAGTTCTCAGAAGTGACATTGATCCTAGCCAACGACAAAAGTTGAAGATTTGGGTAGAACAAAGCCGAAAACTACCACCAACCAATCAACCGCAGTCGAGTAAAAATCTGCTCAAGCAGCAGTATAAGCAAATGCAGTCACAAATCCTCCAGCAGATAGCATCAATGTCGCAAATCGTCGCCTCAGCCCGTTTGAACCAAAAGCCAGGAACTTGAAAAAAAAATTCTAAAAAACTGCTATCTGAGGTTGACAAATCCTGTGGAGTTAGTCATAATAGGGAAGTTGCCAATTAAGGGACTGTAGTTCAATTGGTTAGAGCACCGCCCTGTCACGGCGGAAGTTGCGGGTTCGAGCCCCGTCAGTCCCGTTCAGAATTATAACTAACAAGTGCTGAGTTGATTCAGTTAAGAGTCTTGATTGTAGAGTTAATGTCCTCACTCACCAAGCATGACTCTATACTCAGCACTTGTTATATTTATTCATGCCTTGCGAAAGAGAGAACTACCGTGACTGTTAGAGTCAGAATTGCACCCAGCCCAACGGGTAATTTACATATTGGCACAGCCAGGACGGCTGTTTTTAACTGGTTATTTGCCCGTCACCACGGCGGCACATTTATTCTACGAATTGAGGACACAGACCTAGAGCGATCGCGCCCCGAATATACAGAAAATATTATGACGGGGTTGCGTTGGTTGGGACTTAATTGGGATGAAGGGCCATTTTTCCAATCCCAACGCTTAGATATGTACCAAAAAGCAGTACAACAACTGCTAGACCAAGGTTTAGCCTATCGCTGCTACACCACACCCGAAGAATTAGAAGCACTGCGGGAAGCCCAAAAAGCCAAGGGAGAAGCCCCCCGTTACGACAACCGCCACCGCCACCTCACCCCAGAACAAGAAGCGGAATTTCAAGCCCAAGGACGCAGTTTCGTCATCCGCTTTAAAATTGACGATGACAGAGAAATCGTCTGGAATGACCTAGTAAGGGGCAGAATGGTGTGGCGCGGCAGTGATTTAGGCGGTGATATGGTCATTGCCCGTGCCTCAGAATCGGGAAGTGGCCAACCTCTGTACAACTTTGTGGTTGTCATTGATGACATGGATATGCAAATTACTCATGTCATCCGGGGAGAAGACCACATCGCCAACACAGCCAAGCAGATTCTCCTGTATGAAGCTTTTGCAGCCAAAACCCCAGAATTTGCTCATGCACCCTTGATTTTAAATATGGATGGGCGCAAACTCTCCAAACGGGATGGGGTGACATCCATCTCCGACTTTCAGCGAATGGGCTTTACAGCCGAAGCTTTGGTTAACTACATGACCTTACTAGGTTGGTCGCCACCAGATTCTACACAAGAAATATTTACCTTAGCAGCAGCCGCCAAAGAGTTTAGTTTTGAGCGCGTCAATAAAGCTGGGGCAAAATTTGACTGGGCAAAACTGGATTGGTTGAATAGTCAGTATCTCCACAGTATGCCCATAGATCAGCTAACAGATTTAATCATTCCTTATTGGCAAGAAGCTGGGTATAAATTTGATAGTGGTAGAGAACGTGCTTGGTTAGAGCAATTGGTAACTTTAATTGCTCCTAGTATGACTCGGTTAACAGATGCTGTGGCCATGAGCCAAATGTTTTTCCACGATACAGTCGAAGCGAGCGCCGAGGGTAGCCAACAATTGCAGCAAGAAGGCTCTAGTGCTGTTCTCCAAGGAATTATCACCGCCTTAGATAGTCAATCCCAACTCACAGAGACGGTTGCCCAAGACATCATTAAACAAGTGGTGAAAGGTCAAAACGTTAAGAAAGGCTTAGTCATGCGATCGCTGCGAGCTGCCCTAACTGGAGACGTACACGGCCCCGACCTCATCCAATCTTGGTTACTCCTGAATCATATTGGTTTAGATAAACCACGCTTAAATCAGGCGATCGCCTCTTAATATACAAGGGTGCGTCAGTATGAGTAATTTCTCGGTACGTTAAGGAAGTCTCTGACTGACGCACCCTACTAGCTACCCAATTGGCAATCAAGCAACTTGCCCAAAAGACAGTTAAAGCTTTAGCAAATTTTTAGATTTGGGGACACACATCTGTGTGTGTTTCCATATCAGGAAAACCAGCCAAAGTTACAGCAAAATACCGCTCATGTACTCATGAATATTCCTTCATCAAAAATCTAAAATTGCATAGTCAAATTCTCTCATTGGGGGAACTTATTCAGTAAAATTCATGTCAACCCCAATACTGAGAAAGTATATAAATACAATGTCGAAAACAACGCTAAATAGAGGAATTAGATTATCTTTAATGATAGTTACGCTTGGTGTTATATCGGCACTTCCGCATGGAAGTAACGCTCAAGAAACGCCACCGATATTTGGAGATATCACTATCAGCCGCAAATTTTCTCCAGACCCCCTGAGAGTTAGGGGTATGAGTGGAGGCTCAGTAGCAGGAAAGCAAATTGCCGGCAGAATCGAAACACCCACTGGCCCCTGTAACGGATTCGTGGATGAAACACCAGACCACACCATCAAACTTACCAGTAAATTTGACTACCTGAAATTGCAAGTACAAGCTCCACAAGACACCACCATCATAGTCAAAGGCCCTGGCGGTACTTGGTGTAACGACGATTTAGATGGCAAAAATCCCGGCATAGTTGGCGAATGGCTACCAGGAGATTACCAAGTTTGGGTAGGTTCCTACCAAAAAGGTAAATATTTTCCTTATACGCTGCAAGTGACAGAAGTTAAGTAGGCAATAATTATTAGGCAATAGGCAATAGGCAATAGGCAATAGTTTTTCTCCCCTGCTCCCCTGCTCCTCTGCTCCTTCCCAGCCCCTGCCTTCTCCCACAATCACCATGTTGTATTAGAATTAAGTTAAATTTAATTAAGATTCTTATCAGCATCTGAGATTTATGGCGATGCGTGATCAGATATCAAATTAAACAAAATGGATTAATAAACATCCGTTGTACAACTATCTAGTGACGACCGTTGCTAGAAATAACTAATCGTAGTGGCATCTAGAGGCAAATTAAAATGAAATTCTCTTGGAGAGTCCTCGTACTCTGGACATTGCCAGCTTTGGTAATTGGCTTTTTCTTCTGGCAAGGAACATTTGCAGGGAATCCTGCCGACATGACTAGGAATGCAGCTAACACCCGCATGACCTATGGTCGCTTTCTGGAATACTTAGATGCTGGTCGCGTTAATAATGTAGATCTCTATGAAGGCGGTAGAACAGCAATTGTCGAAGCCGTTGACCAAGATATCGAAAATCGCATCCAACGTTGGCGGGTAGATTTGCCAGTTAACGCTCCTGAGTTAATTAGCAAGCTTAAAGAAAAACACGTTAGTTTTGATGCCCATCCAGTCCGGAATGATGGCGCTATCTGGGGATTGTTAGGTAATCTGATCTTTCCAATTTTATTGATTACTGGATTGTTCTTTTTGTTCCGTCGTTCTAACAACATCCCTGGCGGCCCTGGGCAAGCCATGAACTTTGGTAAATCCAAAGCGCGGTTTCAGATGGAAGCCAAAACTGGGGTGAAGTTTGACGATGTAGCAGGTATTGAAGAAGCTAAAGAAGAATTACAAGAAGTCGTCACCTTCTTAAAGCAGCCAGAAAGATTTACAGCTGTAGGCGCACGTATTCCTAAAGGTGTGCTGTTGGTTGGCCCTCCGGGAACTGGTAAAACCTTACTAGCAAAAGCGATC